>JAKOVA010000028.1 GCA_029782335.1 Actinomycetes bacterium | reverse complement strand
CGACCAACGGATTAAAAGAACGCCACGTAATCGTACGGTGACTGTATTTCAACGACTTACGAGGACGCCCGTTGCGTCTCTTGCAGCACCGTGCAGCGATTTTCCGAGTTGAGTCCCGCGAGCCTGTCCGGAATTTTGTGTGTGAGGCATAGCATGCTGACTGAGAGGAGAAGCTATGCCGAGCAAGACGAAGAAGGCGGCCGCTGTGCTGCCGCCGATTCCCAAGGAACTGATTGACCAGTTCGTCACCGGCCCTATGAGCGCCGAGGCGGTCAATGCCACCTCGATGGCGTTCAAGAAGGCGCTGATCGAACGCGCCCTTGGTGCGGAGCTGTCGCATCACCTGGGCTATGCGCCGGGCACCGCCAAGCCCGAGGATGCGACCAACCACCGCAACGGCGCCAGCGGCAAGACCGTGCTCACCGACGACGGCCCGTTGCGCGTGGAGGTGCCGCGCGACCGCGACGGCAGCTTCGAGCCGCTGCTCATTCCCAAGCACGAGCGGCGTTTCACCGGGTTTGACGACAAGATCGTGGCCATGTACGCGCGCGGCATGACGATGCGCGAGATCCAGGGGTTTCTGGCCGAGCAGTACGGTACCGACGTCTCGCCCGAGTTCATCAGCTCGGTCACCGATGCCGTGATGGCCGAGGTCGCCGCCTGGCAGGCCCGGCCGCTGGAGCCGATGTACCCGGTGATCTTCTTCGACGCGCTGCGGGTGAAGATGCGCGAGGACGCGGTGGTGCGCAACAAGGCGATTTACCTGGCGCTCGGCGTCCTGCCCGACGGCACGCGCGACATCCTGGGGCTGTGGATCGAGAATACGGAGGGTGCGAAGTTCTGGCTGAAGGTCTTCAACGACCTGAAGACGCGCGGCGTGGCCGACATCCTGATTGCGGTCACCGACGGCCTGAAGGGCATCGGCGAGGCGCTGGGCGCGGTGTTTCCGGCGACCACCCTGCAGACGTGCATCGTGCATCTGATCCGCAACAGTCTGGACTTTGCGAGCTGGAAGGAGCGCAAGCTGCTGGCCCAAGCCCTGCGGCCGATCTACACGGCCCCGAGTGCCGAGGCGGCAGCCGCGGAACTGGACGCCTTCGAGCGCGGCAACTGGGGCCGCAAGTTCCCCACCGTCGTGGCGACGTGGCGGCGCGCCTGGGATCGGGTGATTCCGTTCTTTGCCTTCCCGCCGGCGGTGCGGCGGGTGATCTACACCACCAACGCGATCGAAAGCATCCATGCGCGGCTGCGCAAGATCATCAAGACGCGCGGGCATTTCCCGAGCGACGATGCGGCAACGAAGTTGATCTGGCTGGCACTGCGCAACATCACCGCCGACTGGGGCCGTGCAGCCAAGGAATGGCGCGAGGCGATGAACCAATTTGCGATCGCCTACGGCGATCGCTTCACCCGAGGCGCCGCGTAACATGCGGCACCGACTTGCCCACCGCGGCGCGCGTTTGCGTTCGTCGCAAGCGACGCCCGCGCGCCGCCGTGGACAAGTCTCTTCCCCGCTTCACACACAGAAATTCAGACAGTCCC
>JAKOVA010000293.1 GCA_029782335.1 Actinomycetes bacterium | reverse complement strand
GTCCACCGCGCCGACACCCGAGACGCCCGGATCACCGACAACGCCGCCGTCGGCGCCCGTCGTCGCACCCGCCCCGGGAGCCTCGGAGACCTCCCGGCCCCTCACGGTGCTCGTCGGTGGCGACTCCCAGGCAGCGACCATCGCCCACGACCTGCGTCGTTCCGAGTTACCCGCCTACATCCGGACCGTCGCGAACGCCGGTGTGTTGGGCTGCGGCGTGTTGGTGCGTACGCCGGGCTGGATGGTCGACAACCCCGCCCGAGGTGGTCTCGTCGACGGGTCGTACTGCCGCGGGAAACGCTCCGCGGAGGCGGCGGAGTTGCTCGGTCTCGCCGGCCACCCCGACTGGCTCGTCATCACCTCTGGGGGCTACGAGCAGTCCCACTGGTACCGGGCACCCGACGGGCGGATGGTGCCGCCGAACAGCCCCGAGTTGCGTACCGCGATCGGCGAGGCACTCGACGTTCGCATCCGACGGGCAAACGCCGCGGGTACCCGCGTGGCGCTCCTGGAGTTCGCGTGTCCGGGCCGGCGCCCTGGTGAGCCCAACGCCGACGAGTTCACGCGGGAGAGCATCGAGTGGCACAACTCGAATCTCCGCGAGATCGCTGCGGCACACCCCGGGACCATCACCATTCCACCCACCGACCAGGTCTGCGTCGGTGCGGATCCAGCAGGCCAACCAACCCCGGCGAAGGCGAAGGCATGGGGGACGCCCGATCGTGTGCACGTGACCGACGCGGGTCAGGGCTGGGTGTGGAAGGTGCAGATCGGCCCGGCGCTTCGTGCACATTCGGCCCACGTCCCGACCGCCGGGCGGTGACGGCAGCGCCGGCGAGCCGCTTCCGGTGGGTGAGCCGACGAGGGTTGCTCAGCGACGGGCGGCGGCGACCAGATGATCGAAGAGCGCCTGGTTGGCCGGATCATCCGCCGCGGTTTCCTCGGGGTGCCATTGAACCCCCAGCAGCCAGCCGTCCGTCTCGGGCGCTTCGAGCACCTCGACGGTGCCGTCGTCAGTGCGCCCGGTGACGACGAGGCCCGGTGCCACCTGATCGACGGCCTGGTGATGGTGGCAACGGCCGGTGATCGGGCCGTTCCCCATGACTGCCGCCGCGAGCGAACCGGCCTCGAGCCGGATGCTGTTGGTGACCCCTCCACCCCCGTTGGGGATTCCGTGCTCGCCGCGTCCGGCGGCACCGGTGATGTGCTGGTCGAGCGTGCCGCCGAGCAACACGTTGAGCAGTTGCGTCCCCCGGCAGATTCCCAACAGCGGGGTTCCGCGTTCGATCGCGCCCAACGCCAGGGCCGACTCGAAGGCCTCCTGGTCCTCCGGAGCGGGGAGGGTCGTTTCGTGCGCCGGCTGTCCGTAGCGGCCAGGATCGACGTCGAGCCCACCGATCAGCACCACACCAGCGACCTGTGACAACACGTCGGCGGCGGACGACTCGGCGTTGCCGAGGGGAAACACCGGAACTGGCATCCCACCCGCTCGCCAGACGGCGTCGACGTACGCCGAGACCACGGCGAGCGCCGGGGTGAGCTTCCAGACCCGCCCTTCCTCGAGACGCTGGCAGCTGATGGCGATCGGTGGGCGGTGTGGGGATTCCATCGGAGACCTACATCTGCTCGAAGTTCCGGCGCAGTTCCCAGTCGGTCACCGTGTTGTTGAACTCGGCCCACTCCTGTCGCGCCAGGTGCAGCAGGTGGAAGTGGGCGTCGTCACCGAACGCGGATCGTGCGACCTCGGAGCACTCGAAGCGCTCGATTGCATCGACCAGGGTGTGGGGGATCCGGGGAAGATCTGCCTCATAACCGTTGCCGGCGTACACGTCGCCCGGTTCGATGCGATGCTCGATGCCGTAGAGGCCGCCCGCGATCGTCGCGGCGAGCGCGACGTAGGGGTTGCAATCGGCGCCGGGGATGCGGCTTTCGACTCGCATCCCTGCGCCCATTCCAACGACCCGGAACCCCAGCGTCCGATTGTCGGTGCCCCATCCGATTGCCGTGGGTGCCCACGAGCCGGGCTGGTAGCGCTTGTAGGAGTTGATGAACGGCGCCCAACAGATGGTGAAATCCGCTGCGGTCGCCAAGAGCCCGCCGAGGTACCAGCGGAACGTGTCGCTCATCTCGGTGCCGTCGCCCGTCGCCATCAGCGAGGCGTCTCCGCCGAGGTCCCACAACGATGAATGCACGTGGCATGATGAGCCCGCGTCATCGATCCGCGGTTTCGCCATGAACGTGAGTGCCCGACCAGCGAGCGCCGCGATCTCCTTGGCGCCGTTCTTGTAGAACGCGTGGTTGTCTGCCATGGCCAGCGCGTCGGCGTAGCGCAGGTTCAGTTCGTGTTGGCCCTTACCCGCCTCGCCCTTGGAGTTCTCCACCGGTATGCCGGCCGCCGCCATGTCGTTGCGGATCTTGCGGATCAACCACTCGTCTTTGGTGGTGTGGAGGATGTGGTAGTCGATGATGTAGTCGCTCGATGGGGTGAGGTCGCGGAAGTGCTGAGCGGAGGCCTCCTCCATGCTCTGCCGGTACAGGAAGAACTCGAGCTCGGTGCCTGCCATCACCTCGAAGCCCTGGCGTGCCGCCGCATCGATCTGCGCGCGCAACATCGCGCGGGGCGACACCGGGATCGGATCCCCGTAGTGGTCGACGAGATCGCCGATCACGAGGGCCGTGCGGTCCAACCACGGCACCCGCCGCAGGGTGGAGAGGTCCGGACGACAGACGAAGTCGCCGTAGCCCGTCTCCCAACTCGTGAATCGGAAGCCGTCGAGCACCTTCATGTCGACGTCAACCGCCAGGAGGTAGTCGCACGCCTCGATCGACCCGCCGTTGTGATCCAGTTCGTCGACGAAGAAGGACCCGACGACGCGCTTGCCCATGAAACGGCCCTGCATGTCGGGGAACACGACGAGCACGGTGTCGATCTCGCCGGCCGCGACGAACTCCCGGAGTTGGGCCACGCTCAACATGACGGTGCGAGGGTAGCGGCCTGGGCGGCGGGCGGGAGGCTCACTCGGGGGTGGTGTAGGTGGAGGTGATCCCGCCGTCGATGATGAGCGACTGGCCAGTCATGTACGAGCTCTCGTCGCTCGCGAGGAACAGCGCCCCGTTGACCATCTCTGCCGCTTCGCCGAATCGCCCCATCGGGATGTGGACGAGGCGACGCTGACGCTTGGCGTCGTCGGAGAGGAACTTCGCGAGCAGCGGCGTCAGCACCGGGCCGGGACACAGCGCGTTCGCCCGGATGCGCTCGCGGGCGTGGATCGCCGCGATCTCACGTGTCATGGACAGCACGGCCCCTTTCGAGGCGGTGTAGGCCACCTGCGGGGTGGCGGCACCCATGTGGGCGACGAAGGAGGCGACGTTGACGATCGAGCCGCCGCCCGACCGGCGCATCGCGGGGATGGCGTACTTGCAACACAGGAACACCCCCTTGACGTTGACGTCGAAGGTGAGGTCCCACACGTCGACACTCGTTGCCTCTGGCGTGTCGTCGTCGGCAGGGGAGATACCCGCGTTGTTGTAGATCACGTCGAGGCGGCCGAACTCGTCGACCGCTCGTGCGACCAGCGCCTCGACCTGGTCGGAGTGGCGAACGTCGACGGCGACCCCGATCGCCCCAGGGAGACCGGCGGCGACCTCGTCAACCGCCGCCTGGTCGAGGTCCGCGACGACGACCTTCGAGCCCTCCGCCGCGAAGCGCTCACACGCGAGACGACCCATGCCGGCGGCCCCGCCAGTGATGATGCTGACCTTGCCGTCGAGTCGTCCCATGATCCTGCGTTCCTGTGGGGGAGTGGTGCTCGGATGGACGCTAGCCCGCCCGGGATCGGCGAACGTACGCTGCGTCGATGCCCCTTGAACGCAGCGGTGCCCTCTCCGGCGACTTCGACCTGATCATCGGCGGCAAGCGCGCCGCCGCGGCAGATGGCGCCACCTTTGACGTGTCGGACCCCTCGACGGGGGAACGTCTGGCGACCGTCGCTCGATCCAGCCCCGCTGACGTCGATCGCGCCCTCGCCGCGGCGACCGCCGAGTTCGAGGACGGCGCGTGGCGGCGGATGAGCGCAACCCAGCGCGGCAAGGTGCTGCTTGCCGCGAGTGTCCTGCTGCGCGAACGCGCGGAGCAGTTCGCGCTCGCCGAGGTACGCAACGCGGGCCATCCCATCGGCAACGCACGGTGGGAGGCGAACACCGCCGCAGACGTCTTCGAGTACTTCGCGGGCGCCGCCAACAAGCACTTCGGTCAGGTCATCCCCGTCGCGGACGGCGGCCTCGACGTCGCCTACCGCGACCCGGTCGGGGTGTGCGGGTTGATCGTCCCGTGGAACTTCCCGCTGCTCATCACCTGTTGGAAGGTCGCCCCGGCGCTCGCGTGCGGCAACCCCGTCGTGATCAAGCCGGCGTCGCTCACGCCGATCTCGGCGCTCATGCTCGCGGAACTGCTCGTTGAGGCGGGTGTTCCCGAGGGGGCGGTCTCGTGCATCCCCGGCCCTGGCGCGGTCGTCGGGAACGCGCTCGCCGCCGATCCGCGTGTCTCGAAGCTCAGCTTCACCGGCGAGACGACGACCGGCGCACACCTGCTGCGCACCAGCTCCGACAACATCACCCGCGTGTCGCTGGAGCTGGGTGGCAAGTCGGCCTGCATCGTCTTCGGGGACGCCGACATCCACAAGGCGGCTGCCGCTGCGCCACTGTCGGTCTTCGACAACACCGGCCAGGACTGCTGCGCCCGCAGCCGTTTCCTGGTGCACCGCCCCGTCTACGACGAGTTCGTCGAGATGTTCGTGCGCCACACCGAGGAGCTCGTGGTCGGGGAGCCGCTCGACGAGGCGACGCAGCTCGGGCCGATGATCTCTGAGTCACAGCGTTCGACCTCGCTCGAGTACTTGGCGATCGGCGCGGCGGAGGGCGTGACGACGGCGCTCGGGGGTGAGATCCCCGACGGTCCCGGCTGGTACCTGACGCCAGCGGTGCTGAGCGATGTCGACAACTCGATGCGTGTCGCTCAGGAGGAGATCTTCGGGCCGGTCGCGTGCGTCATCCCCTTTGACGACGAGGCCGAGGCGATCCGGTTGGCGAACGACAGCCCCTACGGGCTGTCCGGGTCGCTGTGGACCCGCGATCTCGGGCGGGCGTTGCGTGTCTCGAAAGCACTGCGGACCGGTGTGCTGTCGGTGAACTCCGCCCGTTCAGTGCGGACGGAGGCTCCCTTCGGAGGGTTCAAGCGGTCCGGGGTGGGCCGGGAGCTCGGTATGGCGGCAATGGACCACTACACCGAGGTCAAGAACGTCTTCTACAGCGACGAATGAGCGGCCCTGATCCGGTGGCGGACGTCTTGCAGTTCGGGTCGGTCGCTTCCCCCGACGCGCTCGCTGCGGAACTCGACGCTGACGGCTATCTCACCGATGACGGCCTTGCGACCGCCGTGTTCCTCGCGCTTCGGCTCGGTCGCCCGCTCCTGTTGGAGGGTGAGGCGGGAGTCGGCAAGACCGAGATCGCCTACGCCCTGGCCCGACGTGCGAACGCGCCGCTGATTCGCCTGCAGTGCTACGAGGGCATTGACGCCAGCCAGGCGCTCTACGACTGGGACCACGCCCGCCAGCTGCTCCACCTCCGGGCTCGTGAGGCGTCGGGGGCGGAGTCTGATCCCGAGGCGCTCGAGGCGGGTCTCTACGACGAGCGGTACCTTCGACGGCGGCCGTTGCTCGAAGCGATCACGACGCACGGAGTGCCGCCGGTACTGCTCATCGACGAGCTCGACCGGGCGGACGAAGAGTTCGAGGCGCTCCTGTTGGAAGTCCTGTCGAACTGGACCATCTCGATTCCCGAGTTGGGCACCGTTCGAGCGACCGTGCGGCCCGTGGTGATCCTGACCTCGAATCGGACCCGTGAACTGCACGACGCCCTGAAGCGCCGCTGTCTGTACCACTGGATCGATCACCCCGACGCGAGCCGCGAACTCGAGATCGTCCTCCGCCGTGCTCCCGCGGTGCGACGTGAGGTGGCCGAAGGCATCGCCGCGCTCGTCGCGCACCTGCGGTCGATGCCGCTGCTGAAAACACCCGGCATCGCCGAGACCATCGAGTGGGCCCGCGCGATCGAGGAACTGGGTGGCCAACTCGACGCGTCGGCGGCACGCCGGACGCTCGGCGCGGTGCTGAAGCATCGGGACGATCTTGGGGCCGTCGGCTCGGCGATGCCGTCGCTGATGGCGGCGATCGGCCGGTGAGCCCGTCGCCCGCGACCTCACCGCGGGCGGCGTTGGCGACCCTCGCCGCGGAGCTCGCGGGTGCCCTCCGAGGCCAAGGGTTGGTCGTAGACCCGGCCTCGGTCGCGGCCTGTGCGGAGGCGTGGGCGTTCCTGGGCGACACCCTGAACGGCCTCTACTGGGGAGCGCGTCAGACGATGGTCCGTTCGGTTGGGGAGTTCCCCGCATTCGACGCGGGATTCGCTGCATTCCTGGGCTGGACGACGCCTGCCGACGACGATGCCGATGCAGTACCGACGCCGATCCCTACCGTTCACGTCGCGGGGGACGAAGTAGGTGGGCGGCTCGCGAGCCGGGGAGAACGGCTCGCCGGACAGGACATCGCGACCTGTGACGAGGCGGAGCGCCGGGACATCTTCCGTTCGATCGCCGAGCTCCGACTCACCGCGCCGCGTCGGGTGGGCGTGCGACAGGTCGGGGCCCGTCGGGGCCACCTCGACCTCCGGGCGACGGTACGCCGCAGCGCGCGCTTCGAGGGCGATCTCATCGAGCTGGCGTGGCGCCGACAGCGACGTCGGGCGCGTCGGGTGGTGCTCCTCGTCGACGTCTCGGCGTCGATGGCGGACTACGCTGAAGTGTTGTTGCGCTTCGGTCACGTCGCGGTGCGCGCTGTGGGAGCGGAGGTGTTCGCGATGGGGACACGGTTGACCCGCCTCACACCGCTGCTTGATTGCGACCGGCCCGACGAGGCCGTCGCCCGGATCAACCAGCGTCTCGTCGACCGTGATGGCGGAACGCGCCTGGGAGCCTCGTTGGAGTGCTTCACCCAGCAGTGGGGTGCTCGAGGGCTGCTTCGCGGGGCGATCGTGGTGATCGGCAGCGACGGCTGGGAACGCGACGACCCGGCGCTGCTCGGCCGACAGATGGCGGAAGTGGCCCGCCGGGCGCGGCGGGTGGTGTGGGTCAATCCCCATTGCGGGCGGAGCGGCTTCGAGCCGACCGCTGCGGGGATGGCGGCGGCGATGCCGCACTGCGATGCGCTCGTCGACGGCGCCAACCTCACCGGGATACGCCGACTCAATCGGGTCGTCGCGGCGGCGATGGCCGCGTGAGCGGTCGCCGCTCAGTGCAGCGGTACGGACCAGTCGACGACGGTGCCACGCTCGGGTGCCGAGGCGATGGAAACCGTCCCACCGAGTCGTTGTGCTCGGAGGCGGATGTTGTCGACGCCACGTCCGCCGATACCTGGAGACGAGATGCCGCGGCCGTCGTCCTCGACCCGCAGGTGGAGCTGCCCACCTTCGGCGCGAAGGTGCAGCGACGCCTGTCGTGCTCGAGCGTGCTTCGCGACATTTGAAAGCGCCTCGCGTGCGACGGCGACGACGTGCTCGCCGGTCGAGGCATCAACGAGGGTGTCGACCGGCCCGTCGATCGTGATGGTCGGCTCGAAGCCGAGCGCTCGCGCCGACTCGGCGCAGACCGCGAGCACCGACTGGCGAATCGACTGGGTCGGGCCGGTTCCGGCGTGCAGCTCGAAGATCGCGGAGCGGACTTCTCTCACCGTGGAATCCAAGTCGTCGACCGCCTGGTCGATCCGGATCGTGAGAGCGGGATCGTCCGTCATCCGGGCTGCCCCCTGCAGGCTCAGCCCGACCGCGAAGAGTCGCTGGATGACGGTGTCGTGCAGGTCCCTCGCGATTCGGTCACGGTCTTCCAACAACGCGACCTCTGCGACCCGGGCGTGCAGGTGTGCGTTGTCGATCGCGACGGCGGCGGCGCCGGCGAGCGTCACGACGAGTTCTTCGTCGATCTCGTCGAAGACGTCGCCGTTGATCTTGTCGCAGAGATACAGGTTTCCGAACGCCTCACCCCGCACGAGGATCGGAACGCCGAGGAACGATCGCATCGGCGGGTGGTTCGGAGGGAACCCGTAACTGTCGGGATGCAGGGTGAGATCGGGGAGTCGCAGCGGTCGGGGGTCGTGGATGAGGGTGCCGAGAATCCCGTGACCTCGCGGAAAGTCGCCGATCGCGGCGCGTGTCTCCTCGTCGACGCCCACCGTGACGAACTCGACGAGGACCTCGCGGCGCTCGTCGAGCACCCCGAGCGCCACGTAGCGGGCGCCGGCGAGTTCCGCGGCAGCGTCGACGACCCGGCGCAGCACGGTGGACAGCTCGAGGTCGGAGCTGACGCCGACGACGGCGTCGAGCAGTCGGCGAAGCTGATGCGGCCCCGCGGCGCTCTGCGCTGGCTCCGTGGCGTCCATTCCGCCGTTGAGTGTATGAGGCGGTCCCCGGGCGGGTCGCCTTCGGCCGTACTGTTGCCCGGCACCCGCCCGGGAACGCGGGATGGTCCCGGCGGCGTCGGCGCGCGGCGACAATGGGGCCATGACGGTCCGGGTGTTCCTGGTGGATGACCACGAAGTGGTGCGCCGAGGCGTGCGAGACCTCCTCGAGGTCGATGGTTCGATCACGGTGGTCGGCGAAGCGGACTCGGTCGCGACCGCACTCGAGCGGATCCCCCTCGTCGAGGTCGACGTCGCCCTGCTCGACGTGCGCCTGCCGGATGGGAGCGGCGTGGAGGTCTGTCGGGAGATTCGTTCGTCGATGCCCGGGATCGCGGTGTTGATGCTCACTTCCTTCTCTGACGACGAGGCGCTCGTCGAGGCCGTCGTCGCCGGGGCCGCCGGCTACCTGCTCAAGCAGCTCCGCGGTGGTGACATCGTCACTGCCGTGCATCGAGCGGCGGCGGGCGAAGTACTCCTCGACCCGTTGGTCACCGCGAAGGTGGTCGAGCGACTGCGTCGCGGACCCGACGAGGACCCGCGGCTGCGTGACCTGACCCAGCAGGAACGACGGATCCTCCACCTGCTCGCCGACGGGTTGACGAACCGCCAGATCGCCGGCGAGTTGTTCCTCGCCGAGAAGACCGTCAAGAACTACGTCTCCAACGTTCTCTCGAAACTCGGGATGGCACACCGAACCGAGGCGGCCCTCTACGCGGCGCGGCTCCATCAGCGCGAGGCCGGCAGTCCCTGACCTTCGGGACCTCGGACCCTGGATCGCCCTGCCGCTTCGGGCGAGCGTGGAATCATGACCGTGCTGGATGAGGCGACGCTCGTGCGGCTCGCCCGACACCATCGGGGGCGCCTGGGCTTCAGCTCAGCCGCGCTGCCTTTCGTCCAGCCGGTTTCCTATTCGCTGCAGGGCACGACGGCCCGCCTGCCGCTCGCTGGCGCTGCGCTCGCCGCGGCCCGCCGAGGGGCCGTCGCGTGCCTGCAGGTCAGCGATCCTGACGCGGACGGCTCGTCGGTGAGCGTGCTGGCAACGGGCCGGCTCCGACTCGTCGCTGAAGGTGTCGGCGAACTGCAGATCGAACTAGTCTCGTCGTCGCCGGCCGAGATCCTCTGAGGGACCTCGGTCATATCGATCCGGGACGTTGGGCCCTGTGATGGTGGCCTGGTTTCTTCGCATCGTGGTACCCAAAACCCCCGAACTCGACTCTCACAGGAGTGGTTTGCATGCCCACCTCCGACAAGCCGGCGCGCTCGTTCGCGCTGCCGGGCATCGCCCTGATCATGAGCTACCTGCTCGGGATCGGGATCATCACGGTCGCCGCGGTCGCGGTGAGCTCCGACGGCTCCTCCTCCTCGTCGTCGAAGTCCACGACGATCGAGGTGACCCTCACCGAGTTCGCGATCAAGGGCAACCTCACGGCGCCGGCCGGTGACGTCAAGCTGAAGGTGACCAACGCCGGCTCGGTGGATCACGACGTCACCGTCGGCGACGGCAAGATCGCGACGAAGCTGTTGAGCGCCGGGGAGACCCAGACGATCGACCTCGGGACGGTCGCACCCGGCAAGATCGAGCTTCACTGCTCGGTCCCCGGCCACAAGGAGTCGGGGATGGAGGCGTTCCTCACCATCACCGACGGGTCGAGCGACTCCGCCGACTCCGGCGGTGACGACATGGCCGGGATGGACCACGGGTCGACCACCGACTACGCCAAGATGGATGAGGACATGATGGCCTCGTTCGCGAAGTTCCCGGCGAAGACCGAGGGCAGCGGCAACCAGATCCTGCAGCCGACCTCCATCGACCCCGACGGGACCAAGAACTTCGAGCTGGTCGAGAAGATCGCCAAGTGGGAGGTCGAGCCCGGCAAGTTCGTCGACGCCTGGACCTTCAACGGAATCGTTCCGTCCCCGATGTTCAAGCTCGACGTGGGCGACCACATCCGGGTGAAGGTCACCAATGAGCTGCCGGTGGCCTCTGATGTGCACTGGCACGGTGTGGAGGTTCCCTTCGAGATGGACGGCGTCGCGCCCATCACCCAGGAACCGATTGCTCCCAATGGCGGCACGTTCACCTACGAGTTCACCGTCGACAAGCCCTACATGGCGATGTACCACCCGCACATGCACGGCCAGATGAGCGTTCCGAACGGCATGTTCGGTGTGTTCCAGGTGGGTCCGACCCCGATCAAGAAGGGCATCACGGTCGCTGGCCGTTCGGTCCCCGCGAACATCACCCCAGCGGTCGACATGCCGATGGTGCTCAACGACTCCGGTGCGATCGGCTACTCGCTGAACGGCAAGAGCTTCCCGGCGACCGAGCCGATCGTCGTGAAGGAAGGCGACTGGGTCGCGCTGACCTACTACAACGAGGGTCAGCAGTTGCACCCGATGCACCTGCATGAGTTCCCCCAGCTGGTCACCGCGAAGGACGGGATCCCACTCGACCAGCCGTACTGGACCGACACGCTGACCGTTGCCCCAGGCGAGCGTTACACGGTGCTCTTTAATGCGTTTAAGAAAGGGACCTGGGTGTTCCACTGCCACATCCTCAATCACGCGGAGCGTGAGACGGGCATGTTCGGCATGGTCACGGCGGTCATCGTCAAGTGACCGAGAACCGCCGCGCCGGTGGCGTCGGCGGTAATTCCCACTCCATCACCACGTGATGGGCACGCGTACGCGGGCATATCGAGGCGGAGAGCTGGTCGACGAGGGTTTCCCACTCGACCAGCTCTCCGAGCATCTCGATGACCCGGAGACGGTCGTGTGGGCCGACCTCACGAGCCCGTCGTGGGACCAGCTGGAGGTCCTGCGCGAGGAGCTCGGACTTCACGAGTTGGCCGTCGAAGACGCGTTGGCGATGCACCAGCGGCCGAAGCTCGACCACTACGACACGCATCTGTTTCTGTCGTGTCACGTCGTGGATTTCCATCCGGACAACGGCGGCCTCGACGAACACGAACTCGACGCGTTCATCGGTGACCGGTGGCTGATCACCGTGCACCGAGAGGAAGCCCCCGAGATCGACGAAGTGCTCGCGAGATGGGATCGCAACGTCGCGTTGGCCCGCAACGGAGTGACCTTTCTGCTGTATGGCCTCCTCGACGTGGTCGTGGACGGCTACTTCGAGACGGTCGATCGTTTCGACGTCTACTACGACGCGGTGAGCGAAGGGATCTTCGAGGAGCGGCCGATCGACCCTCGTCGCCAACGCGAGTGGTTTCGTTCCCGGCAGGCGCTCGTGCGGTTTCACCGACTCGCGATGCCGCTGCGAGAGGTGGTCTCGTCGTTGATGCGGCGGGAGCAGGACCTGATCCCACGGGCGATGTACCCGTACTTCCAGGACGTCTACGACCACGTCCTTCGGGTCACCGAATCGACCGACGCGCTCCGCGACCTCGTCGGAACGATCGTGGAGACCAACATCAGTCTCCGCGACTACCGCCAGAACCAGGTGATGAAGAAGGTCACGAGTTGGGCGGCGATCGTCGCGGTCCCGACGTTGATCACCGGGTTCTACGGCATGAACGTTCCGTACCCGGGGTTCGCCGCAACCTGGGGAGTATGGATCTCGGTGCTGCTGATGCTTTCGCTCTCGGTACTGCTCTACGTGGTGTTTCGACGCAAGGACTGGCTGTAGGGCCTCGGTAGGCTCGACGTCGATGAGGGAGCTGCTCGACGACCTGGAGCGCTGGCGGGCCGCCGGCGTCCCCGTCGTGATTGCTCGGGTCGTCGAGGTCGAGGGCTCCGCGCCACGGCTGCCGGGCGCAGCAATGGCGGTGGCTGCTGATGGCGAGGTCGCCGGCTCTGTCTCCGGTGGTTGCGTCGAGTCGGCGGTGGTCGCCGAAGCGATGAGGATCCACCAGAACGGTGAACGTCGCATGGTGACCTTCGGGTACTCCGACGACGAAGGGTTCGCGGTCGGGCTGACCTGTGGCGGCACGATTCGGCTCTTCATGGAACCGTTCGACTGGTGAGCGATCTGTTCGAACGATTCCGTCTCGCCATGTCGGCGGCCACCCCGCTGGCGCTCGCGACGGTCATCGAGGCCGAAGACCCTGCCGCGGTGGGGGCCAAGCTGCTCGTCCTCGCTGCCACCGGCGTGGCCACAGAGTTCGTCGGAACGCTCGGCAACGAAGCGCTTGATCGGGTCGTGGGCCGTGACGCCGAGGGAGAGATCGCCGCAGGCCGAAGCGGCATCCGCCACTACGGCCCCGCCGGCGAGGCGCGCGAACGGGCGGTGGCGGTCTTCATCGAGGTCTTCGCCCCGCCACCCCGGATGCTGGTCTTCGGCGCGGTCGATTTCACCGCAGCGCTCGTCTCGGTCGCGAAGGTGCTCGGATTTCACGTCACCGTGTGCGACGCTCGCGCCGTGTTTGCGAGTCCCCGACGTTTTCCCGGCGCGGATGAGGTGGTGGTGGACTGGCCCGACCGGTTGCTCGACCGCGTGGGCGCCACCCTCGGGCCGCGTGACGCGGTGTGCGTCCTCACCCACGACCACCGTTTCGATGTCCCCGCCGTGCTCGGGGCGCTCCGAACCGACGTGGGCTACATCGGCGCGATGGGCAGCCGGCGTACCACGGCCGCGCGACGCGAGCGGCTGGTCGCAGCGGGAGTCGAGGCCCAGGATCTGGCCCGGCTCCGGGCGCCGATCGGTTTGGACCTCGGCGCCCGAACCCCGGAGGAGACGGCGATCGCGATCTGTGCCGAGATCATCGCGTTGCGCTGCGGCCACGGGGCACGGCCACTGAGCGACGGAACGGCAGCGATCCACGGCGACCCCACTGAGGCGATCACGGAGACCGCACCATGAGTTGGGGCGCACCAGGGGGGTTCGTGCCGACACTCATCGGTCACGGAAGCGAGGGGTCCGGAAGCTCCGCCGCGCGGCTCACCGTGCTCATCGGCGATCGCAACGGCCCGGTTGGTGCTGCGTGGGCTGGGTCCCTCTCAACCCCGACGGCCGGCCATGAACCGTTCGTTGTGGTGGCGAGACCCGGCCTGCCGGTCAAGCCGTGGACGCTGTTCGTCAACACGGCCGCGGTGGAACAGCGCGGACACGGCGAGCTCACCCGTGGCGCAGCACATGCCGGTGTCGCTGCCGGGGTGATCGAGGCGGTCGGGACCGGGGTGCTCGCGGCCGAGATCGCCGAGTACGGGTTGATGATCGCGTCCGTCTGGGTGGACCCGGCCGCCTCGACCGCGCATCAGGATGCGGTGTTCATCAACAATCGGGTCGCGACGATCAGCGCAATCCACGGCGCCCTGAGCGCTGGTCCCACCGTTGCACAGGTCCTCTCCGACACCGGTGGGATCTGGAACGATTCCTACGAGCCCACGTGATCTCGGGAATTGCCCGTCACCCGTCACAGGAAGCAGAGTTGAGACCTATGGCCCACCTCCCAAAGCCGCTGTGCGCCGCCGTGTTCGCCCTGATGGTCGCCGTCGTTGCCGGAGGATGCTCACAGCCTGAGCCGAATCCACCCGTCAAGGTCACCGGTCACATGAGCGACGCCGTCCAGACGACGACCACGTCGACGACCACGTCGACCCTCCTGACGACCACCACGCTCTTCTACCCGGGCCTGTCGTCGCCGACGAGCGCACCGACCACCACCGAGGCACCCGCGACGACCACCACTGCTGGCGATTCGGGCGACGTCACCACGACGACCGCCGAGTAGCCCCTTCCGGCACCGCAGCGTCGTTCCGTGGCGGGTGAACTGCTCTGGCGTCCCTCGTTCGAGGGCGTCGGCTCGCCGCCGTATCAGTCCTGCGAGATCCATCCGGCGGTCTTCACCAAGCGACAGTGCGAGCGGATCGTCCGTCTTGGTGACGCGCTCGAGTCGTCGATCGCCACGCTCGAGGCGACCGACGGTGACGAGGTTCGCGACGACGACGTTCGCCGCGCCCGGATCGGGTGGCTGCCACCGGACGACGACACGTGGTGGATCTACGAGAAGCTCATGCGAACCGCGGAGCGGGCGAACCGCCGGTACCGCTTCGATCTTTCGGGCTTCGACGAGGACCTGCAGTTCACGGTGTACGACGAGGTCGGGTCGTTCTACTCCTGGCACCAGGACGGCCTCGACGGCCGGGTGGGTCGGCGGAAGCTGTCGCTCGTCGTGCAGCTGTCGGACCCCTCCGAGTACCGCGGTGCCGAGTTGCAACTCTTCGACCTGGCCGAGGACGCCGACGCCGCCGAGTTGGCCGACTTCGATCGTGCCGCTTCCGCGCAGGGTGCCGTGATCGCGTTTCCCTCGTTCGAGTATCACCGGGTGCTGCCATTGCGCTCTGGGCGGCGACGTTCGTTGGTCGCATGGGTGTCGGGGCCACCCTTTCGGTAAGCCGCATCGACCGAATCTCTCAACACGTCGAGCCCTTTCGACGATAGAGAGCAGGTGGTCATCGAGGAGATGAATTCGCCGCTCGTACCCCGTCGCCGATTCGGCGCAGCGTTGTACGCGCAGCGCGCACGAGGTGGAGCAGCCCTCACGTCGATCTCGCGTCGCTGTGACGGTTGGTGGAGCCCCGACGAGCTGCTCGAGGTCGAACGGGGGGCCGTCACGCTCGACGACGCATCGGTCGTCTCCTTCTGTCGCCTCTACGAACTGAAGGGCCGGGGCTTGTCGGAGGTGGCGGACTTCGACGTACTCGTTGACCGCAGCGACGCTCCCGAGTTGCTCGGCACTGACGCCGTGCCGCAGCGCTCCGAGCATGCTGCGCTCCTGCGGATCTGCGCGATCGGCGAGGTGGTCGGTCTGGACCCGGTTGCACTGGTGTCACATCCACTGGTGGTGGAATCCCTGGACCTTGACGCGGACGCGGCGCGCGATGCGGTTTCCGAGTTGCGCTCCGACCGCGACGCGCTCGAGGCCGCGACGGAACTGATCGAGGACCGGGTCGCGGTGCCTGCCGTCGGTCTGGTGTTGGCTGAAACCCGCCACGGCGTGCTCCTCCTGGTCCGCCGGGCCGGGGGGACGGCGCGACCGTCACCTCAGCCGGTGCCCGCTGCAGGGCCGCTCCGCTGGTTCGTCTCGACGCCGGTCGCGGCCTGAGCGTCCCCGCCGGGCGACGCTCAGTCGATCCGTCGGACGACGCGCGCGACGACGCCGGAGCCGTCGGCCGGCCAGTCGTGCCCGAACCCGGTGGTCGATCGGATCTCCACGCTGCCCCCGTTCCGGCACTGCTCGTGACGGATCACTTCCACGCCAGAGCTGTCCGTCTCGTGGACTTCGGGGCCAGCGCACGCGTCGAGTCCGGCCCATGCCGTAAACGCTTCACGTGCACCGGTGGGTGAGTAGCGGGAGTCCGGAAGTGCGGTGATGCCCCAGCCGCCGTCGTAGGGGAGGATCGCGTCGGTCGTATCAGCGTCGATCACGACGGTGAGCCCGTTCGCCAACGTGCAGGACGGGGGAGCGAAGGCGCCACGGACCATGACGAGGCCACGGATGTGATCGTTGCCGCTGCACGCGATCGCCGCCGCGAGGTGGGCCCCGGTTCCGTAACCGACGAGCACCGTGCGCTTCGCGTCCACGCAGCCGGTCGCGGCCGCCTGATCGATGGCGTCGGCTGCCATCGCAATGTCGTCTTGTGCGTCGGCCGTCGCGGTGACGTTCCACGACTGGGCTGAGCCGTCGAGGGTCAACACGGCGTCGCCTCCCACGGCTCCGGCGCCCTCGAGGCCGGTGGTCGTGACTGCGTCCTGCGCCGACTGGCCGGTATCGCCGATGACCACAATGAGCGGGGCCGACGTCACCCGGCCGGGTGGCAGCGCCAGTCTCGCCGGGCGCTGTTCGGCGCCAACCTGTAGTGCTCGCCCGAGTTGCGGGGCCTCGGCAACACAGGCGGAGTCGGAATTCCGGCTGGTTGTTGCGGACGGGGACGCGAACGAGGGACGTTCGCCATGGGGGACGGTGATCAGGGCGATGACCGCGCCGATCGCAGCAATGGTCAGGATCGTCCCGACGCTCACCGGCATCCGCCGTCGGCGCGCCGGTTCGGGCGTCGACGTGGTCGCGGGTGTCGGGGTGGTCGTCGGCGAGGGCGTCGGGGAAGCGGGCGGTGTGGGGAACTCGGCCGCGGGGGTGGGTTCTGGCTCGCGCTGGGGGCCGAGTTCGGTGGCGGGCGGAGTCGTGGCGGCCGGTGGTGTGGGGAATTCGGCCGCGGGGGTGGGTTCTGGCTCGCGCTGGGGGCCGAGTTCCCACGGGGGTGGCGGCGGTGCGGGGAGTGGCGCCACCGGAGCAGACATCGAAGTGGCGCCGGACTCGCTCCCCGACAGCGGCGCCGCTCCCGGCCGCAACGCGACGAGGTCGTCGAGGATCAGATCGAACGGCTCGAGGAGGGCATCGAGTTCATCGAGCCGGCGTCGAGTCAGCGCGGCCGCATCCCGACGATCCAATCCGCACATGCCGACGAGCGCGACGGCGACCCGGGCCGCCGTGGATGCGGAGGACAGCTCCTCGGCGAGGATCGTCCGTGGACGGTCGAAGTGGCGGCCCGGCGACGGCGCAGCGCTGAGGGCGGCATCGACGGCGGCCGCCGCGACCCAGGCGATGTGGTCGACCCCGAGGGCCTCAGCCTGTTCATCAGCCCACGCGGCGACAGCGGCAGCGATGTGCCGCGACGTCTCCACGTCACCGAGACACGTCTCCGCGATCGTGAACGCGAGGGCGTGGTGGGAGCTCGAATCCACAGCATCCACGATGGAGCGAGTCTAGGGACACCCGATGCGGCACTCCATGTGAAAACATCACCACCGTGAGCGGAAGCGAGGAGGACCCTGCGCAGCCCCCGCGGCGTTACTACGTTCCCCCACCCGACCTGCCTCCCGAGCCACTCCCTCCACCGGCACCCGACCCGAACGCTCCGGCGGCACCCCCGATGCGGCCGCCGTCGAGCCCACGGGCATCCACACCACCAGCCACGTCCGACGTCGGTCGGCGGCCGCCGTCCGGGCCGCAGACACCGCGCCGCGCGACCCGCGCTTCGGCGGATCACGGCCGGTCGCGTCACCCCGAAACGCCGCGACGGCGCTCCAACCATCGTTTGCGCCGGATGTTCCGACCGAAGCTGCGGTGGATCTTCCTGTACTTCCCGTTGGCGGTCATCCTCGTGATCGTCGGCGCGCTGGGATGGGCCTGGTACCGCTTCGACTCGCTCTACCGGGTCGACCTCGAGGGCGCCCTGGCAACGCAGTCGGGCACGGCGACGAACTACCTGCTCGTCGGCAGCGACAGCCGTGAGGGCATCACCGACGACACCCCGAATGCCGGTGTCATCGGCCCGTCAGTGTCGGGGCGACGTGCCGACACGATCATCGTGCTCCGGGTCGCAGCGGGGAAGGCGACCATGATGTCGATCCCCCGTGACCTGTGGGTCACCAACCCGAAGACCGGCCGGCCCGGCAGGATCAACGCCACCTACAACGACAGCCCGGCGAACCTCGTTCGTTCGGTCACCGCGAACCTCGGGATCCCGATTCATCACTATCTCGAGGTCAGCTTCGTGAGCTTCTCCGGAATGGTCGACGCGATGGGTGGTGTCACGATCGACTTCCCGCATCCCGCGTTGGATCACCATTCGGGGTTGAACATCATTGCTTCGGGACCGGTCCGTCTCGATGGCACCCAGGCGTTGGCGTACGTCCGGTCCCGGCACTACGTCGAGATCATCGACGGGAAGGAAGTGCCCGACCCGACCGCGGATCTCGGTCGGCAACAGCGTCAGCAGACCTTCATCCGAACGGTCCTCAAGAACGTAGGGGACACCCGCAACCCAGTCACCCTCATGAAGCTCGTCGGTGCCGCCGCGGACGGCACGAGGGTGGATCAAGAGTTGGGATTCGGCGACATCGTGTCGTTGGCGAGGAATCTTTCGGGCACGGCGCCCGAGTCGGTCGTGCTGCCGACCCGGCCGGCGAAGAAGGGGCGCGCTGCGGTGCTGGTGTTGCGCACGCAGGAGGCCGTGGGAGTGTTGGCGGGCTTCGACGGTGCGCCGCACGCCCCGAAGTAGGGTGAGCGCCCCCGAACGAAGGACCTCACGATGCCCACTCCAGCCCCTCCCGCCGACGGCTCCGCAGAACGCGTCACCCGTTTCGCCGAGCCCTTCGAGATGGCGGTTGATCCCGACAAGCAATATCAGGCGACGATCTCCACGTCGCTGGGCGACATGGTCGCGTTTCTCTACCCCCAGCGCGCTCCCCAGACGGTCAACAATTTCGTCAACCTCGCACGTCACCACTACTACGACGGGCTCATCTTCCACCGGATCATCTCGGGCTTCATGATCCAGGGCGGTTGCCCCGAAGGGTCCGGTCGAGGAGGCCCCGGCTACCGCTTCGCCGACGAGCTCCCCCAGCGCGGGCAGTACGAGATCGGCTCGTTGGCGATGGCCAACGCGGGGCCCGACACCAACGGCAGCCAGTTCTTCATCGTCAGCGGCCCCAGCGGCGTCGGCCTGCCGCCGAGCTATTCGTTGTTCGGCAAGCTGATCTCTGGGCTCGACGTGCTCGATGAGATCGAAAAGGTCCGCACCGGCGCCGGCGATCGTCCGGTCGAGGACGTGGTGATCCACTCCATCACGATCACCGAGGAGTGAGTCCCAGCCCCCGGAGCCGCTTGGCGGCCGGCGCAGCGTTGTTGGGGGTCGTCGCAGCGGCGGCGACCCTCGAGCGCCGTCGCCGCCGTGAATCGCCACCCGCCGTCCTGTCGGGGCGAGCGACGCGCACCGCCGAGTTGGCGCGTCTCGGCTCTCGTGCCGGTGTCGGGCTCGCCGTGAACACCGCGCGCTCCGCGTTCGCGTCGGAGGAGCGTCGAGCGGAGCTCCGATCCGACTACGAGTTGCGCACCGCAGCGCAGGTCGTCGAGTCGCTCGGGCACATGAAGGGTGCGGTCATGAAGCTCGGCCAGATGGCCAGCTACCTCGACCAGGGGCTTCCCGAGCCGGTTCGCGAAGCGCTCGCGCAACTTCGGACCGCGGCGCCCCCGATGGCTCCCGAGCTCGTCGAGCAGGTCGTCGAGGCGGAACTCGGCGGGAGCCCGAGGAGCGTGTTCGCGTCGTGGTCGGAACATCCGGTGGCCGCAGCATCGATCGGGCAGGTCCATCGGGCCACCACCCACGACGGTCGTGAGGTCGCGGTCAAAGTGCAGTACCCGGGTGTTGACGACGCGATCCGGGCCGATCTCGACAACTCCGATCTGCTCTTCGGGGCGCTGGGCATGTTGTTCCCGGGACTCGATCCCAAACCGCTCGTCGAGGAGCTTCGTGCACGACTGGTGGAAGAACTCGACTATCGCGTGGAGGCCGCCAACCAACGGCGTTTCGCGCTCGAGTACGACGGTCATCCGACGATCCACGTTCCGATGCCCCTCGAGGAGTGGTCGACGGCCCGGGTTCTGACGACCGAGTTCGTCGAGGGCGCGACGTTCGAGCAGTTGCAGACCTGGTCACAAGAGGAGCGAGATCTCGCCGCGGAGACGATCTACCGGTTCGTCTTCGGCGGGGTTTACGACCTTGGGGTCTTCAACGGTGATCCGCACCCCGGCAACTACGTGTTCCACGGCAACGGGCGGGTCACCTTCCTCGACTTCGGCCTGTGCAAGGTGTTCACGACCGAAGAGGTCGAGTGGTTCAAGCGGATGACGACGACCGCCATCCTCGACGATGATCGGGAGGCGTTCTTTCGCCTCGTCGAGGAGATCGGGCTGATCCCCAACGTCGCCGCCCTCGACGCGGACCTGGTGATGGAGTACTTCCATCACTTCTACGAACTCGTGTTACGCGACGAACCGATGACGGTCACCTCGGAATACGCCGCCGAGTCGTTGCGGCGGTTCTTCGATCTGAACGGTCCCTACGGCGACATCATCAAGGCCGCCAACCTGCCGCCCGCGATGGTGATCATCCAGCGGATCAACCTGGGGGTCTTCAGCGTGCTCGCCGAGTTGGGTGCGACACGGAACTGGCGGGCGATCGCCGAGGAGCTCTGGCCGTTCGTCGCCCGGGAACCGACGACACCCATGGGCCACGACATCGCGGCGTGGCGCATGACTCACCCTCGAGGTCCGCGCTGAGCGTGGCGGTTCGTTTCGTCGCGTGGTGTCTCGCCGCGGCACTCGGGTTCGCCGCGGTCGCAAAGCTCACCGACCGTGCGGGGACGAGGCGCAGTTTCGAGGAACTCGACCTTCGCTCTGCGGCGGCGTTGAGCGTGATCGTCCCCTTCGGTGAATTGCTCGCCGCCGTCGGACTGGTGGTCGCTCCGGCGGCGGGAGCGGCGTTCGCGCTGTTGTTGATGATCGCGTTCACGGTGGTCGTGGTTCGCGTCGTCCGAAGCGGTGCCGCCGTCGCCTGCGCCTGCTTCGGTGCCCTTTCCCGGCGGCGAAGCCGGCTCGGTTGGGGGTCGGTCGTTCGCAACGTGGCGATGGCGGTGGGCGCGCTGTGGGTGTTTCTGGACCCACCGTCGCCGCCGTTGTGGCGTGGGTGAGCTTTCAGGCCCCAGCGACGAGCTCGTCGAGGAGCAGTTCGGTCACGGCCCCGATGGGTGGCGCCGGGGTGGCGTCGAGGGACTCGACGGCGCAGTGCAGTTCGGTCACCCCTGTGGCCCGGCCCTGGAGCGACACGAGTAGCTGGCAGAAGCGAGGGACACCGTCGGTGTCGCGCAGGTGCAACATCACTTGGAGGAGCCCTCCGGAGGGCTCCACGTGGATGACGTCGCCGAGGCGGTACGCCGCTTCGAGTGCGACGCCGTACGCCTCGGTTGGCGGCAGCCCGATCCCGATCGTGTCGTTCGCCATCATCACGACCCCGACCAGCTGTTCATCGGCGAGCGGGGAGGCGACGAATGGTTGGTCGCCCTCTGCGGCCGGCGGGTGTGGCCCGTCGCGTTGGTCAGGTTCGTTCGAGGGGCCGTCATCGAGGGTGGGCCCGGCGATCGCCGTGACCACGAGCCGATACGCACTGAGCAGGGCGCGGGTTTCGTCGTTCGCCGCCGGCGCGTCGGAGACGTCGGGGTGAACGGCACGAAGCCGTGACAGATACGCGCTGCGCACCACCCCCGGATCGGTGGTCGGCGCGATACCGAGGTGGCGCCACGCCTCGTCCAACCGCATCGCCGGACCGTATCGCGCGGCTCCTGGGGGGACGCCGACGAGAGGTACGCTCACGTTGTCCGTGCTGTGTAGGGAGGCACCCGTGACCGATACCGAGAACCCGACCGCCACGATGGCGGCGTCCTACGGCGAACTCATCGACGGGCTGCGCTCGACGTTCGAGTCCGGCCGGACCCGGCCGCTCACGTGGCGTCGCGAGCAACTCTCGGGGCTCGTGAAGTTCCTCTTCGAGCACGAAGACGAACTCGTCGAGGCGCTCCGCAGCGACCTCGGTCGCCCGCCCTTCGAGGCGTACGGGACCGACATCGGCATTGTCCGGATGCACATCCGTGACATCTCGAAGAAGCTCGATCGCTGGGTTCGCCCCGATCGGGTCTTCCCGGGGCTGCTGTCGCTCCCGGGAACCGCGGAGATCGTGAAGGATCCGCTCGGTGTCGTGCTCGTGATCGCCCCGTGGAACTATCCCGTGCAGCTGCTGTTGGAGCCGGTGGCCGCGGCGCTGGCGGCGGGGAACTGCGTTGTCGCGAAGCCCTCCGAGCTCGCGCCGGCGACCGCATCGGTGCTCGCCCGGCATCTGCACCGTTACGTCGATCCCGACGCCGTCGCGCTGGTGGAGGGCGGGGTCCCCGAGACCACCGCGCTGCTCGAGAACCGCTTCGACCACGTCTTCTTCACCGGGTCCACCTCGGTCGGTCGCATCGTGATGGCGGCCGCCGCGAAGCACCTCACGCCCGTCACCCTCGAACTCGGCGGGAAGAGCCCCACCATCGTCGCCGCCGATGCCGACCTCGCGGTGGCGGCACGTCGGATCACCTGGGCGAAGTACATGAACGCCGGGCAGACCTGTATCGCCCCCGACTACATCCTCGTGGAGCGCTCGGTGCGCGATCAGCTCGTCGAGGCGATCCGAGCGTGCATCGCCGAGTTCTACGGTGACAATCCGAAGTCGAGCGACGATCTCGGCCGGGTCGTGAACGAACGCCATCACGAGCGCCTGACGGGCCTCATCGCGGGCGGCGGCGGCACCGTGGTCTGTGGGGGAGAGGCGGATCGGGCGTCTCGCTATCTGGCCCCGACGGTGATCGTCGATCCGGACCTCGACTCACCGTTGATGAGCGACGAGATCTTCGGGCCGGTGCTGCCGGTGGTAGCGGTCGACTCGATCGAAGATGCGATCGCGTTCGTGAACGACCGCGACAAGCCGCTCGCGCTGTACGTGTACTCGCGGTCCAAGGAGATCGCGGATCGGGTGATCGCGCGCACCAGCTCCGGGGGCGTCTGTGTCAATCACTCGGTGATGCACATCCTTCCCGAGAACCTCCCCTTCGGCGGCGTCGGGCCCTCAGGGATGGGTGCGTACCACGGCAAGGCGGGATTCGACGTCTTCACGCATCACAAGTCCGTGCTGCGCAAGCCGACCTTCCCCGACCCTCGGCTGCTGTACCCGCCGTACTCGTCGTGGAAGTCGAAGCTGGTCCGGGCGGTGTTCCGCTGAGCGCCGCAGCTACCCAGCGAGCCACCCGGTAAACGCCGTCGTCATCATCGAAACGTCCGCGGACGCCATGAGTTCGCGGATCGAGTGCATGGAGAGCTGCGCCATCCCGACATCGACGGTCGGGATCGCGAGGCGCGCGGCCGTGATCGGCCCGATCGTCGAGCCGCACGGCAGATCGTTGCGGTGGCTGTAGTCCTGCACGGGAATGCCGGCGCGATCGCACACGACCCGGAACCAGGCGGCGGTCTCCCCGTCGGTCGCGTAGCGCTGGTTGAGGTTGGTCTTGATGACCGGCCCGCCGCCGAGCGCGATGTGGTGGTTCGGCTCGTGACGATCCGGATAGTTCGGGTGGGTGCCGTGCGCCATGTCGGCGGAAAGGCACCGCGAAGCGGCGCATGCACGGACCACGTCCTCCGCGGTCCCGCCACGGACCGTAACGAGCCGCTCGACCACCTGGGCCAAGAGCACGGAATCGGCGCCGGTTGCCGTCGTCGAACCGACCTCCTCGTGGTCGAACAAGGCGATCAGCGGCACGACGCCATCCGCGACATCACCCGCCGAGATCAAGGCGCTGACGGCTCCGAAACACGAACACAAGTTGTCGAGGCGAGGCGCGCTGATGAGCTCCTCACTCGCGCCGAGGAACCCCGCCGGCAGCGTGTCGTGGCACATCGCGTCCCACCCGACGACCTGATCACTCGCGACTCCCACCGCATCGGCGAGCCACGTTGCGAAGTCACCCTCGGAAGCCGACCCGAGACCCCAGACCGGAATCATGTGCTGCTGACGGTTCAACAGCAGCCCACGTTCGCTGATCTCCCGATCGAGATGGATGGCGAGTTGAGGAACCCGGAGCAGCGGCCGGTCGTCGCGGAAGAGGACGCTGCGGAGCTGACGCGGACCGTCACGGACGATCACACGCCCGGCGAGGCCGAGATCACGGTCGAGCCACGAGTTGAGCAGCAGCCCGCCGTAGGGCTCGACGTCGAGTTGGCGGAACCCTGCGCTGTGCATGTCAGGCCGCGGCTTGATCCGAAGATTCGGTGAGTCCGTGTGGGCGCCGATCATCCGCAGGGGGCGGGCCGGGTCGTCCTCGGGAGCGACCCAGGCGACGAGCGCGCCGCCACGCACGACGAAGGCGGCGCCGCCGGCCGGCCACGGCTCGTGGAGATCGACCTCGGTGAACCCCGCCCGGCAGAGCCGTGCTGCGGCCTCCTCCACTGCATGGAAGGGGGTGGGGGAGGCGTCGATGAAGGTGAGCAGGTCGTCGGCCGGCGTTGGCTCCATTCGTGGGAGGTTACGGGGGCCCGACGTCACCTGCAGTGTGCCGATCGCCCTCGGCGCCGGGCGGTGAACCAAGTTCTGGGGGCTCGGGTGTCGGGTGCGCTACACTCTGGTTCACGCCCCAGGGCCAATGGCGTCCCTGGTTCTGTTCACCAACAGTCGATCCAGGGAGCGCACCATGAGCCGGGGATTTCCCCAGCGGCAGGGTCTCTACACCCCCGCTTTCGAACACGACGCCTGCGGCGTCTCTGCTGTCGTTGATCTCCACGGCCGAGCGAGCCACGATCTTGTCGACGCGGCGATCCGCTCGCTGTGCAACCTCGACCATCGAGGCGCGACCGGCGCAGATGCCGACAGCGGCGACGGTGCGGGCATCCTCGTGCAGGTCCCCGACGAGTTCCTCCGAGCGGTGGTCGACTTCGAGCTTCCCGCACGGGGCGCCTACGCCGTGGGTCTCGCGTTCCTCCCGGAAGCGGGCGCCGACGAAGCGGCAGCGCAAGCCGAGGAGATCCTCGCGTCGGAAGGTCTGCGAGTGCTGGGCTGGCGGTCGGTGCCAACCGACCCCGCTGCGGCGGTCCTCGGGGCTGCGGCACTCGCGACCATGCCGACGTTCCGTCAGGTCTTCGTGACCTTCGACGATTCCGAGGCGGCCGACGTCAGTGGGGATCCGCTGAAGCTGGATCGGGCGGCGTTCGTCGCCCGCAAACGCATCGAGCACGAACTCCTCGACGAGTTCGGCGCACCGCTCGTGTACTTCCCGTCGCTGTCGTCGCGGACGCTCGTCTACAAGGGCATGTTCACCACTGCCCAGCTCGGCGCCTTCTTCCCCGACCTGCACGACCCGAGGTTCTCCTCGGCGATCGGGGTGGTGCACTCCCGCTTCTCGACCAACACCTTCCCGAGCTGGCCCCTCGCGCATCCGTACCGCTACATCGCCCACAACGGCGAGATCAACACCGTGCAGGGCAACCAGAACTGGATGCGGGCACGAGAAGCGCTGCTGGCGTCACCGCTCTTCGACGGCGACATCGAGCGGATCTTCCCGATCTGCACGCCGGGCGGATCCGACACGGCACGCCTCGACGAGGTGATCGAGCTGCTCCATCTCGGTGGCTATCCAATCCACCACGCGGTGCTCACCCTCATTCCGGAGGCGTGGGAGAACCACACGACCATGTCCGACGCTCGTCGTGACTTCTACAGCTACCACGCCTGTCTGATGGAGCCGTGGGACGGACCCGCGTCGGTGGTCTTCACCGACGGAACGGTCGTTGGCGCCGTGCTCGACCGCAACGGCCTCCGCCCGAGTCGTTGGTGGGTGACCGACGAGGGCCTCGTGGTCATGGCCTCGGAGGTCGGAACGCTCCAGATCGACCAGTCGAGCGTCGTTGCGAAGGGGCGCTTGCAGCCGGGCCGCATGTTCCTCGTGGACACCGCCCAGGGTCGCATCGTCGGCGATGACGAGATCAAGGCCACCCTTGCTGCGGAGCGTCCCTACGGAGCATGGCTCCGGGAGAACCTCCGAAGCCTCGACGACCTTCCTGAGGTGCTGCACGTCGCGGAGCCCCATGAGGACACCCGACAGCTTCAGCAGGTCTTCGGTTACACCCATGAAGAACTCACGATGCTGGTCGACCCGATGGCTCGGAACGGCTCCGAGGCGATCGGATCGATGGGCACCGACACACCGCTCGCGGTGTTGTCGAACCGGCCCCGACTGCTCTTCGACTACTTCACCCAACTCTTCGCTCAGGTCACGAACCCACCGCTCGACGCGATCCGTGAGGAACTCGTGACCTCGTTGACCCGCCGGATCGGCCCGGAGGGCAACATCCTGCAGCCCGACGCCCGTTCGGCTCGCCTGCTGGAGATCCCCCGGCCGGTCATCGACAACGACGAGCTCGACAAGCTGCGGCACGTCGAGGAGTCCGGCTTCGGGTGGAAGGCGCGGACGATCGCATGCCTGTTCCCGGTCGCCGACGGTGGTGACGGACTGCGACGGGCCTTGCAGCGGGTGTTGCGCGAATGCAGCGACGCCATCGCCGAGGGTGTGACCGTGCTGATCCTCAGCGACTGGGCGTCGACCGAGGAGCTGGCGCCGATCCCCTCGTTGCTGTTCACGAGCGCCGTGCATCATCACCTCGTCCGCGAGAAGACCCGCACCAAGGTCGGACTCGTGGTCGAGACGGGCGAGGCTCGAGAGGTGCACCACTTCTGCGCGCTGCTCGGCTTCGGGGCCGCGGCGATCAACCCGTACCTCGCGTTCGACTCGATCGAGGACCGGATCCGTTCGGGTGCACTCCAGGGCGTGGACTTCCAAACCGCGACCCGCAACTACATCAAGGCCGCCGGCAAGGGCGTGCTCAAGGTGATGTCGAAGATGGGGATCTCGACGGTCGCCTCCTACACCGGGGCGCAGATCTTCGAGGCGGTGGGCCTCGACGACGATCTCGTCGAGGAGTACTTCGCCGGAACGACGAGCCGCATCGGCGGGATCGGCCTCGATGTCATCGCCGAGGAGGTCGCCCGACGCCATGCGACCGCCTTCACCACCCGGCCCGAGAGCCGTTCGCATCGCGACCTCGACTACGGCGGCGAGTACAAGTGGCGCCGCGAAGGCGAAGTGCACTTGTTCAACCCACGGACCGTCTTCAAGCTGCAGCACGCCACGCGTTCGGGCCAGTACAAGGTCTTCAAGGAGTACACGAAGCTCGTCGACGACCAAGCGGAGGCGTTGTGCACGCTGCGGGGCATGTTCCGCTTCCGTTCCGAGCGCGCCCCGATCTCGATCGACGAGGTCGAGCCTGCGTCGGAGATCGTGAAGCGGTTCTCGACCGGGGCGATGAGCTACGGCTCCATCTCCGCTGAAGCGCACGAGACGCTCGCGGTCGCGATGAACCGCTTGGGAGCGAAGTCCAACACCGGTGAGGGGGGAGAGGACCCGAAGCGATCGATTCCCGACGCCAACGGAGATCTCCGCCGCTCCGCGATCAAGCAGGTGGCGTCGGGCCGCTTCGGCGTAACGAGCGAGTACCTCGTCGATGCGGACGACCTCCAGATCAAGATGGCCCAGGGCGCCAAGCCGGGCGAAGGCGGGCAGCTTCCGGGCCACAAGGTGACCGCCGAGATCGCGAAGACCCGTCACTCGACTCCTGGCGTCGGCCTGATCAGCCCGCCGCCACACCACGACATCTATTCGATCGAGGATCTCGCTCAGCTGATTCACGATCTCAAGAACGCGAACGACCGGGCTCGCATCCACGTGAAGCTCGTCTCGGAGGTCGGTGTCGGCACGGTGGCGGCCGGGGTCGCGAAGGCTCGCGCGGATGTCGTGTTGATCTCCGGCCATGACGGAGGGACGGGCGCTTCGCCGCTGACCTCCCTCAAGCATGCCGGTGCCCCTTGGGAGCTCGGATTGGCGGAGACCCAGCAGACCCTGCTGTTGAACGGCCTGCGGAACCGCATCGTCGTGCAGACCGATGGGCAGCTCAAGACCGGCCGTGACGTGATGATCGCCGCCCTGTTGGGCGCCGAGGAGTTCGGCTTCGCGACCGCACCCCTGGTCGTGTCCGGTTGCGTGATGATGCGGGTCTGTCACCTCGACACCTGCCCGGTCGGGGTCGCGACCCAGAACCCCGAACTTCGTGCCCGTTTCTCCGGCAAGCCCGAGTTCGTCGAGAACTTCTTCCTCTACATCGCGGAGGAGGTGCGCGAACTGCTGGCGTCTCTGGGGTTCCGGACCCTCGCTGAGGCCGTCGGTCATCCGGAACTCCTCGACGTTCATGACGCCGTCGAACACTGGAAGGCATCCGGTCTCGACCTGAGCCCGATCCTCCACGTCGTCGAGCCCGGACCTGATGACGACCGGCGTCACACCCGGGTGCAGGACCACGGCCTCGAGCGTGCGCTCGACCAGACGCTGCTTCAGCTCGCCGAGGGAGCGCTCGAGGACGGTTCGCCGGTGCACCTGGAGCTCCCGATCCGGAACGTGAACCGCACCGTCGGCACCCTGTTGGGGGCGGAGGTGACACGTCGTTGGGGTGGCGGTGGCCTGCCCGACGACACCATCCGGATCGACTTCAGCGGTTCGGCGGGCAACAGCTTCGGCGCCTTCCTGCCCCACGGGATCACCCTGACGTTGACCGGTGACGCCAACGACTATGTCGGCAAGGGACTCTCCGGTGGCCGCATCGTCGTGCGTCCGCCGCTCGACGTGTCCTTTGCTGCGGAGGAACAGGTGATCGCAGGCAACGTCATCGCCTACGGAGCGACCTCCGGCGAGCTGTTCCTCCGGGGGATGGTCGGGGAGCGCGCGGGTGTCCGCAACTCGGGGGCCACGATCGTCGTCGAAGGTGTCGGCGACCACGGCTGTGAGTACATGACCGGCGGTCGCGTGGTCGTGTTGGGTCCGACGGGGCGCAACTTCGCGGCGGGGATGTCCGGCGGGATCGCCTACGTGTGGGACCGGCAGGGTGATTTCGTGACCCGCCTCAACCCGGAGTTGGTTCGTCTCGAGGAACTCGACGACGGTGACGTCGAGTTCCTGCGCACCGTCATCGGTCGTCATGTGTCGCTGACCGATTCTGCGGTCGGGCAGCGGATCCTGAGCGACTTCGAGGAGGAACTCGAGCGGTTCCACAAGGTGATGCCGATCGACTACCGCCGGGTCCTCGACCTGCGCGAGGAGTCAGCGGTCGGTGACGAACTTCCCGCCGACGTGACCACCGCGCCGGCCGGGGTCTGAGGAAGGAGACGACGATGGGTGACATAACAGGGTTTCTCCACCACGACCGCCGGACTCCGACACGCCGTGCCGTGCCGGTGCGGCTCCGCGACTGGAAGGAGGTGTACGAGCCGTTTCCCGAGGAGGAGTTACGCATCCAGGCGTCGCGTTGCATGGACTGCGGGATCCCCTTCTGCAACAACGGATGTCCCCTCGGAAACCTCATCCCCGACTGGAACGACCTCGTGTACCGCGATCACTGGCGTGACGCCATGGACCGCCTTCACGCCACGAACAACTTTCCCGAGTTCACCGGCCGGTTGTGTCCGGCTCCTTGTGAGAGCGCGTGTGTGCTCGGTATCAACCAGGATCCGGTGACGATCAAGCAGGTCGAACTCGAGATCGTGGAACGGGCCTGGTCCGAGGGTTGGATCGAGCCGCATCGACCGGTACAGCACACGGGCCGGCGTGTCGCGGTGGTCGGATCGGGCCCTGCGGGCCTCGCTGCCGCACAGCAGTTGACCCGCTCCGGCCACGACGTTGTGGTGTTCGAGCGGTCGGATCGGGTGGGTGGCCTGCTGCGCTACGGGATTCCCGAGTTCAAGCTCGAGAAGCGCTTCGTGGACCGCCGTATCGCACAGATGCGAGCCGAGGGCACCGAGTTCCGCACCCGATGCGAGGTCGGCGTCGACATCTCCGCAGACGCCTTGCGGGCGGAGTTCGACGCTGTCGTGTTGGCCGTCGGATCGACCATGTGGCGTGACCTGCCGATCCCCGGCCGTGAACTCGACGGGATCCACCAGGCGATGGAGTACCTGCCGTGGTCGAACCACGTGCAACAAGGTGATCTCACCGCGGACGAGTCGCCGATCACCGCCCGCGACCGTCACGTCGTGATCATCGGCGGCGGCGACACCGGTGCCGACTGTCTCGGCACGGCGCTGCGGCAGGGCGCAGCTTCGGTGCATCAGTTCGAGATCATGCCGCGGCCACCGGACCAGCGGCCCGAGAGCGCACCGTGGCCCACCTATCCCATGGTCTACAAGGTCACCTCCGCGCACGAGGAGGGCGGCGAACGCGTCTACGCGGTGAACACCGAGGCGTTCATCGGTGAGGAGGGCCGCGTTCGGGCGCTGCGGTACCACGAGGTCGAGACCGTCTTCGTCGACGGACGTCCGACCTTCGAACGGGTGCCCGGAACCGACGCGGAGTTGCCGGTCGATCTGGTGCTCTTGGCGATGGGATTCGTCGGACCCGAACGGGGTGGACTCGTCGAGCAGTTCGGGGTGGAACTCGACGAACGCGGCAACATCGCACGCAGCGCGACGTGGGAGTCGTCAACCCCGGGTGTCTTTGTCGCCGGAGACGCAGGTCGCGGCCAAAGCCTCATCGTGTGGGCGATCGCCGAAGGCCGTTCCTGCGCGGCGGCGGTCGATCGTGCGCTCATGGGGGAGACGGAGCTTCCCTCAACGGTCCGTCCGGGGGATCGTCCCCTGACCTGAACGGGTTTCGATCAGTCCGGCTTCGACGAACTGGTGCAGCGTGCTGAGGACGTCGAAGCCGGATCGACCCGTCGCCGCGATCACCTGCGCGACCGTTCGACGGCCGTCCAACACCGCCAGGATCTGCCAGTCGGCACGGCTCACCGTCACTTCCTCGATCGACGCGTCGAGGAGACGTCGAACATGAAACACCAGCTGTGTCGAAGGCACCGTCGCGGCGACCTCGGCCCAGCGCTCGAGTCGCTGTTGTGCCAGCGAGAGGATCACCTCGACCGGAAACGACACATGGCGCGCGACCGAAATCGGTGCACCCGGTTGGAAGGCGAACGGGTCAGTCGAGGGCAACAGGAGTTGGAACACCGCTGCCACGGTGTGCTCGCGGACGGTCTCGATCAGGCGTTCCGAGGGTGAATCCCCGGCGAGTTCGCACAACAGGGTGAGGTCGTGGTGGGCGCCGCGACTGACCGCCTCGTGGATGACGGATTCATCGAGGGCGCCTGCGTGGAGGAGTTCGTCAGCAAGCGACGGAGTGCTCGCCCCACCCGCAATGACGACGGCACCTGCGGCGAGGGCGACCCACGTCGGGGATGCCTCGCCGACCTTCAACATGCCGCTCGTTTCGGTGCGCGCCAGTGCCCGCAGCAGGTCGGGTCCGGGCAGTTCCGCCAGGGATCCGACGACTGGCGAAGGCGCGGCGTCCACTGATTTCACCGTATCGGCGGAGAGAGCCATCCGGATGAGCGCCGATGGGGATTGCCGTTGCATTGTCGCGATACTCAAGGACGGGGTGATTCGTCCCGAAACACCACTCAGACGGGCGACGGCCCGTTTCCGCACGATTCGCGCTCGGAAGGCGTCCCCATGCTCGCTCGGCTCAAGGTCAGGACCAAACTGATCGCCACGCTGCTCCCGCTGCTGTTGGCGCTCGGGGTACTGGCGACCTTGGGTGTCGCGGACCGGCTCGACGGCCGAAACGCCGCGCAACGGAGCCAGACCCTCATCGAAACCGCGCAAGCGAGCGCGGCGGTCGTCCACGACCTGCAACTCGAGCGCCTCTACTCCGTTGCTCTGCAGAACGGAGAGGTCAGCGCAGCGGCGATGCTCGACCGCCTGAAGCCGACCACCGACCGCGCGGTCGCCAACCTGCGGGCCCGGGCGGAGGATCTCAGCGACCTCGACATTTCCGTCGGGAACCAGACCGCCTCGCAGGTCGCGACCCAGCTCAAGCAGCGCGCGTCAGCGATTCGTAGCGCACGCGCGGTCTACAAGCCCTCGACGGGGAGTCCCGCAGCGGTCTCCGACGCCTACTCGACGATCATCGCCGGCCTCACCGACGCCGCCACCGCTTCGATGGCGGCTGCCGAGGGAAGCCGGGGAGCCCGAAGTGTTCACTGGCTCTCTGCCCTCAAGGAAGCCGATGCGCGCAGCGGTGCTGACGTGACGACAATCGTCGCCGCCACCCGTGCCGCGTCGCTGCCCGACGCGGACTGGGCCGTGCAAGAGGTCACCGGGCTTCGTGCCGACTCGTTGAACTTCACGACTGTCTTCACGACCGACACCGACGAGTTCGGCCGCAAGCAGTTCGACGCGGTGATGCGCGACAAGGACTTCGTGGCGTCACAGGTCCCGTTCAACGCGCTGAGCACCATCAGCCCGCTCGTCGGTCTCGACACCGAGATGGGGCCCTGGGTGCAGACCACCGTCGGCCGCCTCGACGCACTCCGCCGGGCCGAGTCGTCGTTGTTCACCCGGGAACTTCGCGCAGCAGCCACTCGATCTGCGGATCTGGAGCGTGAGGTGCGGCTCTTCCTCGGCGGGAGCGCGACGGCGCTCTTGCTGGCGTTGCTCCTCGCCGCCTCGGTCACCCGTTCCATCACGACCTCGCTCAGCCGCCTCACCGCAGCGGCACGAACGATCTCCAACGATCAGCTCCCACGGCTCGTCGAGTCGCTCCGCCATCCCGAGATGGAACAGGAGTTCACCGTCACCAACATCGATCTGCGCTCCCAGGATGAGTTCGCCGAACTCGCGGGCGCGTTCAACTCGGTGGAACGGACGGCGATCGACGTGGCGGCGGAACAGGTCGCAACCCTCCGCAAGGGGATCAGCGACATCTTCGTCAACCTCGCCCGCAGGAATCAGTCGCTGCTCGATCGTCAGATCGAGTTCATCGACCGCCTCGAGGCGAACGAGGAGGACCCTGACCAGCTCGAGAACCTCTTCAAGCTCGACCACCTCGCGACCCGGATGCGACGAAACGCCGAGTCGCTCCTGGTGCTGGCCGGAGCGGAGGCGCCGCGTCGTCGTTCCCGAGAGGTGTCGATCACGGACGTGATCCGGGTCGCGGTGGGCGAGGTCGAGGACTTCGCCCGGATCACCCTGCTGGCCGTCGACGAGGCCGACGCCGTCGGCTCAGCGGCTGTCGACATCGCGCATCTGCTCTCGGAGTTGATGGAGAACGGCACGCAGTACTCGCCACCGGACCGGCGCGTCGAGGTCGTCGGGCATCGTACGAACGACGGCGGCTACGTGGTGTCGATCACCGACCAGGGCGTCGGCATGACCAACGAGGCGCTGATCGAAGCGAACCGCCAGCTCGCGCGGCCTCCAGTCGTGGGTCTGTCGCTGTCCCGTTCGCTGGGCTTCGTGGTGGTCTCGACCCTCGCGCACCGCCATGGCATCAACGTCCGCCTGACCGACTCTCCTGCCGGGGGGATTACCGCGTTGGTCACCCTGCCGCCGGCGCTGCTTGTCCAAGAACAGGTCGAACCGGTTCTTGCGGCACCCGCGGGAAGCGTCGAGGTCGACGGCCCGATGGAGTTCCCCGACTTCGCGATCGACGCCGTGGTCGACAGCGCAATCATCATCCCGGGCACCGAGCCGGCGCCGCCGTTCCAACTCGAGCCCGGCCTCGAATGGGCTCCGGAACCCCCGGCCTTCCGTGAGCCCGATGAGGACTACTCCGATGTCGTGCCCGGCATCCTCCAGGAACCGCATGTGCCGCTACTTCCACCGGAGGTTCCTCACCCGGTCTTCGAGGAACAGCAGCCACTTCGGCCGCCGGCCACGGAGCACACCGTGACCGCCGCACTGGACCCGGATTTCGGGCTCACTCCGCCGTTGGCGGACTTCGAGGCGCCCGCTCCCGATCCCGCACCGTTCCGCGACGAGCCGATCCCCACGGAGCCGTGGTCCTTCGACACCACCGTCCCCGCGGAAACAGGAGATGTCGAGCCCGCCCCGGCGGGGAGCCGGATGGACACGGCGTTCGAGCAAGGGCTCTTCGCACTGCTCGACCCCCGCGCCGAGCCGTCGCCGGATGCCGGTGCGACTCGACACCCGGAGGCTCCGGTCACTCCGCAGGCGACGCCCGCACCGCAGGCCCCACCGCCACCACAGGTTCACGAGACGGCGTTTCCGCCGGCGCCACCCTTGCCGGCGACGCCGCCACCGCTTCCGCAACGCTCCCGGCGTGACCCGGTGGCGACTGCCGAGGCGACCAGCGAACGCATCGGGACGCCGACGCGTCCCCCGGAGGAGATTCGACGGATTCTGTCGAGCTACCGCAGTGGGCTTCACAGCGGACGCTCCGACGCCGCCCCGAGCACCGACGATCGATCGACTGCAGAGCGATCCGATGTCGCCGATGAAATGGAAGGTCCACGGCAATGAACCAGATGAGTACCGACGCGGCGAACATGACGTTCCTCGTCCGCAACTTCGCCGAGCGGGTACCCGGTGTTCGTGATGCGATCATCGTCTCGGCCGACGGTCTCTTGCTCGCAATGTCGAGCGGACTCTCGAGGGAGTCGGCAGACCGTTTCGCCGCCGCCGCGTCAGGGTTGATCGGGCTGGCGCACGGCGCCGCTGCCCCCTTCGGGGGAGGACGGGTGACCGAGGTCATCATCGAGATGGAGTACGGGTTCATCTTCGTGACGGGGATCAGCGACGGGTCCTCGATGGCGGTGATGTCGGAGGCTTCGTGCGATGTGGGGCTGGTGGGCTATGAGATGGCTCGACTCGTCGAGCGGTGTGGAACGGTATTGACGCCGGAGCTGCGTGCAGAACTCCAGGGCGCGCTGGCACGCTGAGCACAGGGAACTTCGGAGGCCGGGAGGAGCAGTGACGAACGAGGCGCACCGCGATGGCGACGGCGACGCGACCTTCCGCGTCCGTCCGTACGCGCTGACCGGTGGACGGACGCGCGCGAACCTCGATCTCCCCCTCGAGACGCTGGTCCTCTGCAGCGCCCGTGGCCAGGCGGTGTTGAACCAGGTCGGCCTCGAACAACGGCGGATTCTGTTGTTGGCGACCGAGGCCATCTCCCTCGCCGAGATCTCTGCGCACCTCGACGTCGTGGTCGGCGCGACCCGGGTCCTCGTCGGAGACCTCGTCGCATCGGGATTCCTCGAGAGCCGGAGTGGCTCCTACACCGAACAGCCCGACATCCAGTTGCTCGAACGGGTACTCGACGGACTCAAGGCATTGTGAGATGACGGGATACAGCCACATGACCGACCCGCCCTTCCCGACCTCGGCGACCGCGCACGCGCCAAACCCGAAGGTTCCGATTCCGGTCAAGATCGTGATCGCCGGCGGCTTCGCGGTGGGCAAGACAACCTTCGTCGGCTCGATCTCCGAGATTGAGCCGCTGACGACCGAAGCCGTGATGACCCGCGCGTCGGAGGGGGTCGACGACATGGGCCTCGCCGCGGGTTCCAAGTCTTCGACGACCGTCGCGATGGATTTCGGCCGGATCACCCTCGGCAACTCCGACCTCATCCTCTACTTGTTCGGAACGCCCGGCCAGGAGCGCTTCCACTTCATGTGGGACGAACTCGTTCGTGGTGCGATTGGCGCCGTCGTGCTCGTCGACACCGGCCGCCTCGCGGACTGTTTCCCCGCGGTCGACTACTTCGAACAGCGCAGGGTGCCCTTCGTGGTTGCGGTGAACTGCTTCCACGGTGCAGTGCTTCACCCCCTCGAAGCGGTCCGGGAAGCACTGGCGATCAGTCCCGACGTGCCGATGTTCCACACCGACGCCCGCGAGCGCTCCGCGACCCGCGACGCACTGCTGACCCTCGTGCAGCACGCGCTGGTACGCACGCGTGCTCGTGTGGGGGCGTAACCCGCGGATCCCGCCGGTGGCGATCACCGGGTGAGCATCCGGCGCTGTCGGTGGGCGCCGGGTTGTGCCGCGTGTGACGCGGGTAGCTTGACCCGCCGTGTCAGAACAGCCGGCTGCCGTCGATCGTTGGGCCCTCGTCCTTGTCCACTGGAACCGTGCCGAGGCGTGTGCTGCCACGGTCTCGGCGTTTGCGGCGCAGGGTGCCGCGCTCGAGGTCATTGTGGTCGACAACGGCTCACGACCCGAAGAGTTGTCCGCACTCCACACCGCGCTGGACGGTCGGGACGATGTCGAGATCATCGAGGCGGGCGAGAACCTCGGTTTCGGACCCGGGGCGAATGTCGGGCTCCGTCACTGGCTCAGCGAAGGGGAGACGGAGTGGTGTCTGCTCGCCCCTCACGACGCAGAGCCGGCGGAGGGCTGTCTCGAGGCGCTGGGCCGGGCGCTTCGGTCGGAGCCGCTCGCGGGCCTTGCCTGCGCGGACGTCGGCGACGGCCGCACCCCGATGATGGACCCGTACTTCGGCGGGGTCACCCGGGCCGCGTCGCGCACCGATCCCGGGTGGGAACCCGCGGACTACCCGCACGGGACGCTCATGGTCCTGCGGCGGGGGTGCGTGGAAGAGATCGGCTTGTTCGACGAGCGATTCTTCTCCTACTGCGAGGAGGCGGACCTCGGGGCGCGTGCTCGGGCAGCCGGTTGGTCGGTGGGGTTGGTTCGGGGGGCGCGAGTGCGCAACACCCATCTCGGAACGTCGGTGGCGGCGGTCGACTACCTCCAGGAGCGCAACACGTTGCGCCTCGTTCGAGCCGCCTCCGGCCGCTACCACACGTTCATTCGCCTCTGTATCAGCGCCTGGCAACTGCTCCACGGGATCGTGGTCCCGTCGTCACGGCCGTTGATCTTCGACGCGCGGGCCCGTCTCCTGGGGATTCGCGACTTCCTCCGCGGTGTTAGCGGACCTCCCCCGGAGCATCTGTACGCGAGGCGTTGATCGTCCTCAGGCGGTGCCGAGGAAGCCGAGCACCGCGTCGAGGAACCCCATCGACTTCGGGGTCGCGAAGTGATCGACGCCACGGAGGATGACCAACCGCGTCGAGCCGCCGATCTGCTCCACGAGCTCGTCGGCCGGTCCCGCGAAATCGCGGTCGCCGATCACGACGAGCACCTCGGCCTCGATCCGGCCGAGCAGGTCGTCGATCGGTCGTCGGGTCGCACGGAGCAGCGCTGCGACCGCTGCGGGATCCGTCCCCGACGCGGCGGCGAGGTCGAGGAAGTGGCCGACGAGCGGATCGGTTTCGCTGGCGCGGATCCCGGAGTCGATGCGTTCTGCGAGCGGCTCATGGTCGTCGTGGCGGAACAGGTTGGCGCCGACGCCCGCGATCACAAGCCGACCGAATCGCTGCGGGCGCGTCGCCGCAACGCCGAGCAGGAGGCGGGCGCCGAGGGAGAAGCCGACCGCGTCGAGAGGCCCATCGGGGCACTCCTCGTCGAGTCGGTGTTCGAGCCACTCGTCGAGGTGGTCCCAGTCGTCGTCTGCCAACAGTGGGGTGCCGCCGTGGCCGGGCAGATCGATGAGCCGGACGTCACGGCCCTCGTCGGTGAGCAGGTCGTACAGCCCGGTCTCGACCCAGGTGCGCTGCGCCGAGGTGGCGAGGCCGTGGAGGAGCACGAGCGGTTTCGAGGAGGTGGTCACCGGTGGCTCCGGCGGCGAAGGGCATCAGCGGCGAGGACCCTGAAGGTTTCCAGAGCGGTCGAGTCCCAGGTGAGCGATGCGGCCCGTTCCAGGGCGCCCTGTTGCAGGCGGGCCCGAAGCTGCGAATCGCTCAGGACGGCGCGGAGGTGGGCGACGAGTTCTTCGTCGGTGGTGCCGAGCAGTCCGCTGCGACCCTCCTCAAGCGCGTCGGAATGGCCGGCGATGCGGGTCGCGACCGCCGGGGTGCCACACGCCGCCGCTTCGGTGATCGTCATTCCCCACCCCTCGCGGACGGACGTGGAGGCAATCGTCCACGCTCGCCGGTAGAGGTCGATCAACTCGTCGTCGGAAACACGCCCAGCGAGACGCACCCACGTCTCGGCGCCGAGTTCTGCGATCAGCGCCTCGAGCGCGTCACGCTCATAGCCGTCACCCACGATCACCAACGAGACGTCACGGATATCGCGGCGCACCTCGTTCATCAACCGGATCAGGCGCTCGAAGTTCTTCACCGGCACGAGCCGACCCACGGCGACCACCAGCGGGCGCTCAGCGCGTGCGGCGCCGGGGGAGAAGCGGGGGTCGATCCCGGGCGGGATCACCCGAACCCGTTCCGGCCGAAAACCGAGTTCGTTCACCATTTCGGCCTTGGAGGACTCCGAGAGGGTCACGACCGATGACCGTCGGTACAACGGCGGCGCGATGCGCTCCTCGAGCAGCACGCCCATCGCTGCGAGTCGCGGCGGCAGGGTCATCGCCCACATCGGGCCGTGCACGTGGTGCAGCCACACCATCCGTGGCCCGTGCCACCACACCGGCGAGAGAAACGGCATGCCGTTCCAGATCTCGACGAGGCCGTCGCAGGGGCCGAGCCGTCCGGCGATCTCCGAGGCGACCGAACGGGGGAACACCAGATAGCGGCCCGCCTTGCGGATCACCGTGTAGCCGCTGCGGACCGTCCGGGGCGGCCGACCCGGGGCGAATGACGTCCGCATGGTGACCTTGAGGCCTGCCTCCGCCCAGATGGATGCCACGTTGTGGGCGTGAAGTTCCGAGCCACCGGCTTCGACATCGTCGAGGTCCCGCCACGCCAGCATGTGCACATGCGCGAGCCCCGCCTCGGCCGCCAGGTCGCGGATCGTCTCGACGGTGGTCTCGTTCGTCGGGGAGCCAGCCATGGGCGTCGTATGCTACGCGGGCCGCGCCCATGCCCTGCGGGAACCGCTGCGGGCCCGCCCCAGGAGACACGTCGTGAAGCTGACCGGTGAACGTCCGATCGAGGGGAAGACCCCCGACTCGTTGCTGGCCTTGCATGCTGCCGGATACCGAGAGGTTCGTGACCGCATCGGTGCCGGCCGCTTCCTCGACCTCGGGTGCGGCCTCGGTGACGGCACGGCCAGCTTCGCCGCCGAAGACCGTGTGCTCGTGGGGGTCGACTACGACCCCGCCACCGCAGCCGAGGCTCGACGCCTGCACCGTGACGTCGGGCTCGCGACCGTTTGCGGGGACGGCGCCCGCCTCCCGTTGCGCACCGGGGCGTTCGACTACGTGTGCTCGTCGCATCTCATCGAGCATTTCGTCAATCCCGAGCCTCACGTCGCCGCGGTCGCTCGAACCCTCGCGGACGACGGGATGGCGTTCTTCCTGACCCCGAACGCCCCGGCAGATTTCGAGAACCCCTACCACGTCCACTTGTTCGGGCCCGATGATCTTCGGGAGATGTTGGAGCGCCACTTCGGGTCGGTGGAGGTCATCGGCCTGGACGCGACGCCGTTGGTGAAGGCCGATTTCGAGAAGCGCCGAGCGCTGGCCACCAAGCTGCTGAAACTCGACCCTTGGGGGCTGCGCCACAAACTGCCACGGTCGTGGTTCGTCGCCCTCCACGCGGCGGGTCGCCGGATCGCCTATCGGTTCCTCGACAAGGAGCAGGGTCAAGGCAACTCGGGGATCACGGCGGACGAGTTCTTCACCACCGATCGGATCGACGACACGACGCTCGTGTTGCTGGGGGTGGCCGCCAAACCGATCCGTTCGTGACATTGCAACGATCGGCGCGCACAGCCTGGCGGGAGGCGACCCTCGCGTTCGTCGTCGCCCGCGGCTGTGTGCTCGGGGCATTCGCTGTGTCCCGACTCGTGGTGGACCACCTCGGTGTCCGCGGCGTCGGGCGGCTCCATGTCGAGCAGGGACTGATGACGTGGGACGCGACCTACTACTGGTCGATCGCTCATCACGGCTACGGCGGCTCACCCGCCGATGCCGTGCGCTTCTTCCCCCTGTATCCGCTGCTCGGCTGGTTGGGCGGCCTCCCGTTGGGAGGACACGAGGCGGTGCCGCTGTTGGTGATCGGCAACGGGGCGGCGCTGGTCGCGCTGGTGGTGCTCTTTCGCCTCGTCGAGGACCAGTTCGGCGACAGCGATCTGGCCCGACGTTCGATCTGGTGTCTGGCCCTCTTTCCTGCCGCGGGGATCATGGCGTTCGGCTACAGCGAGTCGTTGGCGCTGCTGCTGAGCGTCGTGGCGCTGTGGGCGGCGCGTCGCGGTCGTTGGTGGTGGAGCGCGGGGGCCGCCTTGGCCCTCGGGCTGACGCGGCCCGTTGGCGTGTTGGTGGTGGTGCTGGTCGTCGCTGAGCTGTGGCGTCAACGGGAGACACTCCGGGGTCACCCGTCGCGGCTGGTCGGAGCCGGCGCAGCACTCCTCGCGCCGATCGTGGGAACCCTCGGGTACCTGCTGTGGATCGGATCGCGGTTCGGCAACTGGCTGGCGCCCCTCGACGAACAACGCAAACTCCGGGGAGCGTTCCGCGATCCCTTCACCCGACTCTGGGACGCCGCCTACGACACCGTCACGTCGTCGCGAGTCGACGTCTTCAACCTCGCGTTCGCGCTCCTCCTCATCGCCGCGTTGGTCGTTCTGGTGCTTCGCCGGGCGCCCTGGGGATGGGTGGCGTTCGCCGCCGCGAACCTGATCGTCGCGCTGAGCGCAGAGGTGTTCACCTCGGTCGGCCGCTATGGCCTCGTCGCATTTCCCTTCGCCGTCGGCTTCGCCACCCTGCTGCGGCGCCGCGAGCACGAGACCGCCTGGCTCGTCCTCAGCGGTGGCGCGATGGTCGCGTACGTCGTGCTGACCTTCATCGGCGGCCAGGTTCCCTAACGAGGCGGCCCCGTCGAGTTGCCGAGGCCGGTTTCGCGACGCCAGCCGCCACGGAGTGCCTCCACCACGGCATCGGCGCACAGGGCGGCGATCGCTGCAGCGGGGAGGGAGGACACGGCGCCGAAATGCAACGGCCAGTCGAAATCGTCGGGCCATCCGGCTCGCCATTCGCGGGCGATGACGTAGAGGGCCGTGATCCCGATGAGCGCGACGGTGAAGGCTCGCAGTACCGGCCACACCCGCCTGCGCCCCAGCGACGCCCAGGTGAGCCCGGCGATGATCGGCGCCCACCACCACTGAGCGAACACGACGGCGATGATCCCGACGCCGAGGGTCGCGACGATGCGGGTGCGTCGCGGCGGGGCCGGCCCGAAGTTGTCCGACACCGTGATCCCCAGGGGCCGGGACGGCCGCTGTGCGACCTCACCGTCGGGTATTCCTGCGAACCGGGGGAGCAGGCACACGAAGCAGGCGACCAGACCGATCGCGGAAAGGACCAGGGCGATCCAGACGGTGCGTTGCGGTGCCCACTCGAGCGACGCCGAGAGTCGTCGGTGCTCCGCGCCGAGCGCCGCCGGGTCGACCCGCCACGCGTTGGCATAGCCCGATGCCAACTCCGAGGGGCCGAGATCGTGGCCGTTGATCTGGAGCCGCCACCCGGCATTGTGGGTTTGGCCCAACACGAGCCAGAAGGGATCCGAGGCGTGGCGGATCGACAACCGCATCGAGGTGGGATCGGTGCGGCTCACCTGCACACTCGGGTGTTCCGAAGGCGCGGGCGTCGAAGCCCCATCGGCGGGGGAACTCAAGGCGAGCTGATCGAGTGACCAACCGGTGTTGCGTCCGTCGTTCGCCTCGAGGACCGTCGGCGACGCTTCGACCGTGACGACCTCCCCCGGAGCGCACGGTTCGACCCGCAGGAGCCTCCCGTCGAGCGCATCGGCGATGGACCCGACGATGCGCAGTGACACCGCGTTGCCCCCGACGTCCAGGAGGTCGTCGTGGCAGACCGCATCGAGTTGGGCGGACGGTTCGGACGCGCTGAGCGCAGCTCCGTCGTCGCCGGTGACGGTGAGCTCGGCGACCCCCACCGGAAGCGTCTGGGGGCGTCGGGTGTACCAGCCGTTCGCCGAACGCTCGCGAGCCTCATCGACCACGAGACGGACCGAGCTTCCCGTGAGGGTTTGGGGCTCCGTCAGGGTGAGCGTCCGCACATGGCCGAGCGCCGGGGTGCCATCTGCGTCGGCCGGCAGGTGGATCTGCGGCCCGCGAACCCCGTCGACCTCGAAATGGATCACGCTCGGAACCGAGTGGTGGGCGTCGTCGAGCACGCGGATCGCCGAGACCGTGACCTGCTGCGGAACCGGCAGCGACCATCCGATCCAGGCGCCGGACGCAGTTCCGAGCGGTGATTGCCAGGCGGTGGAGGGGTCGTTGTCGAACGCCGCGGAGGCCCGCGAACGGACGTCGCCGTTGAGCCGTCCCGAACTCGAGAACTCCGCCCCGTTGCGGCCCGAGACGCCCACCTGGGCGTCGACGACCGGATCGGGCCGCGAGGTGTCGAGTCGGACTTTGCCGCTGACGGTGAAGGGTCGGGTGGTCGGCGGGTCGATCTGGCGGAGGAGACGCATCTCCGGCGACTGGAGGTTCTCGTCGGCGGGGTCGGTCCGCTGGCGGGTGAAGAGGTAGGTGAGCTCGTGGTCCTTCGACGCAGCCCCAACCGCGTCGAGGAGGTCGGTCGGGGGGCGGACCACCTCCCGGACGACTCGCCCGTCGAGGTCGATTCGGGTGAATCCGACGCCGCTGAGGTTCAGATAGCTGGCTCGAACTCCGGGGTCGGTGTCGAGGATCTCGATGCGCAGGGTGCGGAAGGTCCGAGTGGGGAAGCGCAATACCTGGCCGGCGCCTGAGCGCGAGGCGGGACTCAGCGCCACCTCGACGGGGTGGCCGCCATCGAAGGTGAGGCGCACCCTGGTGATCCAGCGGTTGGTCGCGCGCTGAGCCTGCAGGACACCGATGTGGTCGGTCGTGATCCGCCCGTCGGTTGAGGTCGCTTCGATCCATTCCCCGCGAACGTCGGAGAAGGCGCCGACCTTCCACGCCGTGCGTTCGTCGTCGTCGAACGCGTTCGCGGCACGATCGCTCGGGGTGTAGGTGAGCTGGTTGCCGTAGCCGCTCGCCCGCACTCGGAGCCCGCCCTGCTGGAGCACGACCGTCTGGGTCGACGGGTCGTCGAGGCGGCCGAACAGATCGAGACGAGCATCGGATGGATCGGCACGGACCGGTGACTCATCGGCCATCTCGGTGTAGCCGTACTGGTCGCGGAGGGCGCCCCAACGGTGGCCGGCTTTGCGATTGGTGTCGGTGACGACGAGACGGGCGTCGTTGTCGAGCAACGCCTGGAGCGCGCTGCGCCGGTTCGTGACCGAGCCGGAGTACTGGAGGAACCCCTCGTCGAGCCGCCCAGCGTTCGCGAGGGCGACGATGCCGTCGCCGGAGCCGGACAACACCGTCGGCTGCACCGCGGAGACTGCCGCCACCTCCGGCCGGGCGCCGTCGACGGGGTGGACCACCACCGCAGCGGGTGTCGTCGCGCTCGGATCGAGCGCGAGCTCGGTGTCGTCGATCATCGGGCTCGTCTCCGACGCCCGGTTCGGCGTGGTCGGCCCGAAGGATCGACCGTCGCGAAGACGCACCGAGTGTCCCTTCGACGCCTCGACGGCCTGTTGGATCCAGTTCGTCATGGTCGGGGGTCGTGGCGTGCGGTAGCGCTCGTACTCCAGGTCGTTGCGAACCACCAGGTCACCGACTGACAGGTTCCCGAGGAGCGCCGCGTACCCACTCGGATCGAACGATCCGTCCTGGAAGCCAGCGTCGATCGCGTTGGTGAGATCAGCCGATTCGACCGACCCCCACGGCACGAGCTCGCGGCCGGCAGTGTCGCGATCGGTCAACCCCGGAAGGATGGTGTCGACACTGGCGCCCCAGCGGTAGTTGGCGAAGTCGATCCCGGGAATCTCCAACGCACGGGTCCGTCGGTCGCCGCCGTCGAGGTAGCGCCCGACGTCTTTCCAGTAGCGGGGGGCGTCGACATCGCGTTCGAGGTACGGGTCGAGCATGCGACCCATCCACAGCGGGGACAGGTTGGCGACGATCAACCCGAGGGCGAAGGTCGCGAAGACCAGCCGTCGTTGGGGTCGCCAGTGGGTCAGGGCTGCGACCCCGCCTCCGAGAAACACCGCCGCCGCGAGCACCCACATCGGCTCCGCACGTGGCGCGGATCGCAGGGCGAGACCGGCCGAGGAGTCGGTGAACGCGGCGAAGAGGCGCCCGTAGATCGTCGGCGAATCGAGCGGGTGGGCGCCGATGGAGATCACCATGCCGGCGAAGCCCAGCGCGACGAAGAAGATTCGATAGCGGAACCTGCTCAGCAGGGCCGCGACGATCGCGAGGCCCGGGATCGCGAAACTCAGCGCCAGGGCGGCGGGCGACTGGGTCAAGGTGACCGCTGACTTGAACCACGGACCGAGCGCGTCGCTGCCGTAGAAGAACCAGTACCCGAGGCCTCGGAAAACCTCCGGGCCGGTCGAGGCGGCTGCCACCGTCTTGTAGGTCTCGGTGTAGCGGAGGATGTCGATCCCGTAGCTGCCCTGCAACAGCAGACCCGCCATCCACCACAGCGACGTGGCGAGGGTGAGCACCCCGATCCGAAGGAGCGGTGGGAGCACTTTCCGCCACGTGGTTTCGCGCTCGACGAGCACGGAATGCAACACCCACAGCACCGGCCCGAACATCACCAGCAGCAGCGAGGTGGCGTTGATCCCGCCCGCTGCGAGGCTGACGAGCGCGAACAGCGCCGGGTAGCGCCAGCCGCCTTGGCGCAGCGCCCGCACGGTGAAAGCGATCAGCCACGGCAGAGCGGTGAAGGGCAGGAGAATGACCGAGTGCTTGTAGATGTAGTGGAGGAGATACGGGCTCAGCGCGTAGGCGAACGAAGCCACGGTGATGCCGGGGCCGTCCCATCGCAGCGTCCGGAGCAGGTATCGCACGCCGAGACCGCCCAGGAAGATGATGGAGCCCATCCACAGGCGTTGCGCGACCCAATCGGGGACGCCGACGGCGTCCATCAGCCAGTAGTACGGCCCCATCGGGAACAGGTAGCCGATGTTCTGGTGCGTGACGGTGCCCAGACCGACCGCCGGATCCCACAGATACGGCGCGCGACTCATGAGACGGCCGGGATCGAGATAGAGGTAGGTCTTCGTGTCGGCGCCGAGCTTGCCCCGGTGGGTCAACAGCAGCGGCACGTAGGCGACGAGCGCGAGGACCGCGTCGCCGAGCCGGATCGGACCCGAGCCGCGTTCACGTCGTCGGGGTCGACGGATCGGCACGGCCGACACGCTAGGTCAGCACGCCGGGGGGACGGTGAAGCGGAACGGCGACATGAGCCACGCTCCGATGTGCTCCGGCCCGCCGGGGACCGTCCCATCCGCGAGGAACGAGACGAACTCGCCGGGCCGCAGCGCGGTGGCCCAGTAGTCGTCACCGGCATTGAACATCCCCGGCCACGCCGCGAGGACGACGATCGCCACCCCGATGGCGATTGCGTTGCGACGCCGGTTGCGTGGTGACGCCGGCGCTGCTGGCCCCCGTGCTGTGGACCACCGTGCGAGTTCCGCCGCGATCACCATCAACAGCGTGGCGGTCGTCAGCGAGTACACGCGGGTCTCGTCGAGGGTGAT
>JAKOVA010000266.1 GCA_029782335.1 Actinomycetes bacterium | reverse complement strand
CACCTGATCGTGTTCGACGAAGCGCAGCGCGCTCACGATGCCGAGCGGGTCGCGCATGTTCACGGGGGCGCGGTCGCGCTATCGGAGCCCGACCACCTGATCGAGTTCTGCGAGCGCATCCCCGAGTGGTGCGTGCTGGTCGCGCTGATCGGCAGCGGCCAGGCGATCCACGTCGGCGAGGAGGGCGGCGTGCCGCTCTGGCACAAGGCGGTGCGTCGATCGCCGCATGCTGCGGACTGGACGATTCACGGCGCTCCCGCCTTCGCGGAGATCTTCCGCGACCCGCGCAGCGCGACCCGCTGGCACCCGACGCTGAGCCTCGACACCGAGATCCGCTTCCACCTGACCCCGCGCGTGCACCAGTTCGTGGCCGGCCTGCTGGACGGGGTGGCGCCCGGCACGCTGCGCGGCTGGGCCGACGAGTTGCACGCCGGCGGCCATCGCTTCCTGGTGACTCGCGATCTCGAGTCGGCTCGCGCTTACCTGCGCGAGCGCTACGCGGACGCGCGCTTCGCCCGCTACGGCATCGTGGCGTCGTCGAAGGACAAGTGGCTGCCTCGGCACGGCGTCGACAACACGTTCCAGACGACGAAGCAATTGCGGGTCGGGCCCTGGTACAACGCCGACCCGTCGGATCCGCAGTCGTGCTGCCGCTTGCAGACCGTGGCCACCGAGTTCTCGTCGCAGGGGCTCGAGCTCGACTGCGCGCTGCTCGCGTGGGGGTCCGACCTGTTATGGAGCGGCGACGCGTGGTCGATCCGGTTCGCGGGGACGAACCGGCCGCCGCTGAAGGATCCGCTGACGGTTCGGAAGAACGTCTACCGCGTGCTGCTGACGCGCGGGCGCGACGGGACGGTGGTGTTCGTGCCGCCCGATGCCAGGATGGACGGGACGTACGAGCGGCTTGTGGCGGCGGGGGTGCGGGAGCTTCGGGGGAGCGGGGGCTGACTCCCGCGACCTGGGTCTCGGCCGAGTGGTCTCGAACGTGATGCCTACTGCCCGCCGCACGTCGGGAGTGCTAGAGTCTTCAGGACGTTGGAGGGTGCGATGGCGGTCACGGCAAAGTCGCTGGGAATCGACAAGCTCGATGTGGACGACAGATTGGCACTCGTCGAGGAAATCTGGGCGAGCATCTGCGCCGACGCCGAGCGGTTCCCCCTTAGTGAGTCCCAGAGGGCCGAACTCGATCGACGCGTTGCCGACGATGACGAATTTCCGGACGACGTCGTCCCATGGGATGAGGTCAAGGCATCGGTTCGAGCCTGTCTCGGACGATGACCTTTCGCGTCGTATTTCGACGCGCTGCAAGCGCCGAGTTGGAGCGGGCCGCAGCTTGGTACGAAAGTCAGCGCGGCGGCCTCGGGGACGAGTTGTTGTTCGAAGTCGGCCAGGCGCTCGAGAGGGTCGCAGCGGGCCCGATGCGCTACCCGGCGGTGTTCGGCGCTATCCGGAGAACGGTCACACGACGCTTCCCGTTTGCGATTTACTTTCGCGTCCGCGGCGAGGCTGTGGTCGTGCTTGCCGTGTTCCACGGACGGCGCGACCCGAGTGTGTGGCAGCGACGCTCATGACATGAGGGCGCTGCCGACTGGTAGCGCTGGCTGGTCTCGACATTGCCTCAACGTGGACCTCCGGCCCATATATTGCTAGTATGCAATATACGCTGGCCGTCCTGCTCGCATTCCGTTCCGACGTCGAGCGTTGGGGGTGACCATGAAGGCGATCATCGAGGTATCTCGTCGGGGCTCGGTGTTCCGTTCGGCGGCGCAGCAGGTCAGGGCCGCGCGTCGCGGTGGGTCGACTGACTTCCGGCTCGGTTTCGAATCGGCGCGATCGCTGTTCGCCGAGTTGACGCCTGCGCGGCTCGACTTGCTCGCGACTCTGCGAGGCCTCGGGCCCTGCAGTGTCTACGCGCTCGCCAAGGCGGCGGAGCGCAACTATTCGAACGTCCATACGGACGTGTCGCGCCTCGAGGAACTGGGCCTGGTGGTGCGTTCGGACGACGGCAGCGTGTCGGTGCCGTTCGAGTCGGTGGAGATTCGGGTTCCGCTCGCGCAGGTGGCGTAGCGTGATCTGGCGCCCAGTACGCTGAACAGCATCCTGACGCAGGCTGGTCTCGAGTGAGGTCCTATGCACTACGCCGTGGTCATTGAAAGGGGCGAAGGCAACTACTCGGCATATGTGCCAGACCTTCCTGGCTGTATCGCGACGGGCGCCACAGTTGCTGAAGTCGAAGCGGACATACGGGAAGCAATCGTCTTTCACGTCGAGGGCCTTCGCGCGGACGGCTCGCCTGTGCCGGCCCCGTCGAGTCAAGTGGCGTACGTCGAGATTCCCTCGTAGCAACACTGTTGCCAGGGCGATTGATGGATGTCGTTCATTGAACTACTATCGGCGAATCATCTCGGCTCGGAGGGCGAACCGTCGAGAGGTCGGGGAGTATGAGCACAGTACGCGTCAAGGTCGATCTCAGTCGCCCGACTACCCTGCCCAAGGGCAGGGTCGATCGCCGCAAGCTGGACGCGACGACTGAAGCCGACCTTGCCATCCAGCAGGCCGAAGACGATGCCGAGGCGATGCAGGACGCCGCACGCT
>JAKOVA010000153.1 GCA_029782335.1 Actinomycetes bacterium | reverse complement strand
GCCGGCGCCATGATCGCCGCGATCGTGCGCCAGGCCTGGCTCAGCGTGAAGCCGCCGGTGAGGGCGAGCAGCATCAGCCAGTTGGCGCGGGCGGCGGCAGGCGAGGAGGCGGGTCCGGGGTCGGAGGGGGAGGGCATGGGATGGTGCGGAAAAGCCGCGTGCACGCCGGCTGACGGTCGGACTATACCTTTCGGCAAATGGGGCCGCAGCGATGTCCAGGAGCGACCCCACTCGCCGCCCCCGGCTGGGAGTGCTAGGGTATGGAAAACGTGAGCGTCTTCGAAATGCAGCGTAACAACCCCGTACTCGCCGCTGGGGAGCCACGCGCCGACTTCCACGACGAGGCCGAGCAGCGACTGGCTGCAATTGCCGCCTCGGGCAAGACGATCTCCTGGAGCGAAATGCGCCGCTATCTCGACGACCGGCTTGCCGGGAGGGCGGTCGCGCGACCGGCATCGAGGAAACCGGTGGGGTGAATACGTGCTCGCGCTGCGTAGCCAGCGCGAGACCGGGTACGACAGATGACCGACGAACACACCCTCCGCCAAGCCATCGAAGACGCGCGCGCCTGCGCGCTGTCGATGTCGGACAACGCCGCGCTGATCGAGACCGAGTTGCCCGACCTCGGCATGCCTGTGGCGCTCGAAGCGCGCACGCGCGAGGTCTGCGACGAGCTGGTCGGCGCGAAGCACGACGTGTTCGCCGAACTGGCGAGGCTCGACGACCTGCTGGCCGACGGCCGCGTGTCTGACGAAGCGGTGCATGGCAGTTTCCAGCGCATCATCGGCTGGATGCAGGCGCCACTCGAGCCGATGCACGAACTGGCCAGGGCGCTCGAAGCGCAGCCCCAAGGTCGCGTCGCGTGGACGCTGGTCGCCGATTCGGCCACCCACGTCTACGAGGCGTTCGGCCGCGCGCGCGATTCGGCGCAGCGGTTGTGGGGTGGACAGGGCTAGTATCGCAAGGGCGGCGCCAGCGCGTAGCGCCAGACCGACGAGGCCCTCCCGATGAAAATGCGCGATATCCCGTTCGGCACCACCGACTGGTCCACCGTCGAAGCCACCGAGCACCCGGGCGACACCGGCGTCGCGCGCTGGCGCACGCGCCACTTCGGCCCCGCCGACGACCCGATCCGCGTGCGCATGGTCGAGTACTCGCCGGGCTACAGTGCCGACCACTGGTGCAGCAAGGGCCACGTGCTGCTGTGCCTGGCCGGCGAACTGGAGACGCTGCTGCAGGACGGGCGGCGCTTCGTGCTGAAGCCGGGGATGAGCTACCAGGTGGCCGACGGCGCGGAGGCGCACCGGTCTTCGACGGCAAGCGGAGCGACGCTGTTCATCGTCGATTGAGGCGGGTTCGCGGGCGCCGGCCTGCTACGAGCACTTGCCATCGGCCATCGCGCCGAATCCATCCGACCCTTTCGGCGTACTCGGAGACACCGCAAGCTGCGGCAGACGGGTCCTGTCGGGATCCCATCCGGTTGTCAATTGGCAATTGACGCTTTACAATTCACGGAACCAACAGTGATCGAAAGCTTCAGGCACAAGGGGCTGAAGAGACTGTACGAACGCGGCGACCGGAGCGGAGTCAATCCCGACCACGTCGAGCGCATCGAGAACATTCTCTCGATTCTTTCGGTTGCCGAGAGCCTGTTGGACATCGATCTCCCTTCGCTGCGCCTTCACGCCATGAAGGGCGACCGCAAGGGCTTTCACGCGGTGACGGTCCGGGCGAACTGGAGGATCGTCTTCCGCTTCGAGAACGGCACCTGCCAGGACGTGGATCTCGTCGACTATCACTAGAGCCGTACCGCAAGGTGCGAGTCCAACGATGCAGATGAAGAACCCGGCACACCCTGGCCGCATCGTGCGCCAGGAGTGCCTCGACGCCTTTGGACTCTCGGTGGCCGAGGCTGCCAGGGCGCTTGGCGTCACGCGCCAGGCGCTGAACAACGTGGTGAGCGGCAGGTCGGCGATCACGCCCGAGATGGCCGTGCGCCTGTCGAAGGCCGTGGGCAACGACCCGGACTTCTGGTTGCGCCTGCAGCGTCAGTACGACCTCGCGCAGGTGTTGAAGAACGCTTCCCGGATCAAGGTTGCCCGGCTCAAGAAGCCGATTCGTGACTCCGAAGTCGCGCGCTGATCGCATGCTTCGGCCGGGCGTCTGGCCGGTTTGGCCAACGACTATCCCTTCACCAGCGAGACGTTCAGCCGCTTCCCGACCGCCCCGGCCGCCTTTACCAGCGTCTGCAAGGTGGTCGATGGATTTTCCGGGTCGAGCAGGCGGTCGAGTTGCGCGCGGGTTGTCCGCATGCGTCGCGCCATCTCCGACTTGGTCAGGCGCGCCTTCCTCATGCTCTCTTCGAGCTGGAAGGCGAGGACGCGCTTGACCGCGATCGCCTGCACGGTGTCGTAGCTGCCGCTCTCTCGCAGGAAGTCGTCGAGGGTCGACCCGACGTGGGGATTTCGTTTCATGCGTTCTCCTGTGGGGGGCGTGCGGCATTGTATCTATTCTGATACGTCCCAGGAATCCGGTCCCACAGAAACTCGTGGGGACGCACCACGCATCAGCCACCGCTCCGAGGCCAATCGGCCTACCTGCGACGTGCCCGGGTCCCGCGGGCTGTGCCACGCTCTGGATGCCCCGACCAAACACCTGCACGCCGTCGGCCCCGGAGCAGGCTTGCGCCCCTTTGGCTGGTTGCCGAAGGGCGCCGTGTCGGCATAGCAGATGTGCTATATACTGAATGGCCTGGAAACTCGAGTTTCACAGCGAGCGCCTGGAGCGCGAGCTTGCAGCCATGCCGCCCGGACT
>JAKOVA010000239.1 GCA_029782335.1 Actinomycetes bacterium | reverse complement strand
GTCACCGTCGAGGTGCAGAAGGGCGACCTGCTCATCAACGCGGCCGAGCGTGCCGGCACCTACATCCCGCGCTTCTGCTACCACCCGCGGATGAACCCGGTCGGCATGTGCCGGATGTGTCTCGTCGAGGTCGACACCGGCCGCGGCCCTGCGTTGCAGCCGAGCTGCATGATCGAGTGCAGCGCCGACATGACCGTCACCACCGACTCCGATCTGGTGAAGAAGGTGCAGGACGGGGTCCTCGAGTACCTGCTCGCGAACCATCCGCTCGACTGCCCGGTGTGCGACAAGGGCGGCGAGTGCCCCCTGCAGGACCAGACCATCGCGTACGGCCCCGGCGAGTCGCGGTGGGTCGAGGAGAAGCGGCACTACGAGAAGCCGATCGCGATCTCCGAGACCGTCTACCTCGACCGCGAGCGCTGCATCCTCTGCGACCGCTGCACCCGGTTCGCGAAAGAGGTCGCGGGCGATCCGCTGATCCACTTCATGGACCGCGGCGCGGCGACGCAGGTCAACACCTTCCCCGACGATCCGTTCGCCTCGTACTTCTCGGGCAACACCGTGCAGATCTGTCCGGTGGGCGCCCTCACCGCGAAGCCGTACCGGTTCAAGGCCCGCCCGTGGGATCTCACCGAGGTCGAGTCCACCTGTAACGGATGCGCGGTCGGTTGCCGCATCGCGGTGCAGTCGTCGCGTAACGAGGTCTTGCGCTATCAGGGCGTCGACAGCGATGCGGTCAACTGGAGCTGGCTGTGCGACAAGGGCCGCTTCTCCTTCGAGGCGGTCGGACACGCCGATCGGCTCACGGCGCCGCTCGTGCGCAAGGGCGATCTGCTCACGGTGTCGCGCTGGTCCGACGCGCTGAGCCGGGCGGCGGAGGCATTGCGCGGCGACGCGTCACGCATCGCGGTCCTCGGTGGAGCGAACCTCACGAACGAGGCGGCCTACGCCTGGGCTCGTCTCGCGAAGAACGTGATCGGCACCGATCACGTCGACGCCCAGCTGGGCGACGGGCTGCCCGCCGACCTCGTGGCCTCGCTGCCCGCGGCGACGATCAGCGAGGTGTGCGCTCCCGGTGGCACGATCCTCTACCTCGGCCCGGACCCGAAAGAAGAGCTGCCCGTCCTGTTCCTCCGTCTCAAGCACGCGGTGCTCGAGGACGGCGCCCGGCTCGTCGAGTTGGCAACCACCACGACGGGGCTCAGCCGCTACGCGACCTCGTCGGTGCGCTACCTGCCGGGAACCGCGGCGGCTGCGGTCGAGGAGCTGCTCGCGGGTGACGCGCTCGGCGACGGCCCGATCCGCGTCGTGGTCGGCCGTCCGTCGCTCGCCGACTCCGCGGCGTCGATCGTCGACGCGATCGGCGTGCTGCAGGCTTCGGGCCGCGACGTGACCTTCCTCCCGGTGCTGCGTCGCGGCAACGTCCGCGGTGCGCTCGACATGGGCCTAGCGCCGGGGCTGCTGCCCGGCCGCCTGCCGTTGTCGGCGGGTGCCGACGCGGTTGGTTGGTCTTCCGTGCCCGCGACGCCGGGTCTCGATGCGGTCGGCCTGCTCGAAGCGGCGGCCGAGGGCCGCATCGACACGCTGGTGTTGTTGGGCGCCGACCCGCTCGCCGATTTCCCCGACCGCGCCCTCGCCGAGCGTGCGATCACGACGGCTCGGACCGTCATCGCGGTCGACACGTTCCTCAACGACTCCAACCGTCGGGCCGACGTGGTGCTCGCCGCTTCGGGCTTCGCCGAGGTGGACGGCACGACCACGAACCTCGAGGGTCGGGTCACGACCGTCGCTGCGAAGGTCACCGCACCGAGCGGAGCTCGCGACGACTGGTCGATCGCGAACGATCTCGCTGCCCGTCTCGGCGCCGAGTTCGACGAGTCGTCGCCCGCCGAGATTTGGGAGCGTGTGGTGGCGAGTTCCGCTGCACACGCCGAGATCACCGCCGATGCGCTCGCCGCCCAGCCCGATGGACTCGTGGTCGGTGCGGGCACGGTCGGCTTCGAGCAGCCGGAGCGCAGCAGCGTCCCTCCGACCGACGCCTATTCGCTGCGTCTCGTGGCGGGTCGCCATCTCTACGACGGTGGTGTTCGTCTGGCGCATTCGCCGTCGTCGCTGCCGCTCGTCACGCCCGCCGCGTTGCGGCTGAGTCCCGCTGAGCTCGCCCGCCTCGGTGTCGCCGAGGGCGATTCGGTGCGGGTTATCTCCAACGACCGCTCGTTCGTAACCGAGGTGGCGGCCGACGCTGCGGTGCCCGAAGGCGTCGCGGCGATGTATCTGAATCAAGCGGCTGCGGGCCCGACTGCGGTGATCGACGCCCGTGCGGTGGTGACGGAGATCCGGGTGGAGGTGGCGAAGTAGTGCTCGCGCTCGATCCACTCCTGACCGGCGACGTCGGCTGGTGGCCCGAGGTGGCCATCGTCGTCATCAAGGTCGTGTTGGCGTTCGTCGCGCTCCTCGTCGCCGTGATGGCGATGATCTGGTTCGAGCGCAAGATCCACGCCGACATGACGAACCGCATCGGTCCGAATCTCGCCGGCCCGTTCGGGATCTTCCAGACCCTCGCCGACGGCATCAAGTTCTTCTTCAAGGAAGATCTCATGCCGCGTCGGGCCGATCCGCTGGTGTTCCGGCTGGCGCCGTACCTGTCGTTGATCCCGGCGTTCATCACGTTCGTCGTGATTCCCCTCGGCGGCCGCTTCGACGGCGACCGCCAAGGCGTGATCAAGCTGCCGGGGTTCCACAAGGAAACGCTGTTGCAGGTTGCCGATCCCCACGTGGGCATCCTGTTGGTGCTCGCGATGAGTTCGATAGCGGTGTACGGCGTCATGTTGGCCGGGTGGTCGTCGGGGTCGAAGTACCCGCTGTTGGGCGGCGTGCGCGCGACCGCGCAGATGATCTCCTATGAGGCCGGCCTCGGTCTCGCGGTGCTCGCCGTGCTGTTGCGGACGGGGTCGTTGTCGACGAACGCGATCGTTGCGCACCAGTCGGGGTGGAACTGGAACCTCTGGATGACGCTGTTCGTCCCCTTCGTGGTGTTCCTCATTGCGATCACCGCCGAGATGAACCGTCCGCCGTTCGATCTGGTGGAAGCAGAACAAGAGCTGATCGGCGGTTTCCACACCGAGTACTCGTCGATCCGGTTCGCGCTGTTCTTCCTGTCGGAGTTCATGAACGTGGTGACCATGTCGGCGATCATCGTCACCCTGTTCTTCGGCGGCCCCGACGGTCCGTCGTTCGGGCCGGACTGGTTGCGTGCGCTGCTGCCGACGGTGTGGTTCCTGGCGAAGCTCATCGTCTTCCTCTTCCTCTTCGTGTCGTTCCGGGCGACGTTGCCCCGGTTGCGCTACGACCAACTCATGGACCTCGGCTGGAAGGCGATGATCCCCTTGGCGTTGGGGTGGTTCCTGCTGCTGGTGACGGTCCGGATCGCGGCTGACAACGACTGGAACCCCTTCGCGACGGTTGCGGTGATCGTCGCCGGGTTCGCTGCCGGCGGGCTGATGCTGCGGAAGGCGATTCGCACGTCCGCGGCGCGTCGGGCGGCTGAGGAGGTGGCGATCTGATGGGATACCTGGGCGGATTCGCCGTCACCATCCGGAAGTTCTTCGGTCACGACACCGACTCGGGTCGCGTCGTCACCAAGGCCTATCGCGCCGGGCAGGGTGGCAAGTCCGACGAGAAGCGCACCAAGGCCCTGCGCCTGCACGGCCGTCACGTCCTCAACCGCTACGAGGACGGGATGGAGAAGTGCATCGGCTGCGAGCTGTGCGCCGGTGTGTGCCCGGCACGGTGCATCTATGTCCGTGGCGCAGACAACGACCCCGACGATCCGACGTCGCCTGGTGAGCGGTTCGGGTTCGTCTACGAGATCAACTACCTGCGTTGCATCCACTGCGACCTCTGCGTCGAGGCGTGCCCGACCGAGGCGATCACCGAGTCGAAGCTCTTCGAGTTCTCCTTCACCAACCGCGACGACGCCATCTACACGAAGGCCGAGCTGGTCGTCGACGACGACGGAATGCCGAAGAAGCTTCCCTGGGAAGACTGGCGTGAGGGCGACGATCTCAACACGTCGGCGTGGATGCGGGCGACGGCCCCGGCAGGCGACGCGGACTTCGAAGGAATCGTCGCGTGGGCCGGTGAGTTGGGCTACGGAGTTCGAGCCCCCGAGGGCGGCCAGCCCGCCGAGCGCGCCGCGGCCGAGGCCCGTGCGCACGACCACACCGACGATCACGGCGGAGGGCACCACTGATGTTGGCGGTCGCGATCGTGGAACGTGTGGTGTGGGCCGTAGCGGCGTTGGTCGTGTTGGGTGGCGCGCTCGGGGTGATCGCGTCCGAGAACGCGGTGCACGCCGCCCTGTCGCTCGTGGCGACCCTGTTCGGGGTTGCGTTGATGTTCGTGTTGCAGGAGGCGTACTTCCTCGCCGCGATCCAGGTGATCGTCTACGGCGGGGCGATCGTGATCCTGTTCCTGTTCGTCATCATGCTGTTGGGCGTCGACCGCTTCGAGATGTTGTGGGGGCGCGAGCGACACGCGTGGCGTCGGCCGCTCGCGGTGCTGTCTGCCGCGGTCATCGCGACCCTCGCGTGCGTCGGGATGTTGGCGACCACCGCCACGCCGACGGGGGCGCCGTCGGTCACCGGCAAGGTCGGCGGCCCGGGTGACGACATCATGGCGATCGGCCGGTCGCTGTTCACCGACCACGTCTGGGCGTTCGAGATCACCGGCGTGCTGCTCACGGTCGCGGTGGTGGGCGCCGTGGTGCTGGCCCGCAAGCCGCAGCGGGCTCCGATCGACCTCGACGAGTTCCCGCTGCCCGAACCCGAACCCGACGTCCTCGACGACCTCGACGATCCGGGTGCCGAATCCGCGGAGCCGGGTGATGCAGCCGACCCCGAGCCGGAGGAAGAGGCCGAGGAGGTGACGTCCGCATGAGCCAGACCGCCTACCTCGTGGTCGCCGCCGGCTTGTTCGGGATCGGTGCCGCCGGCCTGCTGCTGCGCAAGAACGTGCTCGTCATGTTCATGTGCGTCGAGTTGATGCTCAACGCGGTGAACCTCACGTTCGTGAGCTTCGGCCGTTCCCTCGACGACGTCGGCGGACAGGTGTCAGTGTTCTTCGTGTTGGTGGTCGCCGCGGCCGAGGTCGTGGTCGGCTTGGGGATCATCGTGGCCATCATGCGGCGCCGGGCTGACGCCACCGCCGACGACATCTCGATGTTGAAGGGGTGAGCGTGTCCTCGTTGTTGTGGCTCATCCCTGCCCTGCCCCTCGCCGGGTTCCTCATCCAGGTGGTCGCGGGTCGTCGTCTCGGCGACCCGAAGGCCGGCTGGGTCGCCACCGCGATGGTCGGTGGGTCGTTCCTCGTGTCGGTGGCGGTCTTCTTCGATCTGCTCTCGCGCAGCCACGAGGAGCGCCGCCTGGTGCAGCACCTTTTCACGTGGGTGCCTGCCGGCAACTTCAAGGTCGACATGGGGTTCCTCGCCGATCCGCTGTCGGTCACGATGCTGCTGTTCGTCACCGGCGTCGGTGCGCTGATCCACCTGTATTCGATCGGCTACATGAAGGGCGACGAGAACTTCTCCAAGTTCTTCCTCTACCTCAACCTCTTCATCCTCTCGATGGTCGTCCTGGTGTTGGGCGACAACGTGCTCGTCACGTTCCTGGGCTGGGAGGGCGTCGGGGTCTGCTCGTACTTCCTCATCCCCTTCTGGCACACCGACCCGGCGAACGCGACCGCCGGCAAGAAGGCGTTCATCACGAACCGCATCGGCGACTGGGGCTACCTGGTTGCGACGTTCCTGTTGTGGACGGCGTTGGGTTCGCTCAACTACGTCGATCTGATCGCCAAGCAGGCGGGCCCGAACCCCATCGTCGGCATCACCGCCAACATGCTGGTGCTCCTGTACCTGTGCGCCGCAACGGGCAAGTCGGCGCAGATCCCGTTGTTCGTGTGGCTGCCCGACGCGATGGCGGGCCCCACGCCGGTGTCCGCGCTGATCCACGCGGCGACGATGGTGACCTCCGGCGTGTATCTGCTGGTGCGCCTCAACCCGCTGTTGGAGCAGGCCACATGGGCGAACGACGTGATCGCCTGGGTGGGCGGCATCACGGCGCTGGTGGCGGCGAGCATCGCCATCAGCCAGAACGACATCAAGAAGGTCCTCGCCTACTCCACGGTGTCGCAGCTGGGCTACCTGTTCCTGGCGGTCGGCACCGGCAACTACGTGGCGGCGATCTTCCACATGGTCACCCACGCCTTCTTCAAGGCGCTGTTGTTCCTGGGTTCGGGTTCGGTGATCGTGAACATGGCGCACGACCAGGACATGCGCCACTACGGGAACCTGCGCAAGTACATGCCGATCACCGCCGGCACGTTCATCATCGGGTGGTTGGCGATCGCCGGTGTCCCGCCGTTCTCGGGCTTCTGGTCGAAAGACGAGATCCTCTCGGGCGCCTTCGCCCGCGGCGGCGCCTTCTACGTGCTGTGGGTGATCGGACTGTTGGCGGCCTTGATGACCGCCTTCTACATGACCCGTCAGGTGGTGATGACCTTCTTCGGCCCGGAGAAGTGGCGGACGTTGGGTGCCGAGGATGCGTCTGCGGACGAGGCGGATTCCGCCGACGACCACGCTGCGGCGCACGCGGACGATCACGGCCACCACGGCCTCACGCCCGATTTCACGCCGACCGAGTCGGGCTGGCTGATGACGCTGCCGTTGGTGGCCCTCGCCGGTCTGGCACTCATCGGCGGGGTGATCCAACTGCCGTTCACCGCCAAGACCAAGTTCCTCGAGCGGTGGCTGGAGCCGGTGCTCGTCGGCGGCGAGTTCCACCTGCCCCACGGCGTCACGCTCTGGTCGCTGGTGGTGATCGCGGTGGTCGTGGCGATCGTCGGGATCCTGGCGGGCATCGGTGTGTACGCGCAGCGGCGGATCGATCCGGCCGTCGTCGAGAAGGACGCCTTCGCGCACGCCTGGTACATCGACGAGACGTACGCGGCGGTCGCGGCGCCCGACGGCGTCGGCCGCAAGGCGTTCGACGGCCTGGCCTGGTTCGACCGGAACGTGATCGACCGTGCGGTGATGGGTGCAGGTTGGCTCTCTGCGCGCACCGGTGATTCGATCCGTCGGCTCCAGACCGGCCAGGTGCGGGGCTACGCGCTCGGCTTCGCGGTCGGCGCGGCGTTGGTGTTGGGCTATTTCGTCACGCGGATGGGGTTCTGATGTTTGCCAGCGAAGCCCTCGCGGGGCCGGCGTTCAATCCGCTGCCGTGGATGATTCTCGTCCCGGCGATCGGGGCGGTCACCGTCGCGTTGCTGCCCCGGTCACGTCAGGACCAGGCAAAGATCATCTCGCTGTTGTTCGCCGGGATCTCCTCGGCGCTCACCGTCTTCCTGCTCACCGAGTTCGCGGCGCACGACGGCGGCTTCCAGTTCGTGATCAACGCGAAGTGGATCTCGTCGTGGGGGATCGGCTGGCATCTCGGCGTCGACGGGATCTCGCTGTTCCTGTTGGTGCTCAACGCGGTGCTGTATCCGATAGCGATCCTGGCGGTGAACCCGGGCCACGACGACAAGCCGTACTACGCGTGGCTGCTGTTGTTGATGGCCGGCTCCATGGGCGTGTTCGTCGCATTGGACCTGGTGCTGTTCTTCGTGTTCTTCGAGATCGTGCTGGTGCCGATGTACTTCCTCATCGGCATGTGGGGCCACGGCGACCGGGTGGCCGTTGCCACGAAGTTCTTCCTGTTCACGATGTTCGGCTCGGCGTTCATGCTCGTCGGCATCGTGGCGACGGCGTTCCTGCACCAGGCGGCCTCCGGCGGGCCGCTCACCTTCGATCTGGTGAAGATCGCCACCGACCAGTCCATCGGCGTCGGGGCGGCACGGTGGATCTTCCTGGCGTTCGCGATCGCGTTCGCCGTCAAGACGCCGCTGTTCCCGGTGCACACGTGGCTGCCCGACGCGCACACCGAGGCGCCGACGGCGGGCTCGGTGATCCTCGCCGGTGTGCTGTTGAAGTTCGGCACCTACGGCTTCCTGCGATTCGGGCTCTACCTGTTCCCCGAGGCCGCGCACTTCTTCGCCCCACTGCTGTTGAGCCTCGGGGTCGTCGGCATCCTCTACGGCGCGATCGTCGCAGCGATGCAGAAAGACCTGAAGCGGGTGATCGCGTACTCGTCGATCGCGCACCTCGGGTTCATCATCGTGGGCGCCTTCGCCCTCAACGTGCAGGGCATCGAGGGCGCGGTCATCCAGATGTTCAACCACGGCATCTCGACCCCGGCGTTGTTCCTGTTGATCGGTTGGATCTACGAGCGTCGCCACACCCGGGAGATCGCCGAGTTGGGCGGCATCCAGTCGGTGGCGCCGATCTTCGCCGGCACCTACATGCTGGTGATGCTGTCGTCGGTGGGCTTGCCCGGCCTCAACGGGTTCGTCGGCGAGTTCCTGACGTTGCTCGGCGCGTTCAAGGACGCCCGGTGGTGGGGTGTGTTCGCGGCGTCGGGCGTGATCCTGGCTGCCCTGTACCTGTTGTGGTCCTACCAGCGGGTCTTCCACGGGCCGGTGACCGAGGCGAACCGCGGGTTCCGTGAGTTGCGGCTGGGCGAGGCGTTGGCGATGGCGCCGCTCGTGGCCTTGATCTTCTTCTTCGGCGTGTATCCCAAGCCGGTGCTCGACCGGATCGAACCGGCGGCGAAAGCGTTGGTCGCGCACGTCGCCCACTACAGCGACGCCGACGGCAAAGACATCCCGGTGCCCGTCGCGTCCGCATCGGATGATGGCGGAGCATCGGACCACTCGGGCGAGGGCTCCGGGCACGGGGGTGGTGAGTGATGTTGGCAGCGGTGAAAGCGATCGCCACGCCCGAGGTGGTGTGGTCGGCGCTGGTGCCCCAGTTGATCCTGATGATCGGCGGGGTGCTGTTGCTGACGATCGTGTCGCTGGTGAAGGGCCGTCTGCCGCGTGGGGCCTACGCCACCTACACCGTGGTCGTCGCGCTGGCGTCGCTGGTCTCGGTCGTGCCGTTGTGGCATCGAGTCCGGAACGTGAAAGAGGGCGCTGCCTCGTTGGTCGGGGGAGCGGTTGGGCTCGACGGGTACTCGCTGTTCTTGATCGCGACGATGGCCGTCGGGGTGATCCTCGCGGCGCTGTTCGCCGACGGCTATCTGCGCCGTGAGGGCCTCGACGGCCCCGAGCTGTACGTGTTGATGCTGCTGTCGGCGGCGGGTGGCGGCGTCATGGCGTCGGCGAACGACCTGATCGTCTTGTTCATCGGCCTCGAGATCCTCTCGATCTCGTCGTATGTGATGGCGGCGATGCACGCCAACCGGCTGTCGTCGCAGGAAGCCGGGTTCAAGTACTTCATCATGGGGGCGTTCGCCTCGGCGTTCCTGCTCTACGGGATCGCGATGGTCTACGGGGCGACCGGCTCGACGAGCCTCGTGCACATCCAGGCGTTCCTGTCCCAGACGATCCTCGTTCACGACGGCCTGTTGATCGCCGGGATCGCGCTGATGCTGATCGGGTTGGGTTTCAAGGTCGCGGCCGTGCCGTTCCACACCTGGGCGCCCGACGTGTACCAGGGTGCACCGTCGCCGATCAGCGCCTTCATGGCGTCGGTCGTCAAGGCGGCGGGGTTCGCCGGGCTGGTGCGGGTGATCGTCGTGGCGCTCGAGACGTACCGCTTGCAGTGGCGGCCGGCGGTGTTCGCGATCGCGGCGCTCAGCCTGTTGGTCGGGTCGCTCTCTGCGGTGGTGCAGACGAACGTCAAGCGGATGTTGGCCTACAGCTCGATCAACCACGCCGGGTTCATGCTGATGGGCGTGCAGGCGGGCGGCGTCGGTACGTCCGCCGTGTTGTTCTACCTGGCGGCCTACACGTTCATGGTGGCGGGCAGCTTCGGCATCACCACGATCGTGGGTGGTCGTGGCGACAGCCGCCACACCCTCGACGACTACAACGGTCTCGCGAAGACCAGGCCGCTGCTGGCGGGGTGCTTCGCCGTGTTCCTGCTGGCGCAGGCGGGCGTGCCGCTCACCGCCGGGTTCCTCGCGAAGCTGGGCGTGTTGCAGGCCGCAGCCGAGACGCACAACTGGTCGCTGGCGATCATCGCCATGGTCACTGCGGTGATCTCGGCGTTCTTCTACCTGCGGATCATCGTGTCGATGTACTTCGGTGAACCTCAAGCAGAGGTCGAGGCTTCACGACCCGTGCCGGTGGGCGCGCGGATCGCGTTGACACTCGCGGTGCTGGGCACGCTCGGCCTGGGCATCGTGCCGGGTCCCTTCACGCACCTCGCGAAGGACGCCACGCCCGCCTTTGCCGCATCCGGCCGCTAGAGCCGCACGAGCGTCACGGCCTTACGTGACGCGAACGGGTACGAAGTTATCTGAGGATCCTCCCAGTGCCGGGGGGTGCTGAGGCCTCCGGTGGTTGCCGCGTCGAATGGCCCACCCGTACCATCTCGCAAAGGAGAGGTGTGCTGGTGTGTCGCTTCATGGCGTCGCGCCAGAAGGAAAGAGATCCGGAAGCATGCAGCGACAGCCTTGGGGTGTGGGTGCAAGTGGGACGCCAAGCGGTATTCCCTCGCGCACGTTCTTCGTCAGTCCCATCGGTCGCGTGCGTGGAGAGTGAAGCGCCCCGGGTTTCGTAGAGGCTCAGTTGGTTGAGTCCTCGCCCTGGTGGGCGGGGACGGGTTGACGGTAGTGGTCGGCTTCGAAGGCTGCCGGGGTGGTGTAGCCGGCGCCGGGTTCGATCTCGCCGTGGAGGCGCCGGTTGTTGAACCAGTCGACGTATTCGAGGGTGGCGAACTCGACGTCATCGAGGCCCCG
>JAKOVA010000148.1 GCA_029782335.1 Actinomycetes bacterium | reverse complement strand
TCGAGCTGACGGCCAAGGAGTTCGCGCTCGTCGAGTACCTGGCACGTCGCCGCGGTGAGGTGGTCAGCAAGACCGAGTTGCTCGACCACGCCTGGGACTTCGCCTACGACGGCGACCCGAGCATCATCGAAGTGCACGTGTCGAACATCCGCCGCAAGCTCGACCGCCCGTTCCGTACCAACAGCCTGCGCACCGTGCGCGGCTCCGGCTACCGGCTGGTCCCCGATGACGGGTGAACGACGCCGCCGACTCGGGGTCCGGGTGCGCATCACCGCGTTCGCCACCATCATCGTCGCCGCCGCACTCGTCGCCGGCGCATTCCTGCTCACCGGGCTGCTGCGCAGCCGTCTCGACGACACCGCAACCACCGCCGCACGACTGCGAGCCCGCGACATCGCCGGCCTTGCCGCCAGCGACAGCCTCCCCGCAACACTGGCGCTCCCCGGCGAGGAGTCCGCCGTCGTCCAAGTGGTGTCGTCGTCGGGGGCCGTCGTCGCGGCAAGTCAGAACATCGACGGCGAACCACCGATCACCACACTGCAACCAGCCGCAGGGCACGAACTCGTGACCACCATGGCCGTCACCGCGATCGACCCGCACGACCCGATGCGACTCGTCGCCGTCACCACCGACACCCCATCAGGACCGGTCACCGTCTATGCGACCGAAAGCCTGGAGCGATCCGAGGAAACGGTGCACGCCATCGTCGCGGTCCTCGCCGTCGCCATCCCGGCACTGCTCGGCCTGGTGGGCGTGCTCACCTGGTGGGCAGTCGGGCGCACCCTGCGACCTGTCAGGCGCATCACCCACACCCTCGGCGAGATCACCACCACCGACCTGCACCGCCGCGTCCCGGACCCGACCACCAACGACGAGATCGGCGAACTCGCCGCAACCGTCAACACCACCCTGCAACGTCTCGACGTCGCCGTCGAACGACAACGCCGCTTCGTCGCCGACGCCAGTCACGAACTCCGCGGGCCCCTCGCCGCGCTCCGCGCCGACCTCGAGCTCTCAGTCCACCACCCCGAACGCACCCATTGGCCCACGGTCGCGAGCGACACCCTCACCGACGTCGAACGGCTCCAGGACCTCACCGACGACCTCCTCACCCTCGCCCGGCTCGGCGCCGAGCACACCAGCAGCGGACGCCAACAGGTCGATCTGGCTGCGCTCGTCACCGACGAAGCTGGACACCTCACCTGCCCAGACATCGACGTGACACTCGACCTCCCGGCAGCTCCTGCCTTGGTCACCGGATACCCGAACCACCTGCGCCGGCTCGTACGGAATCTGGTGCACAACGCCGAACAGCACGCCGCCACCACGATCGACATCGCGCTCGACGTCACCGATGGAGTCGTCGAGCTCCGAATCGCCGACGACGGTCCAGGGATCCCGACCGATGACCGCGCCCGGGTGATGCAACCCTTCGTTCGGCTCGACGATGTCCGCACCCGCGACACCAGCGGTACAGGACTCGGACTCGCGATCGTCGACGAGATCGCCCGCGTCCACCACGGTGCGGTCGATCTGTCCGACAGTCCGACCGGCGGTCTGCTCGTCACCGTGCGCCTGGCCGCCGACCCGGCCCCCGGCATCTGACCGCCAGCCACCGTCCCAGTCGCGTCCGTGACCGTGTCCGGTCAGGTGTTCGTCGACGCGGCGAAGACCATCCGGAACTCGGCGTGATCCGCGTCGGCAAGCAACAGCCGTCCCCCGTCGGCTTCGACGAGCGTGCGGGCCAACGACAACCCGATGCCGGTCCCCGTACCGTCGTGCCGGTCGAAGATCGACTCGATCCGCGCCGGTTCGATGCCGGGCCCGTCGTCGTCGACCTGGACGACGACACCACCAGGTGCCACTCGGGCCGTGACACGGGTGGTGCCGGCGCCGTACCGGAGGGAGTTGTCGAGGAGGACGTCGATGGCCTGGTCGATCGATCCTCGCCGCGCCCGGATCGCGGGCAGCTCGACATCGATCACGATGTCGAGCTGCCGGCCGGCCGTCGTGTACGGCTGTTGCCATCGACCGGTCGCGGCGTCCACGATCGGTCCGAGAGCGATGAGATCGGCGACCGGGAGTGAGTCGCGGGCGAGCGACAGCATGTGATCGACGGTCGCTGCGGGCCGGTCCGCCTCGATCGCGGCCGCAGTGACATCGCCCCGCTCGAGGCTCACCCGGAGCCCGGCAAGCGGGGTTCGGAGCTGGTGCGAGGCGTTGGCACTGAACTCGCGCTCTCGGGTGACGAGTTCGTCGAGCCGCTGCGTCGAGACCGCCAGCGCCGTCGCGAGGGTGTCGAGTTCCGCGACCCCCGTCGGCGCGGCGGCCGACTCGTAGCCCCCCGAACCGATCCGTTCGGCGCGTGCTGCGAGATCGGCGATCGGCGCCGCGAGACGTGCGGCCTCCCATCGAGCGATGAAGATCGCCACTCCGAGGCCGCCCAGCGCGGCGAGTGCCATCAGGGCCCACGCCCGGCGTACCTCGGCGTCGATGCCGGACCGTGGTCGGCTCACTCGAACGGTGCCGACCACGACCTCGGTGTCGCGATCGGTGATCGGCGAGGACACGACGAGTTGATCGGCGTCGTCGCCGTCGAGACGGTCGGGACCGGTGCCGTACAGCTTGGTGCCGGACCGGTCGTAGACGGAGAAGTCGTCGGGTGCGTCGGGTTCCGTGGCGGCGTCGGCGATCGCGGCGGGGTCGAGCGGTACGGTGAGCTCGGCGATCGCCTGGGCGGCGGAGCGTTGCAGCTCGACGGTGGCGCGGCTCTCGTAGAAGCGTTGCGTGACGATCGCCAGTGGGACACCGAGCAGCACGATGATGAGCGCGGTGACTCCGACGATCGTGCGGGCGATGCGGTTCTTCACGGTTCGAACCGGTAGCCGAACGAACGGACCGTGGTGATCCAGGGTTGGCCGTCGGCGCGGGGACCGAGTTTGCGGCGCAGCGCGTGGATGTGGACTTCGAGGGTCTTGGTGCCGGTCTCCCAGTGCATGTCCCACACGTCGTCGAGCAGTTGGTCGCGGCTCAACACTCGGCCTGGCGAGGAGGCGAGCCGGATCAACAACGCGACTTCCTTGGCGCGCAGCGTGACTTCGTGGTCGCCGACGAACACCCGGAGCCCGTCGAGGTCGATCCGCAGCTCGTCGAAGACCAGTTCGTTCGGTGCGGTGGCGCTCGTGGTGCGCAGGTGGGCGCGGAGACGGGCGAGGAGGACGTGGGTGCTGAACGGTTTGGTGACGTAGTCGCTCGCTCCGGCGTCGAGCCCGACGACGATGTCGACGTCGGTGTCGCGGGCCGTGAGGATCACGATCGGTGCGCCCGGCATCGCCTTGCGTAACGTGCGACACACGTGGACACCGTCGAGATCGGGCAGGCCGAGGTCGAGCAGGACCGCGTCGGGCGATTCGGCCGACACCATGTCGATCGCCTCGCGACCGGTCCGTGCCAAACGCACCCGGTAACCGTGGGCGACGAGTTCGCGTGCGAGCCCATCGGCGATCGCGGCGTCGTCCTCGACCACCACGATCGACCCGCCGGCGGCAGGCTGGCTGTCGATCAGAAGCCTCCCTGTTCGAGCGTCACCGCGATCATCGAGCAACGATGGCACACCGCGGACCGGACCTCGGCGGCATACACCGACCGGTTAACCCAGCGCGAACCTTCGGGTGAACCGGCGCTCATCCGGCCCCTGCATGGTGGTCGCCATGTCCACCACGACCACCATCCCACCTGCTCCGGGAACCAGAACACGTGCCCTGCTCAACAAGGTGCCCGAGGTCACGATCTGGTTCTGGATCATCAAGATCCTGTGCACCACCGTCGGGGAGAGCTTCGCTGACTGGATCGCCGTCGACCTCGGCGTCGGGCTGATCAACACGACGATCATCTTCACCGTCGTGCTCGCCGCCGTGCTCACCTGGCAGATCCGACTTCCCCGCTACAACCCGTTCTCCTACTGGCTCGCCGTCGTCGTGCTCAGCGTCACCGGCACCCTCTACACCGACATCCTCACCGACAAGTACGGCGTCAACCTCGCGATCACCACCCCCATCGTCGCCGTGCTGCTCGCTGTCGTGTTCGGTCTCTGGTACCGCAAGGAAGGCACCCTGTCGATCCACAGCATCGTCACCGTGCCGCGGGAGATGTTCTACTGGCTCGCAATCCTGCTCACGTTCGCGCTCGGCACCGCTGCAGGCGACTGGACACTCGAGCTCACCGGCTGGACCCCCGGTGTCGCCGTGCTCCTGCCGACGTTCCTGATCGCCGCCACCGTCGTCGGCTGGAAGCTCGGCGCGAACGCGGTGCTGTCGTTCTGGATCGCGTACGTCCTCACCCGACCGCTCGGCGCGAACCTCGGCGACTGGCTCGCCGTCGACAAGCAGATCGGCGGCCTCGGCGTCGGCACGCTCGGCACCAGCGTGATCTTCCTGTCAGCCATCCTCGCCACCGTGGTCTTCCTCGCGATCAAGCGACCCGACGTCATCGACGACGAGACCGAGGTGCGTGAAGCGATCGCTCGGCGTCCCGAGCGTGAACGCGTGATGCTCGGCTACTACGGCGCCGTCGCAGCCGTCGCCATCGGCGTGCTCGCCTACGCCAACCACCAGCCACACCAGGCATTCTCCGCCCAGGAAGAAGCACTCGGCGGGGCCCCGGTCGAGCAGCTGACCCCGCAGCAGGCGACGGCGCACTTCCCGGCCGCCGACGTCACCCAACTGCGAACCATCACACAGGACACCCTCACGCTCGTCACCAGCGGCGACCAGGCCGGCGCGACCGCCCGCATCGGTGATCTCGAGACCGCATGGGACGACGCCCAATCACGGCTCGAGCCGCTCGACGAGACCGCGTGGACGTTCCTCGACAGCGAGATCGACGACGCCCTCAGCGCGGTGCGCGCCGGCACCCCCGATCCCGCCAGCGAGCAAGGGGCGCTCGGCGCGCTGATCACCTCGCTCAACGGCTGATGGCCTCGCCGAACCGCCCGGCGGCCCGATGATCGACGTCGAACACTGGTTGACCGTTGGCGGGCTCGCCGTGCTCGCCGCGGTCGTGTTCGCCGAGAGCGGACTGCTCCTCGGGTTCTTCCTCCCCGGCGACACGCTGCTGTTCATCGCCGGGTTCCTCGCCTCCGCCGCTGGCGGGCGCCACCTCCCGCCGCTGCCGATCACCGCCCTGGTCGCCGTCGCCGCCGCTGCCGGCGGCGACCAGGTCGGCTACCTGTTCGGCCGACGCGTCGGACCCACCCTGTTCACTCGACCCAAGAGCCGGCTGTTCGACCCCGGCAACGTCGACCGAGCCAACGAGTTCTTCCGCCGGCGAGGACCCGCGGCGCTCGTGATCGCACGCTTCGTGCCGATCGTGCGCACCTTCGTCCCGATCGTCGCCGGTGTCGGCGGCATGCACTACCGGCGCTTCGTCACCTACAACCTGATCGGTGCGTTCGCCTGGGGCGCCGGGATCACCACCCTCGGCTACTACCTCGGCGAAGTCTCGTTCATCAAGCACAACCTCGATTACGCCGCGATCATCATCGCCGCCATCTCACTCGTACCGATCCTGCGCGAAGTCCACCACCACCGAGCCCGACAGCGGAGCACACCATGACCACCACGACCTCCAACGACGACGCTGTCACCCACACGAGACGCAACGGGTTGTGGTGGGTCGGCGGCATCGCCTCCATCGCCGTGATCGTGCTCGCCGTCATCGCGCGAGACAGCACCCTCAGCCCGATCAAAGCAATCGTGCTCGGCGCGGTCGAGGGGATCACCGAATTCCTCCCGATCTCGTCCACCGGGCACCTGCTCGTCACCGAACGTCTCCTGGGGCTCGGCACCGGGAGTTCCAAGACGGCGATGGACACCTACACCGTGGCGATCCAACTCGGGGCGATCCTCGCAGTGATCGGGATCTACCGGGCGCATCTCGTGGCGATGGCACGCGGGCTCGTCGGACGCGACCGCGATGGGCGCCGGCTGCTCGGTCTGGTCGCGGTCGCGGTCATCCCCTCGGCGGTCGTCGGACTCGCCCTCGACGACACCATCAAGGCGCACCTGTTCGGTGTCTGGCCCGTCATCGCGGCGTGGATCGTGGGTGGTCTGTTCCTTCTCGTCTGGCGACCCGCGACGGGCCGGACCGTGCTGGGCGAGGTCACGATGCGGCACGCAGCGATCATCGGTGCGGCACAGGTGCTGGCGTTGTGGCCGGGCACCAGCCGCAGTCTCGTGACGATCGCCGCGGCGCTCGCGATCGGACTCACCACCTCGGCAGCGGTCGAGTTCAGCTTCCTGCTCGGCCTCGCCACCTTGTCGGCGGCGACCGGGCTCGATCTCGTCAAGCACGGCAGTGAGCTCACCGACCAGTTCGGCATCGCCACCCCAACGCTCGGCGCGATCGTCGCAGCCATCACCGCAGCGGCCGCGGTCACATGGTTCGTCAACTACCTACGTACTCGCCCGATGGCGGTGTTCGGTTGGTATCGGCTCGGCATCGCTGCGGTCACGATCGTCCTGGTCGCCACGCACCAGGTGTGACCGGGCCTCACGTGCGCGGTGTGGTGCGGAGCGCGTCGAGGCGTTGCCGGTAGTCGTCGGGTTCGATCTCGCCGCGGGCGAGGCGTTCGGCGAGGACGTCCTCAGCGGTCGGGCGGGTCGGCGCGACCGGTGGCGTGGCGCCGGTGTGGAGTTGTGGGGTGTGGTTGCGCTTGAGGAGGGTGACGCCGATCCAGATCAGGCCGCCCCAGAAGGCGATCATCATGATCGTCATCGGGATCCACCACCAGGTGCCGTTGCCCATCGTGTCGTTCCAGTTGCCGTTGTGCATGGTGCACCTCCGTCGTCGGTCCTGTCGTCGACGGTATGGCCATCGGCGGGCGACGGGTCGTACGTCGGGAGATCGACGAATCGTCTGCACGGCATCTCCACAGGTTCTCCACACCGGCCCGGCATGGTGTGTCCGGTCGATCGCGGCGTCTGCCGGCGCGGACCGGAAGGGAACGAGCATGCGAGTGGTGTCGCGACGTGAGGTGTTGATCGCCGGGGGCAGCGCCCTGCTGCTCGCCGCGTGCGGTGGGTCCGCATCGAGTTCGGGGTCGAACCCGGGCGGTCGGCTGGTGGGGGCGACGGACCCGGCGATCGAGCGCCGCGATGCGCAGCGCCGAGTGGCGGGGGCGGCGACGGTGACGGCGTCGGTGACGGCGGCACCGGTGACGGTGAGCATCGGTGGCCGGGAGGTGTCGACGTGGGCGTTCGGTGACCGCCCGGGCGCGGGCGGGATCCGCGCCAAGGTCGGTGATCTGCTCGAAGCGACATTCGTGAACGATCTGACGTCGGCGAACACGGTGCACTGGCACGGCATCGCTCTGCGCAACGACATGGACGGCGTCCACGACCTGACCCAGGCCGCGGTGGCGCCGTCGGGTTCGTTCGTGTACCGGTTCACGCTGCCCGATGCGGGGACGTACTGGTTCCATCCGCACATGGGTCTCGAGTTGGATCGCGGGCTGTATGCGCCGTTGATCGTGGAGGACCCGAACGACCCGGTCGGGTTCGATGTCGATGTGACGTTGATGTTGGACGACTGGCTCGACGGCTATGGCCGCACCGCGCAGGACGTGCTCGGCGAGCTGCAGAGCAGTAGCGGTCACTCGGGGCACATGGGATCTGGCGGCATGGGAGATATGGGCGGTATGGACATGGGGTCCGGCGGGATGGGCGGCACGGGCTCCGGTGGGATGGGGTCGATGATGGGCGGGTTGACGGGCGATGTCGCGTATCCGTTGCACGTGATCAACGGGCGCGCGCCGACCGAACGCGAGACGATCGACGCGAAGCCGGGGGATCGGGTGCGGATCCGGTTGATCAACGCCGGTTCGGACACGGCGTATCGGGTCGCGGTCGGGGGGCACCGGTTGACGGTCACTCACGCCGACGGGTTCCCGGTGGAGCCGGTGGAGGTCGACAACGTGGTGCTCGGGATGGGCGAACGCTACGACGTGATCGTCACCGCCACCTCGGGTGCGTTCCCGATCGTCGCCGTCCTGGAAGGCAAGTGAACCGGCCGGGGTTTTGCGTCATGTCCTTCGAGTCCCTGAGAGGATCAAGGCATGCCAGCGAAGAGAGAGTTCACGCCGGAGTTCAAGGAGCAGGCGGTGAGGTTCGTGCTCGAGTCGATCGAGCCGAGCGAGTCACGTCGCCAAGCGTGTGAGCGTGTGGCGCCGAAGCTGTCGATGAACCCGATCACCCTGTATTCGTGGGTGAAGGCCGCGGCGCCGGGTCCGTCGAGGCCGGCACCGTCACCAGGGTCGATCGAGGAACTACGCGCGCAGAACGCTGCGCTGAAGAAGGAGAACCGTGAGCTCGCTCGGGCGAACGAGATCCTCAAGGCGGCGTCGGCTTTCTTCGGGGCGGAGCTCGGCCGCCAGTCGAAGAGGTGACGCGCTTCGTGGTCGCGTATCGCGACCGGTTCGGGGTCGAGCCGATCTGCCGCACGTTGCAGGTCGCCCCCAGTGCAGTGCGATCGAGGTTGGCCCGTCCGGTGTGTGCGCGCCGGCAGACCGACGATGCGGTGAAGCCGTTGCTGCTCGGCGTGTTCGAGAAGAACTACCGGGTCTATGGGCGACGCAAGATGAAGGCTGCGTTGCGCCGCGAGCACGACATCAACTTCGACAAGGACCGGATCGCCCGGCTGATGCGTGAGCTGGGTATTCGTGGCGCCACTCGCACGAAGACGACCGTCACGACCCGTTCGGATCGGAACTCGCCCAGGGCGCCGGATCGGGTGAACCGACAGTTCCGGGCGGCACGTCCGAACCAGTTGTGGGTGTGTGACTTCACCTACGTGCCGACATGGTCCGGGTTCGCGTACACGGCGTTCGTCACCGACGTCTACTCACGCAAGATCGTCGGTTGGCGCACCGCGTCGACGATGACCGCCGACCTCGTGACGGACGCGTTGAACATGGCGGCGTTCTCGCGTCGGCACCAGTTCCTGCGCGGCGTGATCGCACACTCCGACGCCGGGTCGCAATACGTGTCGGTGAACTACACCGAACGCCTCGCCGAGATCGGTGCGCTCGCGTCGATCGGCTCGATCGGTGACTCGTATGACTGTGAGTATCCGTGGGCGGGTGGTCGCTTGTTGGAAGGATCGTCCGTGCCGTTGTCTGCGGCGGTCTGACCCTTCTTACGATCGACCGTCGTGTCCTGGCGTTGACGTGTCGATCGTCGCGGGCGGCGGCGAAGTGGGCTCGCCGGCCGGGCGGCCAGTGACCTCATAGGAGCCTGATCCACCAGGTCCCATCACAGTCCTGTCCTTGCCGCCCGGCCGACGAGCTCGGCCCGTCACCCTCTGGAAGGACAACAAGCCAATGAACAGCATCGCGCCCGACGACATCGTGATCGGCGTCGACACGCATAAGAACAACCACGTCGCCTGGGCCTGTGACGGTCTCGGCCGGCGCGTCGGCGACGTCGAGATCCCGGCGACCAACGATGGCTATGCAGCACTGCTCGCATGGGCGATCGCGCTGGGCCCGATCGCAGCGTTCGGCGTCGAGGGCACCGGCAGCTACGGGGTCGGCCTGGCCCGGTTCCTGCGCCGGCATGGCCGCAAGGTGATCGAGGTATCCCGCCCAGCTCGAGCCGGTCAGCGCCGCCTCTCCGGCAAGAGCGACGTGATCGATGCCGAGCACGCCGCTCGCCAGGTGCTCGCCGGGACAGCGACCGCCGTCCCGAAGCTCGCCGACGGCCAGGTCGAGGCGATCCGCTTGCTGAAAGTGGTGCGTGACACGGCCG
>JAKOVA010000203.1 GCA_029782335.1 Actinomycetes bacterium | reverse complement strand
CGACCCGCAGCGGCTCGCCTACGTCACGCAGACCACGCTGTCGGTCGACGACTGCCGCGAGATCATCGCGGCGCTGAAGGCGCGATTCCCGGCGATCGCCGAGCCGAAGAAGCAGGACATCTGCTACGCGACGCAGAATCGCCAGGACGCGGTCAAGGCGATGGCGCCGCAGTGCGACCTGGTGCTGGTCATCGGTTCGCCGACCAGCTCGAACAGCAATCGCCTGCGCGAGGTCGCCGAGAAAATGGGCTGCGAGGCGCGGATGATCGGCTCGGCGGCCGAGCTCGATCCGGCGTGGCTTGCCGGCAAGCGCCGCGTCGGGGTCACTGCCGGCGCTTCCGCGCCCGAGCGGCTGGTCGAGGAGTTGCTGGCGCGGCTGCAGGCGCTGGGCGTCGACGGCGTGCACGCGCTCGAAGGCGTGCGCGAGAACATGACCTTCCCGCTGCCCAAGGGGCTGGCGCGGCCGAAGGCCGAAGCGGACCATGTGGGCGATCCGGTCCCGGAGCGCGAGCGGCGCTAGCCCGAGCGCTCGGCCACCGCGAGCTTCGCGGCTGCGCTGTCGGATGCCAGTTTGACAAAACGCAAGTTCCCGGGCCCCCGACCGCGGATGATGCTCCCTTGTTCGGGAGAACAAGGGTGGGCGGCGATCCGGCTCCTATGGCCAGGGAGGGCATCATGCTTCGACTACTCGCCATCGCGCTCGTTGCGGGCGCTTCACTGCTCGCGTCGCCGGTCATGGCGTTTCCGGTCACGGTGCAATCGGTGCTCTTCGACTACGACGGCAGTGTGCTCACGGTCGGTCTTGCGGCGACCGACCCGTCGGGAAATGCGGTGAGCAACGGTGACTTCACGATCCTGCAGGCGCCCGGGGCAGTCGACCTGACGGTGGGCAATGGCCTCGATGACTGGACCAGGGGCACGTTCGACTTTCGCGGCGATCCGGCCTACGCCCAGTTCGTCACGGCCGCCAGGATCACCGCGGCGACGTTGAGCCTCGTCTCGTCCCCGATCGATGGCCTCTTCTCCAACGACCAGTTCAACCTCGAGAACGGCCCGTTCACCGGCGATCCGGAGATTGGCAATCAGCTCTACGACAACGCGTTCCTGGAAAACGGGATCTCCAAGATCGTCACGCTGAACCTGCTGGACCATTTCACTTCCGAGCAGCTGATGAACTTTTTGTCTGGCGGCACGGGTGACTTCCTCAACGACGGGCGCATCGTATTCACTTACGGCGACGACACCATCGTGTCGGGCGCGATGATGCAGCTGACCGCAGTCCCCGAGCCTCCGACGCTGGCGCTGGTGGGCCTGGCGCTCGCCGGATTTGGCGCCGCACGGCGTCGCAGGGGCTGAGAAGGGGTCGCCACGATCGGCTGCACGGCGAGGGAGCCTGCAACCTGCAGTCCGCCGCAAAGGACGAAAGGGTCAGAGACCGTCAGGCCTCTGACCCTTTCATGACTGGTGCCGATGGACGGACTCGAACTGTCGACCTTCGCATTACGAATGCGCTGCTCTACCAACTGAGCTACACCGGCGTATCCAGCGTCCCCGTGAGTCGGGCACGCGGACAGCCGGAAAGTATATCAGAGCCGGGTGTGTCCCGGCGCGCGGAGCGCTAGAACCAGATCTCGGGGTACCGTCGCGTGCGCGGGATGTTGTT
>JAKOVA010000173.1 GCA_029782335.1 Actinomycetes bacterium | reverse complement strand
CCACCCGTTCTCGACGCTCTCCTCCGGCGAACGACAGCGGACGCTGCTGGCCCGGGCGCAGATGAACGACCCCGGCCTCCTGCTGGCGGACGAGCCGTACGCCGGCCTCGACCTCGGCGGCAGGGAAGAGTTGCTGGCTCAGCTCGACCGGCTCCTGAAACGCCCCGCCGGACCGCCGCTGGTGCTCGTCACCCATCATGTGGAGGAGATCCCGACCCGTGCGACGCACGCCCTCGCACTCAAAGCCGGGAGGATCCTCGCTGCGGGTCCCATCGGCGACGTGCTGAGCGCGACGACCCTGTCGGAGTGTTTCGAGTTGCCCATCCGTCTCGGCCGAGACGGCGGCCGATGGTGGGCGCGAGCAGACTGAGAGTCAACCCACACGAGCGGCGACGAGCACGACGATCGACCGTCCCGCCACCTCGAAGCACCGATCGACGTGCTCCCCGTCGCCAACGACCACGCTGCCCGTGGCGGTGTCGACCGATCGGACCCAGCGCTGACCCCACGGCCCCTCGGGGGCCACGAAGGTGACCGGATCGGGGGTGCCGTTGATCGCGACGAGCAACGTGTCGTCAACGATCCGCTCGCCGCGGGGTCCGACCTCCTCGATCGCGTCACCGTCGAGCACCAGCGCGACGCAACGCGTCCCGTCACGCCAGCGGTGTGGGTCCATCGGGGAGCCATCGGGGGCGAACCACGAGGCGTCGTCCCGACCCGAGGCGGCGCTCGGCCGGCCGCGGAGGAAGCGGCTCCGCCGTAGGGCTGGATGAGCCGAGCGGAACTCGCTCAGCTCACGACAGAAGCGCAGCATGTCGTGGTCGACGTGGTCCCAGTCGATCCAGCTGACCTCGTTGTCCTGCGTGTAGGCGTTGTTCATGCCCTGCTGGGTTCGGCCCAACTCGTCGCCGCCCAACATCATCGGAACGCCCTGGGACAACAGCAGCGTCGTGATCAGGTTCCGGCGCTGCCGTGCCCGCAGCTCGTTGACGGCTGGGTCCTGCGTCGGGCCCTCAACACCGCAGTTCCACGAACGGTTGTCGTCGGAACCGTCGAGGTTGTACTCGCCGTTCGCTTCGTTGCGTTTCTGTTCGTAGGTGACGAGGTCGGCCAGGGTGAAGCCGTCGTGCGCGGTCACGAAGTTGATCGACGCGTGCGGGTTCCGCCCCTCGAGGTCGTACAGGTCCGACGAGCCGCACAACCGTTGTGCAAGGTCGGCAAGCGTTCCCGGAACCCCCCGCCAGAAGTCGCGGACGGTGTCGCGGTAGCGGGCGTTCCACTCGCTCCACAGCGGTGGGAAATTGCCGACCTGATAGCCCCCTTCGCCGACGTCCCACGGCTCCGCGATCAGCTTCACGCGTGAGACCACCGGGTCCTGCTGAATCAGGTCGAAGAAGGCGGACAGGCGATCGACGTCGTGCAGTTCACGCGCGAGCGCCGCCGCGAGGTCGAAGCGGAACCCGTCGACATGCATCTCGGTCACCCAGTACCGGAGGCTGTCCATGATGAGCTGCAACACGTTCGGATGCCGGGCGTTGAGGCTGTTCCCACACCCCGTGTAGTCGACGTAGCAACTCGGGTCCGCCGGGTCGAGGCGGTAGTAGCCGCTGTTGTCGAGACCTCGGAACGACAGGATTGGTCCCGTCGCTCCGCCCTCCGCGGTGTGGTTGTAGACGACGTCGAGGATGACCTCGATCCCGCCTCGGTGCAGCTCACGCACCATCGTCTTGAACTCGCTGACGGCGAGTCGACCATCACCCGGCCGTGACGCGTACCCGTTGTGGGGGGCGAAATAGCCAATGGAGTTGTAGCCCCAATAGTTCGTGAGACCCGCCGCGGCGAGACGCGGTTCGGTCACGAACTGATGGATCGGCATCAGTTCAACGGCGCTGACACCCAAGCCGCGGAGGTGCTCGACGACCGCCGGATGGGCGAGGCCCAGATAGCTCCCTCGATGCGGCGGCGGGACCTCGGGATGGCCGATCGTCGTCCCCCGCACGTGCAGTTCGTAGATGAGGGTGTCACGCCACGGGGTCGCCGGCGGGACGTCCCCGGCCCAGTCGAACTCGTCGACGTGCACGACCGAGCGTGGAACGAAGGGGGCCGAGTCGAGCTCGTTGTCGCCCAGCGCGGGGCCGTGACGGAGCCCGCCGTCAATCGCACGGGCGTAGGGATCGAGCAGCAGCTTCGCCGGGTTCCACACGTCGGCCACCGACCGCCGGGTGCCGTGGACCCGGAACCCGTAACGCGTGCCGGGGGTGACGTCGGGAAACGCTCCGTGCCACACACCGCCCGAGCGCTCCGGCAGCAGCACCGACTCCTCGGCGCCTCCCTCGAGCTCGAAGCACACCTCGATCGCCTCGACGCCGCCTCCGGCGAACACGGCGACGTTCAGGACATCGTCGAACGACACGCCGAGGGGCGCGGGTCGGCCGGGCCAGACGCGCATTTCGTCGACGTTACCGAGCGAGCAGCTCGATCAGACGCGTCCTCGATCGGCGGATCTCCTCCGTCAAGAGCCGATCCAGCACCGGGATCCACAACGATCCGCCGTAGTGGAGCCGCATCGTGAGCCGGCTCCCGGCGCCATCGGAGCCCGATGCCGCGTCGATCTCCTCGATCGTCGCGTGCAGCCGCCATGCCGAGTGGGAGCGTCCGTCGAGCTCACGTCGCTCGAAGCACAGTTCCGAGGGCGAGTCGATCGTCCGCACCATCCGCAAACGCTTCGAACGCCGCAGCGGCCCGACGCGCGCCTGCAAGACGACCGACCATGCCGGTGCAGCATCGTCGCTCTGTCCGAGCGGGTCCGCCGCAGCAACGATGTCCAGCCACTCGGGATAGGTGCCGAGATCGGCGACGACGGCATGGAGTGCCGCCGCGGGAGCAACCGTCGAGACTTCGGCGACCACGTCCATCCTCTCAGTATCGCCGCAGCAGGCGACCCTCAGAACTCCAGCGAACGTCCCCGCCCGATCGCCTCGGCGGCTGCGAACACGCCGGCGGTCAGGGCTGCCATGACGACGCCGATCGCCATCCCCTGCCCGAGATTCGCGTCACCAGGTCGACCCAACAGGCGAACCATCAACTGGGGCAAGGTCGGCGAGCCGCTCCGGGCGAGGAAGGCGGTCGCCCCGAACTCGCCCAGCGACACCGCGAATCCCAAACCTGCCGCGACGCCCACCGCGGCGCGCACCGACGGAACGACGATCTCGAGGAAGCGACGTCGAGGTCCCGCGCCGAGCAACGCCGCCGCATCCAACTGACGACGGTCCAGCGAAGCGAAGACCGGAACCAACGAGCGGGCGACGAGCGGTGCCGCGATCGCCGACTCCACCACCGGAACCGCCCACCACGACCCGCGGAGGTCCAGCGGTGGGCGGCTGTATGCGATGAGGATCCCGAAGCCGATCGTCGCCGCGGAGGCTGCCAACGGGATCAGCAGGGCCGCCTCGACGATCCGGGCTCCGCGCCGGCCGCTCGCCACACCGACCGCCGCGAGCAACCCGACCACGAGCGCGATCGCAGCGGCGACGACGGCGATCCGCAGCGACTCCCCCGCCGCGCGCCACGGACGCTCACCGAGGCCGGTTCCCGCGAGCGCCCGGCCCAGATTCCGGTAGTGGTCGATCCCCCAGTGGTCTCCGACCCGGAGTGATCGCTCGACGAGCAGCGCCACGGGGCCGAGGGCGACGAGCAACTGGACGCCAACCAGCACACCAACCAGCCACCGCTCGAGCCCACGTGGACGCCGGCGAGGCGACGCGCCACTGAGCACAGCGTTCGGACGGCGCCCCCGGAGCGTGAGCAGGACCACGACCGCGACCACCAGCATCTGCGCGCAGCTCAGCAGCGCGGCGACGTCGAGCCGCAGGAGTTGCGTGGCCTGAAACCAGATCTCGATCTCCACGGTCGAGACGCTCCCGCCCCCCAGCACCGCGATGATGCCGAACGACGTGGCGCAGAAGAGAAACACGATGATCGCGGCCGAACGGATCGCGTCTGATGCCGAACGGATCACACACCACGCGGCGCCCGTCGCGGATCGCCCGCCGAGCCGCGCTGCGTCCTCGACCGAGACATCGATGCGCTCCAACCGGACACCGACGGTCCGCACGATGACGGCGAGGTTGACTACCACGTGCGACGTGATGACCGGCACCCACGCCGAGACCCCGTCGAGGCCCATCAAGCGTTGCGCTCGGCCAACCGCTGCGGCGACGACCACCGTCGGCAACACGAACGGCACGGCAACCAGCACCCACGCCAGCCGCTGGCCCGGGACGCGGAAGCGCGCATGGCAGTAGGCGCACGGGATGCCGATGATCAGCGCGATCAGCGTGCTCAGCGCTGCCTGGGCGAGCGTGGCGAACGCGAGGCGGGCGATCCGGGTGCCACCGAAGGCATCGCCCAGGGCCGCTCCTTCGCCGGTCGTCACGGCGCGGTCCACCAGCGCGATGAGCGGCCAGCCCGAGGTCGCGAAGAAGAACCCGAACGGAACGACGATCAACGCGACCGTGACGAGGAGGCCGCGGTGACGTCTCATTCCATCACGTCGCGCCACGCAAGCAGCCAGGCGTCACGGTCCTGGCCAACCGCTGCGGGATCTAGGCGGATCGGGTTCGGTACCGGCGCCGCCCACCGACGGAACGGCTCAGGGAGCGGAGTCCCCGAGACCGCCGGATAGACGAAGTTCGACAGCGGGAGTTCCGCCTGCCACTGCTCGCTCAGCATCTCGTCGATCAGCCGACGCGCTGCGTCACGGTGTGGGGCGCCGCGCAGCACCGCAGCGAACTCCACCTGCTGAACACAAGTGTCGGTGAGCACGACACTCGCCGGCGACGTCCGCTTCCCCTCCGAGTAGACCACCTCGGCAGGCGGGCTCGACGCGTACGACACGACCAACGGGCGGTCTCCGCCGTTGACCGTGTAACGCGTGTTGTAGGCATCGCTCCACGACCCGGCGACGGCGACACCGTTGTCACGAAGGCGACGCCAGTAGTCGTCGGTGGCGGAACCGAACACCGCGCGGGTTGCCGCGAGGAACGAGAGACCGGGAGAGGACTGCGCCGGATGTTCAACGACGAGCAGGTCCCGATAGCGCGGTGCCGTGAGCGACTCGAGGTCACCGGGCAGCGGGATGTCGCGCGCGTCGAACCACCCGGCATCCGCGTTCACACACACCGAGCCCTCATCGATCGGGGTGAATCGACCGCTCCGATCGAGCCGCAGCTCCGATGGGACCCGCGTGAGTGCGGACGGCTCGTACCGCTCGAAGGCGTCGGAGTTCTGTGCGCGGGTGAGGAAACTCGTGTCGACGCCCAGCAGCACATCGCCCTCGGGCCGTCCCGAGGCGAGAATCGCGGCGCTCAGGACCGTTCCGGCGTCACCCCCGTCGACCACCTTGATCTTCCACCCGGTCCGCTCGGTGAAGGCTTCGGCCGCGGCAGTGGGAAGGGCGTACCCGGAATAGGTGACGAGCACCACCGTCTTGTCCTTCGCCGCCGGCGTCGCTGCATCACCACAGCCGAGGACGAGCCCACCCACCAACAGACCCAACAGCACCATGGCGCCGGGGCCGCGACCGACGCGCCACCGGGCCATCACCGCGACACCCCCACGGAGTCGGAGGGCGCGATGACCATCGACACGACACCCGCTCGGAGCGATACCCCGACGACGTCGTCAACGGCGACATTCGAGGTCCCCAACGCGGACCCGGCACGGAGCACCGCGTCACACAGCGGCCATCGCAATCCCTTCGTCGTCACCCCCACCGCGTCCCCGTGCCACGCGAGCAGCGACACCGCCGCTCCGGGTGCCACCGACGTCTCGACGCCGTCACGCACCACATACACCCGCGTCGCGCCGAGCCACGCCTCGACGGCAAGACCATCCGTTGCCGTTCCGCAGAGCACCGCGAGATTCGCGAGCAGGTGATCGAGGCGTCCGCCGGCACCGCCGAGTACCACGAGGTCGCGGAGGTCACGATCCACCCGGGCAGCGCTGAGCGCGAGTTCGAGGTCCGTCTCGTCCTTCTCGGTGGGGGCCGACTCCACATGGACCCCCAACTGCCGGCATCGCCCGAGTGCCGCGTCGCTGATCGAGTCGAGATCACCCACGACGAGCGTCGGCGTGAGACCAATCGCGAACGCGAGGTCCGCCCCGCTGTCGGCGGCGATGACCGGCCAATCGGCAGTGACTCTGGGCGGTACCGCCTGGGGGCCGTCGCCAGGCCCTCCCGCCACCACGACTACAGCATCCGTGCGCATGTTCCCTCCGCCGGCATTATCCGGATCAGGTCGAGGGTCGGTGACGGAGCGTGTCACCCTCTCAGCCCGGCGCCCCGAGCTCCCCGTGTTGTGATGTCCCGGTCACCCTACCGCTCGATCCGCGGACCGTGGACCGGCAGTGACCGGACTCGCCGGTCAGTTCGCCTCGACGACGGCGAGCGCGCCGCAGGTGGCAGCGGTCGTCGTCACCGGGTTGCACCGTGCCGCAACCCGCGTCCCGAATGTCACGACGTAGCCGTTCGGCGCCGGTTCGTTCGGCGGAGCGTCGGAGTGGACGATCTGCGCTCCGGAGGACAGGGCGAGATCCCGATGGGCCGGATCGTTCCGGCGGACCTCCACAAGGTCGGCATCGGCGCGGGTCCGGACGATGTAGCCCGCTTCGACGAGCGAACGGATCCGCGAGAACTCCGTCGGGTCGTTCACCTTGACGATCGCGCCGTCCGGTTGCCCTTCGCCGGAACTCGTGAACATGACCCGGCCGGCGAGGCTCGGGTGACCCGCGAGGTACGCGTCACGTTTCGCCTCGTTGTCGAGGAAGAAGAGGAACTTGCCACGCGCCTGTCGCAACGTAGGCCACCCGGTCGTGGCGAGCGCGGTGCGGAGGTCGGGAGCGTCGCCGCGTACGTCGTCGGGGGTGATCAGGCGATCACCGAGGGAGGATCGGAGCTGGGCGTCGAGCGCCGCGAGCTGCGCCTCGCTAAAGGGGACCACCGGGGAACCGACCAGCGGCGGCGGCAGGACGTTCTCCTCGAGTTCGATGTTGATGATCACCGGGAGATGACCGGGGTGTGCGTCAGACCACGAGCGAAGCTGGTCCAGACACGTCGTGAGCAACGCACAGCGCGACCGCTGATCGACATCGACGATGTGGAAGACCTTGAATCCCGGCTCGCGGAGGGAGGCCACATCGAGTTCGGGGTCATTGAACCCGAACAGCGCGTTCAGCTTCGGCTGGGTGAAGCGGCGGCCGGTCGGATCGGCGTACACGTCGAGTTCGAACGTGCGAATCCCTGCAGCCAGCTGATCGGGTAGGGACGCATGGGTGTAGTCGAGCGAGGACGGATCACCCAGGCCACCGGCGATTCCCGGGAACGCGCGGGCGGCCGCCTTGAGCACCTCGATCACCCGGGCGTCGGGAGCAACGTGATAGCTGTTGTGGGAGCCGACCAACTGCACCTGGTTGAGCCGGATTGCGTCGTCGCCAACCGGGTTCTGCGGCAGCGGATCAACGACGGTCGTGGTCGTCGTCGGGCCGGGTGCCGGTGCCGGTGGGATGCACGACGCCGCGGTCATCCCAGACGCGGCGATCGCAAGCGACGCCCACAACGTTCTCCGACCCATCTCGGACCCCCAGTCCACATCCCAGCGGCGACTCGCCTCGCCGGGACCATGGTGTCAGTCGAGCGCGTAGCCGTCCATGCGGGCCAGAGTCCGCAACATCACCTCGTCGGCGCCACCACCGATCGACCACAGTCGCGTGTCACGGAAGAAGCGAGCCGTCCACGTCTCCTCCATGTAGCCGATGCCGCCGTGGAACTGCAGGCACACGTCGGCCACCCGTCGGGCGAGCCGTCCCGAACGCAGCTTCGCGATCGTGGCGAAGCGGGTGATGTCCTCTCCGCGGGTCGCTGCCTCAGCCGCCGCGTAGTTGAAGTGCTTCAGGAGTTCGACCTCGCTCCCGAGTTCCGCGAGTTCGTAGCCGAGATGCTGATTTGCCAGCAGCGGTCGCCCGAACGCCTGGCGCTCCCCCAGGTAGGCGCGGGTCCGCTCGAGGGCGTGTTCCATCGCACCCACCATCTGGTACGCGGCGATCATCCGCTCGTCCTGGAACTGCTGCATCTGCTGTTGAAAGCCGCGTCCTTCGACGCCGATCGTGTTCGCCACCGGGACGCGGACGTCCTCGAAGACCAACTCGGCGGTGTCGGAGGAACGCATCCCCAACTTGTCGAGTTTGCGGCTGACCGAGAACCCCTCGACGCCGGTCGGGACCACGATCTGCGAACAGCCTCGCGAGCCACCCTCGTCGGAGGTACGGGCAAGCAGGCAGAGCCAGTCGGCTTGCAGTCCGCTCGTGATGTAGAGCTTCGTGCCGTTGATGATCCAGTCATCTCCGTCACGCACCGCACGGGTTCGCAGACCAGCAACATCAGAGCCGGCGTCGGGTTCGGTCACGGCAATCGCGGCCACCGCGTCGCCCGCAATCGCCGGGCGCAGGTAGCGGTCCTTCAGATCGGGGGAGCCGAAACGGTGCAGCGACGGTGTCGCCATGTCGGTCTGCACCGCGATCGCCATCGCGACGCCCAGACACGACATCCGGCCCAGCTCCTCGCCAAGGATCGCTGAGTAGAGAACGTCGGCCCCGCCACCGCCGTACTCGGGGTCGTAGGTCACCCCCAACAGACCCAGCTTCCCCATCGAGGAGAACAGCTCGTGGGCAGGGAACATCCCGCTCTGCTCCCATTCCTCCGCATTCGGTTCGATCTCGCTCTGAACGAACTCCCGAACCGTGGTTCGGAACATTTCATGTTCCTCGGTGAACATCACCACGTTGTGCCCTCCATTCCTGGGGGCCTCAGCGTAGGACGTGCATCTCCGCTGCAACGAGGTCCGCTGCACCGGTTGCGAGCGCCTCGATCGGATGGAGGCGGAGATCGCCGGCGGGAGGAACCGCCGACACGTCGAGGTTCGTGACGATGTCCGCGCAACCCAACTCGGCGAGCGCGACGACGTCTGCGATCGACTCGGGACCCGTTGCGACGACCCGCTGGCCGATCGCCGCGGCGATCCGCAGCAACCCTTCGACCACCGCACGTCGAGGGGCGTCTGTCGCGATCCCCGCGACGAGTTGCGGCGCGAGCATCACCTCGTCGACGCGGAGCGAACTGAACAGTGCGAGCGACGACGAGCCGCTCCCGAATCCCGCGAGCGCAACCGAAACACCGAGGCGATCCAGGCCGTCGAGGCTCTCCGCAATCAGCTCGACGTCGGCAAGTTCCGCTTCGCTCAAGGCGAGCACCAAACGTGACGGGTCGACGGTCGTTTCCGCGAGACGTTCGGCGAGCCACTCCACGAAGGCCGGTTGGGCCACGAGTCCGGGGGGCATTTCGACCACGACCCGCGACGTCGCCGACGACGACGCGACCCGGAGTGCCTCCGTGACGATCCAACGCCCGAGTTCTGGGGCGAGGCCGTGTCGAGTCGCCAGCTCGACGAGGGAATCGGGGTGATCGTGGCGCCAGCTCGCCGCGATCACGCTGCCCACCTCCGCAGACGACGCGAGGTTCCAGACCGAGGTACGGACCGTGTCGATGCGGCCGGTGCTGAGGTCGTCACGCAGTCGACGACCCAAGAGCCGCTGGCGATCCGACCAGCTCCGCAGCTCGTCGTCGAACGCCTCGATCCGATTTCGGCCACAACGCTTGGCTTGGAAGAGCGCGAGGTCGGCGTTGTCGAGCAGTTGCGCCGCGTCCTCCCCTGGGCGGTGCAACGCGAGACCCACCGAGGCCAGCACCGAAATGCGATGGCCGTCGATCTCGAAGGGAGCGGCGAGCGCCGCGAGCGCTCGGAGCCCGATGCGGTGGGCGAGCCCTTCCACTCGATGCCCCTCGAGCAGGATCACGAACTCGTCGCCACCGAAACGCGCGACGGGATCCTCCGCCCGGACCACCGATCGAAGCCGTTCCGCGACCAGCCGCAACAACTCGTCTCCCTTGGCATGGCCGAGCGAGTCGTTCACGACCTTGAATCGATCGAGGTCGCAGAACAGCACGGCCACTTGCCAGCCCTCGGCGCAGGTTGCGGCGTGAGCGACTGCGAGCTCGAGGCGCTGCAACATCCAGGCTCTCGACGCCATGCCCGTCACCGGGTCGGTGAGCGCCGTGTTCAGCGCGGCGGTCTCGAGTCGTTTGCGGGTGACCGCGGCCCGGATGGCCCGATCGAGACGTGCTGCGGTGGCGTCGTGGAACGGGAGGACGTCTTGCGCCCCGGTGACGACCACCTCCAGGTCTTTGTCGAGGTCGTGGTCGTGGGTGAGGGCCACTACGGCGGTCGCGGGTGCGTTGCGGGTCAGCCATCGCAACGGCGCCATGCTGGGGGCGGTTCCGTCGACCCCCAGCAGTACGGCATCGATCGCGGCGGCATCGATCGCTCCGTTGATCACGTCCTGCGGACAGACCCGCGTCACCTCGTAGGGTCGGTGGCGACGTGCGAGGCGCCGCATGACGGCATGCGCCCGGTGGTCGTCACCCTCCACAACCGCCACGCGGAGCGTCCCCCGATCGGCGAAGAGGTGGAGCTGGTCCATGGGTTCCAATCGGCAGGAATGTCCGGTTGTGAAGGACCCACTTGGCCAATCGACCGAGGTGACGCGGGGAGCGAGGGAGTGGGAGGCTGCGGGGATGGAGCGCACCCTCTTCGACGATGAACACGAGATGTTCCGATCCTCGTTCCGTTCTTTCCTCGACCGCGAGGTGGTTCCCCGCACTGATGAGTTCGAGCACGCCGGCATCGTCGGCCGGGACGTCTGGCTGACTGCCGGGTCGGCGGGCTTCCTCGCGTTCGCCGTACCAGAGGAGTACGGCGGCGCCGGCACCCGTGACTTCCGCTACAACGCCGTCGTCGCCGAGGAAATGTGTGCCGCCAACACCTTCGCGGCGGTGACGGGATTCACCTTGCACAACGACGTCACACTCCCCTACTTCCTCGACTACACGAACGACGAACAAAAGGCCCGCTGGCTTCCCGGGATGGTGACCGGCGAGCTCATCACCGCCGTCGCGATGACCGAGCCCGGCATCGGCTCCGATCTCGCGTCGATGTCCACAACCGCCCGACGCGACGGCGACGACTACATCCTGAACGGGGCGAAGACCTTCATCACGAACGGGATCAACTCAGATCTCGTCATCGTCGCCGCCAAGACCGACCCGACACAGAAGCACAAGGGGATCTCGCTGCTCGTCGTCGAACGCGGGATGGAGGGTTTCGAGCGCGGGCGCAACCTCGACAAGATCGGCCTGCACGCTCAGGACACCGCGGAGCTGTTCTTCACCGACGTGCGCGTCCCGGTGGCGAATCGGCTCGGCGAGGAGGGGGAAGGCTTCCTGTACCTCGTCAAGAACCTTCCGCAGGAACGACTCTCGATCGCGTCAGCGGCGATCGCGCACAGCCGTGCCGCTCTGGATTGGACCATCGCCTACTGCGCGGAACGACACGCCTTTGGCCAACCGATCGGACGATTCCAGGCGTCGAAGTTCAAGTTGGCCGAGATGGCGACGGAGATCGCGATCGGTCAGACCTTCCTCGACCAGTGTGTCCTCGCGCTCAACGAGCAGCGGCTGACCGCCGAGGATGCGGCGATGGCAAAGTGGTGGCTGACCGAACTGCAGAAGCGAACCATGGACAGCTGCGTGCAACTCTTCGGTGGCTACGGATACATGAGCGAGTATCCGATTTCCCGCGCCTACCGCGACGCCCGGGTCACCACGATCTATGGCGGCACGACCGAGATCATGAAGGAAGTGATCGGTCGATCGCTCGGCTTCTGAGGGCCTTGCGCGGGCCCCTCAGCCGTGGTTGCGGCGAGTTGCCGCTGTCGGCTCGCGTACGTCGACGGCCCCACTGGGAGGAGTCGCCGACGGCAGGACCACGACCTTCCGCGAGCGTCCGACCAACCAGGTTGCGAACAGGCCGACGGCGAGGCCGCCGAGCGCGACTCCCGGGTGGGTGGTGGTGCCGGCGAGGAGCGCGGCGGCGACCAACTCGACGACAACCATGGCGATACGCGACGGCTCGGTGAGGTGGTCGATGCGTCGATGCAACGCCATGAGCCGCTGAGCATCGGTGACGCCCGCCGCGACGAAGATCGCCGCGCCCCGTACGCCACCGAAGAGCGTTCCCAACAGCAGCGCCCCGGTCGGGTTCGCGCCCAGGGCACCGAGGACGACGACCAGATACACCGCTGCGGTCATGATGTAGGTGGCGAGCCCGAATCCGATCTGTGCGCCGAACCCGGCGCCGTACACCCACCCGCGGAACTGATCGAGCCACACCTCGTTGACCTGGCGGCGGTGGTGGGGGATCCGGGGAGAAATGACGTCGGCGTCGAAACCGATCGCGATGACGAGCGCCACGAGCGCCGCAGCGACACGGTCCTGCGCGGTGAGATCGAGGGAACGAACGACCGTCGCACCGAGCGCACCCAGGGACCCGAGCGCCGTTCCTCCCAGCAGCGCGCCCGCCATGAACCACATCGCCGTCGTCCGGTAGCGACGGCCCCGAGCGGCCTCCGCGAGCGGCGTGATCACCGAAAGCATCGACAGACCACACGGCGACCAGGTGGACCGAACGGCGGCGGCCACCACCATCCCAGCGGCCACCGACCCCAACAGCAACGACACGGTGAATCTCCCCACGTGGACTCGCGACGGGATCGTAGGAGGCCGGGTCCCCCAGCACGCGGATGGTGAGGTGTCGACGGCTCAGGGGCCGAGGCCGAGCTCGACTCTCCAGCCGCGCTCGGCGAGTTCCTCGCGGGCAAAGCGCTGGTCGCCGAAGCCGGCAACACCGATCCGATACTGATCGAGATCGGGAATCTCGAGGGTGAAGTCGAATCGGCAGACGACGAGGAGCGACGCGAACGGTCCGCTGCCGTTGGGGTCTGCGACCACCGTTCGACCGGCCGAAAGCCGGGCGGTGGCGATCCGACGTCCCTCGAGGTTTCGAACCTCGATCCGCGTGCCGGGCCCGACCTCGGCGAAGGCGGCCGTGCCACGGCACGGTTCGTCCACCATCCTGCCGACGAGGCCCACCTGGTTGAGTTCGAGTCCGCCGCGTACCCGCAACAGGTCGGTTCCGGCGACCCGCGCCTCGATGTCAGGATCCGGCCGATTGGCCATCACGGCCACGACCCCGGCGGCAGCCACCACCACCGCGATCGATGCCACCACGAGCATCCGGCGACGGCGAGACGGCCGGGCGACCCCCAAACGGGGATCCAGCGTCGCCACTTCCTCCCCGGCAGGCAGATCCGCTAGGCGATCGGTCCACGCGCTGCCGTCCCAGTAGCGGGCCCGGGTCGGATCGTGTGGATCGTGATACCAGTCGGCCGGCGGTGGCGGTTCTGCGGACACCGACACGGCAACGTAGTGTCGGCGTGCCCGCGATGGGCGCACTTCAGGGGGTGATATGACGCAATCCGCCGCACCAACGCGCGTGCCGCTCGTCGACTATCTGCGACTCGAGCCGTCACCGCATCTCGTCGCTCACGAGTGCACCAACTGCGGTGCGCGGTTCTTCGACCGCCGCAACGCCTGCGCTGCGTGTGAAGGAACCGACTTCGTCGAGGCGGCAGTCGCATCGGAAGGAACCCTCCGCACGTTCACGATCGTCTCCTTCGCCGCGCCCGGGATCCCGGTGCCCTTCGTTGCGGGAGTGATCGACTGCGACGGGACCCACGTGCGCGGCAACATCATCGGTGTCCCGCCCGACGCCGACCACGTCCACACCGGGATGCGGCTGCGGCTCGCGACGACCAGCCTCGGCCCCGATGCCGAGGGAACCGAAGCGATCGGGTTCGGGTTCACGCCCATCGCCGAATCGAACGACGCGACGGACCAAACGACGGAGGAATCGTGATGCGAGCGACCGACGACATCTGGATTCTCGGAATCTCCATGACCAAGTTCGGCAAGCACCCCTACCTCGACACGGTCGACCTTGCCGCCGAGGCGACCCTCGGGGCGCTTCGCGACGGTGGCGTCTCCATGGCCGACGTCGGCGTGATCGCTGCCGGCTGTCTCATGGGTGCCGGTCTGGGAATCGGCCAGGCGCTCCAGAAGCAGGTCGGACAGACGGGCGTTCCCGTCTACAACGTGGCGAACGCCTGCGCGACCGGAGCGACCGCCATCCGCACCGTTGTGATGGCGCTCAAGGCGGGCGAGGCCGACATCGGCCTTGCAGTCGGAGTGGAAAAGCTCGCCGGAGCCGGCCTCCTCGCCGGCGCCTCACGCAAGAACGACTCCTCCACGTGGACTCCCCACGGCCGATACGGCGCGGTTGCCCCGGTCGACGGGCGCATCGGAACCGAGACGATGCCTGGCGTCTTCGCCCAGATCGGGATGGAATACGGGCACCGTTACGGCGGGACGAGCTTCGAGTTGTTCGCTCGGATCTCCCAGAAGAACCACGCGCACTCCACGCTCAATCCGCTCGCCGCCTACACGAAGGAGATGAGCCTCGAGCAGATCATGAACGACGTCATGATCGCGTATCCGAACACGCGGCCGATGTGTTCAGCGAACTGCGACGGTGCTGCCGCTGCCGTACTCGTGACCGGCGAGCGGCTCGCTTCTTTGAGCGACGATCAGCGACGGCGCGCGGTGCGGATCAGCGCCTCTGTCCTGACGACCGACCCTTGGGAGCCCGGCTGTCAGGTGCTACCCGACGTGAACACGCTCACACGCAACGCGGCGCGGCAGGCGTATGAAACGGCGGGTGTCGGCCCAGAGGATCTCGATCTCGTCGAGTTGCACGACTGCTTCGCGACCGCGGAGTTGGTGCACTACGACAACCTCATGTTGTGCCCCGAGGGTGGCGCCGTGGACTTCTTCGAGTCGGGCGCGCCGTTCCGCGACGGCAGCATGCCGGTCAATGTTTCCGGCGGCCTGGAGTCGAAGGGTCATCCCATCGCCGCGACCGGGATCGCGAACGTGTGGGAGGTCGCGACCCACCTCCGCGGCGAAGCGGGCGACCGTCAGATCGACGGCGCGCGGGTCGGCTTGGCCCACGTGATCGGCCTCGGCTCCGCCTGCGGCGTCCACATCCTCGAACGCGCTGGCTGACAACGACCGTCTACGGTTCGCCCAATGACGAGGCGAGCGAAATTCGGACTCCTCGGCACCATCGCCGTGGTGGTGGCGGCAGCCGTCGTCGCGGTCCTCTGGTACATGATCCGCGACAACCCCGAGGTCGCGAGCGTCGAGGGCGCGCTCGCCGGACGGACGACGACCACCCTGGCCACAGCCGACACCACCGCCGATGCTCCCGGGAGCGAGAGCCCGTCTCCGTCGGAAACCCCCGGGACGGAGAGCACCGATCTCGACGGGACCTGGACGATGTCGGGCGGCGGCGGATTCGACTTCAGTTCCTCCACCGGAACCTTCGCCGGCTTCCGCGTCAAGGAAGAGCTCGCCGGGGTCGGTTCGACCGAGGCGATCGGACGCACCGGCGATGTCAGCGGCTCGATGACGATCAGCGCAGGCCAGGTCACCGAAGCGACCTTCACGGTCGATCTCACCACGATCCGTTCGAACGACGCCCGGCGCGCGACGCAGATCCAGCGAGCGCTCGAAACGTCGAAGTTCCCGAGCGCGACCTTCACGCTGACCAAGCCGATCGCCCTCCCGGCAAACGCATCGACCGGCCGGACGGTCAAGGTCGTTGCAGTCGGCGACCTGACCATCCACGGCGTGACCCGCTCGGTGAAGTTCCCCCTCGAGGCGAAGCGCTCCGACACCGCGGTCGCGGTCGCAGGTTCCCTCGACGTCGCATTCGACGACTTCGGCGTGAAGGTTCCCGACAGCCGCATCGTGTTGTCGGTTGAGGACCACGGTCCGATCGAGTTGCAGTTGCTCCTCGAACGCGGCTGATCGTTTCCACGGGAATCCGCGGGGCGAACGGCCCGCCGGGACGCGGCGCGTGGGGCTCGGGAGGAATTGCCCGCTGGATCGAACGCTCAATTGCTCGTACGGTTGGCGCACCGAGTCTCGGCGCGCAGGAGAGGGAGATCGTGCTGGAAGCGAGGTGGTACGTCGATCCGAAGGACCCCACACGTGGTCGCTACTACGACGGTGAGGAGTGGACCGATCACACGGTGGTGATCCCACCCGGCCAGTCACTTCCCAACGCTCCGCGCGAAGCCGCAGCGCCGCTCCATGACCTTCCCACGACGCCGTCCGCTCCGAGCGGGCCGCCACCAGCGTCGGCCCCGCCATCATCGAACGACGAGACGGTCCGCTTCACCATGCCGCCCACCACTCCGGCGGGCGTAGCCAGCGAAGGAACCGTTCGCCCGCTCTTCGGGAGCCAGCCGACACCGGAAGGCAGGTTGTTCCACACCGGACCCGCCGACGCTGCGCCCATTGCTGCGGCCCCGCCCGCCACTCCGGCCCCTGCAAGTGGGCCCCTCGGCCCACCCCCGGCGCCGAGTGGTGAACCGTTTGCCGACCTCACCCCTCCCCCCGCCGCCACCCCGGCCACCGGTGGCCCGGTGTTCGCCCCCGGCCCCAGCGCCGCCTCACCAGGTGATGCGCCGCCGATCTTCCGCCCGGGAGGCGGCCCAGAGCTGGTACCGCCGCCGCCTGCCTCGGCTCCTCCGCCAACAGGCCCGGCCTTCAACCTCCTCCAGCCGAGCGGCGGGCCTCTCTTCGGACAACCCGCGGCACCTGCCGATGCCGGCCCGGTGCCACCACCCCCGACCGCTCCACCGGCGCCGTCAGCTCCACCGGCACCGTCAGCTCCGCCGATGCCGTCCGCAGCCGTGCCACCGCCGGCCCAGCCTGCACCGTCCAAGCCGTCCCGTCGACGAGCCAAGCAGCCGAAGGGCACGGTTCCCCCGCCGAGTGTCCCGCCTCCGCCCGGCGCCGTGCCGCCGGTTCCGCCGCCCGGCGCCCCGCCCGGAACGATCCCGCGGCCGCCCGGTGCGCCCGCAGGCTCCCAACCACCACCCAACCCCCCGACGCGACCGATGAACGAGCCGACCCCCGCCGCCAAGTCGAAAGAGAAGAAGGCGGCAACCAAGAAGAAGCAGGACGCCGGACCGAAGTCCCGACTGGTCCCACTCCTCGCCATTCTCGGGGTCGTTGTCATCGCTGCCGGTGTGTTTCTCTTCGTCACCGGCGGGGACAGTGGAGACGAGGAAACCCCGGCGCAGGTGGCCGGCACGACCGTCGAGCGCACCGCCACGACCGTCGCCGCCAACTCACCAGCGCCCACCACCGCCCCGGCCGGCGAGTCGCCGTCCACCAGCGCCGCTGCGGCACCGCCCGAGACGACCCCGACGACCGCTGCGACAGCGCCCCCGGTGTCGCTCACCGCGACCCAGCAGCGTGAGCTGTGCCACATCGCGTTCGTCGGTGTCGCAGAAGGCAAGTCCGACACGGGAGATCCGTTGGAGACCTGCACCAGCCAGGACTGGATGTCGGTCGGTCTCGAGGTGTCGATCTACCTTCACGGCGACCCCAACCAGGACCGCGCTGCAATGTTGAAGGCCGAATGCGACGCTCGGCGAGCTGTCGGCGCTTCGCCCAGAGCGTGCGAAGGGATCTGAGTACGCTCGACGTGTGAGCGATCGTCCACTCGGTCTCGCGCCGGCATCCATCCGCGACTATCGGGAACTGGCCCGCCGGCGCCTCCCACGTCAGCTGTTCGACTACATCGACGGCGGCGCCTACGAGGAGGCCACGATGCGGGCCAACTCCGACGACCTGCGTTCGCTCGAACTGCGACAACGGGTCCTTCGCGATGTCGCCGACTTGGATCTGACCACGACGATCCTCGGGTGTGATTTCTCGATGCCCGTCGCCTTGGCGCCGGTCGGGCTCGGCGGGATGTTCGCCCGACGTGCCGAGGTGGCAGCCGCCCGAGCCGCCGAGGCGGCCGGCGTGAGCTTCTGCGAGTCGACCGTCTCGATCTGTGGCATCGAAGAGGTCGCCGCCGCAACGTCACGGCCGCTGTGGTTCCAGCTCTATGTCATGCGCGACCGTGGCTATACCGAAGACCTGCTGGCGCGTGCGACAGCGGCTGGGTGTCCGGTGTTGGTCCTCACGGTGGACCTGCCCGTCGTCGGTGCCCGCTACCGCGACGTGCGCAACGGGCTCTCCGGCGATCTGAGTCTCGGGGCCAAGCTGCGCCGAGGCATCGATCTGGTCCGCCATGTGCAGTGGGTGCGGGACGTCGCGATCGGCGGCAAGCCCCACACGTTCGGCAACCTCGAGAAGGCGGTTCCCGGGGGGAGCAGCCCCGACTCGTTCAAGGAGTGGGTCGATGCGCAGTTCGACCCGTCGGTCACCTGGGACGACCTCGAATGGGTTCGGCAGCACTGGAAGGGCAAGCTCGTGCTCAAAGGCGTCCTCGACGCCGACGACGCCCGCTTGGCGGTCGAACACGGTGCCGATGGGGTCGTCGTGTCGAACCACGGTGGCCGGCAACTCGACGACACCCCCTCGACGACCGCTGCGCTTCCGGCGGTCGTCGAGGCCATTGGCGGGCGAGCGACGGTGTTGGTCGACGGCGGTGTCCGCAGTGGTCTCGACGTCGTGAAGTTGCTCGCGCTCGGGGCGGACGGTTGTCTCATCGGTCGAGCGTGGGCGTACGCGGTGGCCGGTGGCGGCGAAGCCGGCGTCGCGCACATCCTGCAGATCCTTCGCAACGAGATGGCCGTCGCGCTTTCGCTCACCGGGTGTCCCCGGGTCGGTGACCTCGGCCCATCGGCCCTCGTCGACGCCGCAGCGGCACGTCGCGACCGCAACGACCGGCGCAGCAGCGACGCGGAGAGGGGCAACTCATGACCGACGGCCCGAAAATCACCCTCATCGGGGCGGGTGGCATGTCGTTCGGACCGACGATGGTCAACGACGTCGTGCACACGCCCGAACTGCGGGGGAGCCGCCTCGTCCTGCACGACGTCAACTCCGAGCGCCTCGACCGCGCCTACGCGTTCGCGGCCAAGCTCAACGCCGCAGCCGGGGCGCCGCTCGTGATCGACCGCCACACCGAACCGGGCCCGGCGCTCGATGGCGCCGACTTCGTGTTGAGCAGCGCCGAGTTCGGTCGCTTCCGGCACTGGCGCGAGGACTACACGATCCCCAATGCCCACGGTGCCCGGCAGATCACCGGCGAGAACGGCGGCCCCGGCGCGGTGTTCCACTCGCTGCGTTCGATCAACAACACGCTGAGCATCTGTGCGTCTATCTCGAAGTACAGCCCCGACGCCTTCCTGATCAACCTGTCCAACCCGATGAGCCGGGTGACCCTCGCCATCAACCGCGCGACGAAGATCCGCAACGTCGGCATGTGTCATGAGATGCCGCTCGGTATCAACCGCCTCGCCCGCCGGATTCGTGTGCCCCGCGCCGAGATCGAGGCCAAAGCGTCTGGGATCAACCACTTCACGTTCTTCACCGAGATGCGTGATCGCCGCACCGGCGAAGACCTCCTCGAGAAGGTCCGCCGCCACTTCTCCAAGCCCTTCTACGACTACTCGCCTCGGACCCTGCGGGTCGCGAAGCTCATCGAGCACAACCTGGCGGGCGCCGGCCTGCTCGAGTTCGGCTACTCGCCGCTGGTCGTCCACCTGATCCGCACCTACGGGCTGGTGCCGTGCTCAGTCGACAGCCATATCGGCGAGTACCTGCCCTTCGCGCTCGATGTGGCCGATTGGCATCCCACTCCGATCGATTTCCACGAGCCGGTGATGGTCAAGGCTGAGCGGGCAGCCACGTGGGCGGCGACGACGCGACTCCCGCTGCCCCTCGGCGCGATGGGTCATTCCTCCGAAGAGGTCATACCTATCGTCGCCGCGATGTGGACCGACACCCCGACCCGAATCATGGCGGTCAACGTGCCCAACCGTGGTTTTCTGCCCGACGTCGAGGAGGGGGCGATCGTGGAGGTCGGCGCCCTCGTCGACGGTGACGGCGTCCACCCCGAGACGATGGCGCCACTCGGTGAGCCCCTTGCCGGTTGGATCCGCACTCAGACGCAACTCCAAGACCTCATCGTCGAATCCGCGCTGACCGCGAACCCCGACCTCGCGTTCCAAGCGCTGCTCGAAGACCCGAACTCACCGGCGGATCCGGCCGCGTGTCGCGCAATCTTCGATGAGCTGCGATCGCTCCAAGCCGACCTGCTCCCCTTCTGAGGGTCGTCTCGCACCGCAAGCCTCCGCGCTACCGCGTGTCTTCGGGCGGCACGAACCGTGGGCGATGGCAGACTCGAACTGCCGACCTCTGCCGTGTGAAGGCAGCGCTCTAACCAACTGAGCTAATCGCCCGGAGCGGGCGACTGTAGCGCCGGGTACGGCGGGCCTGCGAACGGCTGAGGCCCTGAACCCGTCGGGCGTGACCCCACGGCTAGGCTCACCGATCCACCCCGACCCACGATGACCGGCAGCCGAACCCTCCTCCTTCTCGCCACGGTGGCGCTCGTCGTGGCGTTCGGCGCGGGCGGACAGTTCGGTGTCGACGTCTCGCCGTCGACGGTGCCCGCGGTCACGACCGACGCTCCCGAGCCGTTCTCGGCACCCAGTGCGCCGCGTACGCGCACCGTCGCCTCCCGTCGGACCGTGAACGCCGTCCCGCGCATCGCTGCGGCCATGACCGTGGCGCTGGCGGCTGCCACCCTCAGCACGCTGCACCGACTCCGCTGCTCGCCCGCCGACGCGATCCGGCACCCGAACGGTCGCCATCGACCTCGCCGGGGGCCGCCCCTCCTCGGAATCTGACGTAGGTCCATCGTCCGATCGCGGCGGCGTCCCGCCCCGCGTCACCAAGGAGAACGCTCCGTGCTCACCGCCTCGCTCATCACATCCGTCGCATCCTCCACGTCGAGTTCCAGCGAACGATTCGCCGACCTCGACATCCAGTGGTGGGCATGGGTCGCGCTGCTCGCCGCGATCGTCGTCATGCTGATCGTCGACTTGTTGGCGGTGCATCGCACCGCGCACGTCATCACCATCAAAGAAGCGGCAATCGAGTCCGCGGTGTGGATCTCGATCGGGCTGATCTTCGGCCTCATCCTGATCGCATGGCAGGGCGGCCAAGCCGGCGCCGAGTACTACGCCGGCTTCCTGATCGAAAAGAGCCTCTCGATCGACAACGTCTTCGTGTGGGCCGTCATCTTCTCGTTCTTCGCGGTCCCCCGCGAGTACCAGTTCCGGGTGCTGTTCTGGGGGATCTTCGGCGCGCTCGTGCTCCGCGGTGTCTTCATCTTCGCCGGGGTGTCGCTCATCGAACGATTCGACTGGGTCCTATACGTGTTCGGGCTCTTCCTCCTCTATACGGCGGTCAAGATCGCCCGACACGACGAGGACAAGCAGGTCGACTACAACAACAACCTCGCGATGCGACTGGTCCGCCGCGTCGTCCCCACCACCCAGCGCTTCGACGGGCAGAAGCTCTTCACCCACGAGGGTGCGAAGCGCATGGCGACGCCGCTGTTCGCGGTGCTGATCCTCATCGAGGCGACCGACATCGTGTTCGCCGTCGACTCGGTGCCCGCGATCCTCGCCGTGAGCCGTGAGCCGTTCATCGTGTTCGCGTCGAACGCGTTCGCCATCCTCGGGCTGCGGTCGTTGTACTTCCTGCTCGGCGGGATGCAGGGGAAGTTCCGGTACCTGAATCTCGGCCTCGGGGTCATCCTCGCCTTCGTCGGGATCAAGATGCTGCTGGTCGGCAAGCCCTTCGAACTGCACATGCCGACGTGGCTCTCGCTCAGCGTCATCCTCGGAGTGCTGCTCGTCACGGTCGTCGCGTCCATTGCGAAGGACCGCTCGGAGCAGCGAGCGCTCTCACCGAGCGACCGTTGACGGAGTCGACGTCCCCGCGTGGGGCTCAGAGCGAGGTCTGGTACCGCCGCGCCGACTCGAGCCGGATGTCGTAGGCGCGCCGCGACTCCTCGTTCCCCAGGACCGCCCACGCCGCGTTCACCTCACGCATGCGACGCTCGGCGATCCGGCGTTCGGCGGGTGGGCTCTCGGCATGGTGATCCGGATGCAGCGTGCGGGCGAGCCGAATGTAGGCAGCACGAATCTCGGCCGCGGGCGCGTGATCGGGAATCCCCATCACCTGGTACCAACTTCGGCCGTCAGGGGTCCCACCCACCCCCTGAACTGTAGCTGAGAACGGGCACAGCGGACGAGCTTGCTAGAGTTCGCACGCACCATGACCTCGCAGGGTTCGGCATCGTCAACCCCCGAGCTCCGACCGGAGGGAACCGCTGCGAGGCGCTTTACGCCGGGAACGGCTGCCTCGGCGCTCTCGAGCCACGCGTTCCGCTGGATCTTCCTCGGCACCTTCGCATCCAACATCGGTACGTGGATGCAGAACTTCACCCTGGGCGCGCTCGCCGACCAACTCACCGGCAAGGCATGGTTCATCGGCCTCGTCACCTTTGCGCAGCTCGGCCCAACGCTGCTGTTGTCCCCCATCGCCGGCGTCGTCGCGGACACCTACGACCGGAAGCGGACCATGATCACCTGCGCGGCGTTTCAGGCGGTCTTCTCGGGATTGCTCGCGTGGCAGTCGGTCGGCGATCGGCCCGACGAAATCACCCTCGTCGCGCTGGTGTTCGTGATCGGGGTCGCGGGTGCGATCAACGCCCCCGCGTCCCAGGCCACCCTGCCCGCCCTCGTCGGGCGCGGCGATCTCGGCCCGGCCATCTCGCTCAACTCAGCGCAGATGAACACCTCGCGGGTCATCGGCCCCCTCATCGCGGGCCTGCTCATCGGCGTCGACCATCCCGCGACGATCTTCGCGGTCAACGGTCTCACGTATCTCTTCGTGATCGCCTCCGTCGCACTCGTCGAGTTCGACTCGAAGCCCACCGCGCAACAGGAACGCCCGCTGGCACGCTTCCGATCCGGCATCGCCGCGGCCCGAGCGGATCCGATCCTGTCGCGGGTCCTGGTGACGGTGTCGGTCTATTCGCTGTGCTCGCTGGTCTTCATCTATCAGATGCACCCGTTCGCGATCCGCAACCTCCACGGCACCTCACGCACATTCACGATCGTCTTTTCCTGCTTCGGGTTCGGGGCAGCGGTCGGTGCGATTTCGGTGGGAACGATCCTTGCGAACCGCTCACGACCGCTGATGACCCGGCTCGGCCTCGGCGGATTCGCGGTCGCCCTCGCGGTGTTTTCCTTCCAAACCTCACCCGGCCCCGCGTACGTGGCTGCCTTCGTCACCGGTTGGTGCTACTTCGTCGTCATCACATCACTCTCGACGATCCTTCAGGAACGGGTCGATGACGAGGTCCGCGGCCGAGTCATGGGCCTGTGGATGCTCGGATGGGCAGGGCTGGTACCGGTTGGAAGCCTCGTCGGCGGCCCGATCATCGACCTTGTCGGTCTCACCTGGGTGTTTCTCTTCGGCGCCATCGTGGCGTTCGCGCTGGTGTTCTACGCCGACCTGCGGATCGCAGACGATGACGGCCCTGTCATGCCGCCCGACGTGCTCATGCTCGAACCGTAGGCTCGCCGGACGATGTCGCAGACTCCCACCCCCCTCACCATGCGCACCCACGGCGTCGCGCTGCCGTGGGCGCGACGTGCTCCGGCGACCTGGGCACGAGCGTTGTACGCGCGGGGCGCCCTCCGCGTACTCCGAGCGCTCTTCGCTCCCACCACCGTGGAGGGTCGTTCCGTCCTCGACGACCTCGCGGGCGTGGCCGATGAGCACCCGGTGGTCTTCGTGGCGAACCACACGAGTCACAGCGACACCATGGTGCTCATGACGACGCTGCCCGAGCGACTCCGGCGCCGCCTCGTCGTCGCTGCGGCCGCCGACTACTTCTTCACGAACCGCTTCACCGCCCTGTTCTCGACGGCGTGCATCGGTGCGATCCCCGTTGACCGCTCCAAGGTGAACCGGACGACACTCGAGCTCTGTCACGAGCTGCTCGGCGACGGGCACTCGCTGCTGATCTATCCCGAGGGCGGTCGCAGCGCCCATCCCGAGGAGATGGCGACGTTCAAGCCGGGTGCGGCGTGGATCGCCCGGCGAGCGACGGTGGACGTGGTGCCGGTCCACCTCTCGGGTACCGCCGACGTCCTCCCGAAGGGCCGGGTTCTCCCTCGCCGCCATCCGGTTCGCGTGCGATTCGGCACGCCGTTGCGCTGCGGTGAGGATGAGGACGCCCGGGCGTTCAACCGCCGGATCGAGGCGGCGGTCCGGGCGCTCGGTGGTGCGTTCATCGACGTGGGCTCCGAGTCCCCGCAACGACCGTTCGATCCCGCGGCATGCGTCACCGCTCCCCCGCCGCAACCCTCAGATGCCGCAACGCGACGCGACGACGCTTTCCCTGCGACAGAAGACCAACCAATCGACTCCTGAGCCGTCCCGCGATCGGTGCGCGACCCGCCATTGGGTCGACGCGCTGAGCCGATCGGCGAGGAACTCCCCCTCCGGCCACACCACAACGTCGATCGCGTCTCGCTCGAGAATTCGCTTCCAGTCACCTCGGCCGCCGAGCAACACCTGGGCGTAGCCCGCCATCAGCGCTTCGCTCGCCAGCTCCGCTCGGTCGTCGAGATAGGCGCCCGCCGCGCTGCCGAATCGCCACTCGAGGAAGTTGCCGACGTAGTCGGGATGTGCGATCCGCCCCTCTGCAGGGGTGACCTTCCCGTCGAGGGCAGTACCGACCAGGTTCCGGGACTGCAGCCACTCGACCGCCGCTACCGGATACGGACCGAGGTCATAGGCGCTCGGCGCGGTACCGACGATCACGCCGAGCATCACGATCGCCGCCAGGACCACCGCGGCAACCGTCCGTCGAGGGGGCGCGAGCGCGCCACGCAGGGCACCCGGCTGGCGCCACGCCGAGGCGGCAACCGGTACCAAGACGAGCGATGCAAGGGGGAGGTTGCGGCGGGCCGAAACCGCGAGGGCCAGCATCACCACCACCAGCGGCACCCACCCCCACGCCCGGCGGCGCCACACCGCCCAGACAGCGAGCGCGACCTGCAAGATCAGCGCCACGGTAGCGACGTCACCGAGTTGTGGGCGACGCCACTCGACGAGGTACTGCAGCACATCGCCACGGCTCAACAGCGTGAGCGGAAAGCGGACGAGTGACCATCCGTACGGGCTCAACAACGCCCCGCAGACCACGGAGGAGGCGGCGACCACGGGTGCTGACACCACCGACCAGTCGAGGCGCCGACGATCGATCAGGGCACGCAGCGAGAGGCCGCCGACCACGATCAAACCCACCGGCCACGAGCCGTGGAGGTTGACCCACAGTCCGAACACCGGAGCGAGCCACCACACGCTCCGCTGCTCGAGCAGCACCAGCATCGTCAGGGCAACGAGCAGCACCGCCACGCTCTGGGGGCGTTCGTTCCACGCGTCGAGGCCGATCACGACCGCGCCCGAGGTGACCGCGACACGGCCGACCAGCGAGTCGGCGTCGCGAGCGAGTCGCCACAGCAACGAAACGAGCGCTCCGACGACGACACCGACGGCGAGGCGGATCGACCACGCACCCGCCAGACGCTCCAGCGCGGCGACACTCACCGAATAGAGCCATGACTGCACCACCCAGGGCTGGCCTGCCGAGGTGAACGTGTAGGGGTCGGCGTGCGGTACGCGGCCGTCGAGAATCAGCCGGCCGGTCGCGAGATGGGTGAGAAAGCTGTTGTCCGACAGCGCCCGCGACCCGGCAACCAGACCGAGTACGAACCATCCCGTCGGCCACCAGTCCCGCGCCACGGCGGCGACCGCCCGTGACGACATCTCCTGGAAGGACGGTCGCGCACCCGCCGGCGGTTCCCGCTGCAGGACGGGGGCTGTCACGGCGTCAGCCGCCGAAGGAGTCCCGGATGTTGAGAGCGGCCGGGCCCAACACGACCACGAAGAGCGCCGGGAAGATGCAGAACACCATCGGGATCAGCATCTTGACCGGGGCCTTCTGGGCCTTCTCCTGGGCGAGCTGGCGTCGCTTGATCCGCATCTCTTCGGACTGCGCACGCAGCACACGGCCGATCGACACGCCGAAGGTGTCGGCTTGCAGGATGGCCAGCACGAACGAGCGCAACTCCGGCACGTTGCAGCGCTCGTCCATCGCACGCATTGCATCCGCTCGGCTCGCTCCGGCCCGGGTTTCGCCGAGCATCCGGGCGAACTCGTCAGACAGCGGACCGGGTACCGAATCGATCACCCGATCCATTGCCTGCTCGAAACCGAGTCCCGCCTCGACCGAGATCGTCAACAGGTCCAAGACGTCGGGCAGCATGACCTGAATGCCGTGCTGACGTTCCTGCACCCGCCGGTTGAGCACCGCGTCCGGTCCTGCGATCAGGGCAAAGATGATCAAGCCGCCGGTGGCGTTGGTCGCCAAGCCCGGATCGAGCGGCAGCAGACCGAAGACGAACACCGCGAAGAACGCGGCGATCGCTCCGAAGGCCGTGATCGCCCGAACCGCGAGGAACCGATCCACGACGTCGGGGGTCGCCTCGCCGGCGTAGACGAACTTCTGGCGAACCTTCTCGACGTATCCCATCGGGGTGAAGCGCCGCCCCAGCCCCGTCAGCGCCTGGAGCACGGGGACTACCGCACGTTCCGCGAGCGGAACCAACAGTTCCGCATCGCGTTGGTTCTCGAGTTCGTAACCGTTCAGTTGGCGGAGCGACTCACGCACCACCGCCCGGTCGTCGAAGCGCCCCAGCAGCGAGTACACGATGCCCGCCAGCGCGATGCCGATGAGCACGGTCGGGAGAAGGACCTCAGTAGCCATTTCAGATCTCGATCCTGACGATCTTCTTCATCCATGCGAACCCGATGCCCATCGACACCACGGAGATGCCGAGGAGCACGAGGCCGATCGTGTCGGCGGTGAGCCGGTTGATGTATTCCGGGTTCATCACCCACATCACCGCGGCGAGGCCCGGTGGCAACAACCCCAGGACGATCGCGCTCATCCGGCCTTCAGCGGTCAACGCCGAGACGTCACGGCGAAGCCGCTCGCGCTGGGTCATCGTTTCGGCGACCGTCAGCAGCAACTCGGCCAGGTTGCCGCCGACCTCCCGTTGAATGCGGATCGCCATGACCGCCCAACCGAAGTCGTCGCTGTGGGTCCGCTCGGCGGCGGCCTCCAACGCGTCCTCGATCGGCCGCCCGAGGCGGGCTTCGGTCATGACCCGACGCAGTTCCCTGCCCATCGGATCGTCGATCTCATGGGAAACCGCCTCGAAACCCTGCGCAACCGAGTAGCCGGCGCGGAGCGTGCCCGCGAGCAGTTGCAGCATGTCGGGGAGTTGTGCGACGAACTTCTTCTCCCGACGCTTCGCACGGAAGTTCACGACGAATCGAGGCACCAACAACGCGACGAGCACCACCGCGGCAACGGTCATGAGTTCGCCGGAGAGCACCATCGCGGCGAGCGTCGCGATCACGACGGCGGCGGCATAGAAGAACACCGCTTCGGCGGGTCGCAGCGGGATATCGGCCCGCTCGAGCTGCTCCTCGATCTTCGCGAGGACACCCTGCCGCTGCGCGAGCTCGCCGGTGACCGCGACCGCCTTGCGGAAGAACTGGTTCTTCCGCGCGATCGAGATCGCGGAGTCGTCCGCCTCCTCCTCTGCCTCAGATGGGCCGCCCGGCTGGTAGCCGTCGTAGTAGCGGAGGGCGTAGTCAAGCCCGTCGGTCCGCCGGGTGACCAGCATCGCGACCGAGTAGACGAGCATTCCGGCCGACACGGTGCCCAGCAGGATCATCACCCACTTTGCGACCGCCGAGCCGGCGAGTTGTTCGACAAAGCTCCGGTCGTCGCCGATCGGGCTCAGCGGACCTGCGCCGACGGTCAGTGCGTCGGGACGGTACGCAACGGTGGATCGGGCGCCGCTCCAGTCGAGGTCGAGACCGACCAACTCGGCATGCGTGGTCGGTGCCTTGGCGGTGACCCAGTACTGGCTGCCGATCCGCTCGCTCAGCGATGAGAGCATGGATCGGAGGTCGTTCGACGAACCCGATCGGAACGTCCCCCCGGCGCTGTGAACGAGCGTCATGAGTGACTCGACGTCGGAGGTTCCACCGCTCAACGCGATCACGTGGAGGGCGGCGCCGGAGCGACGAAGCGCCGACTGAACCGTCGAGAACTTCGACCCGGAGATCGCGTCCGCAGCACCCGAGATGACGACGATCTGGCTGTTGTTCATCTCCGAGAGGCCCTCGAGGCGATCCGCCGCCGCCACGATCCCGTCCCACAGAGCCGGCTCACCGCCGGGGCTGATCGAGCGGGCCGAAGCGTCGACAGCACTCATCGACGCGCTGAGCGGAACCGCAAGCCGAGCACCGCCACCGATCGTGACGACCCCAAGCGCGGCGACATCGTTGGAGCCGGGCGCGAGACGATCGAGCTGCTCCTTCATGATCTGCACGGCACCGTTGCCGCTGCCCTTGGAGTTGTCGACGACAACGATCACGTTGGAAGCCCGACCTGCATCCGCGTAGCTCTGCACCGTGGCGGGAACACTCCGACCGTCGACCGACAGCGAGAGCTTCTTCGCGTCGGCGGGTCCCGTGTTGGTCACGCTCATGCCCAACGTTCCGCCGCGGGCGTCGATCGAGTGAACCTCGAGCGAGGACGCCACAACCCCGTCGGCCGCAGCGAAGGATCCGAACCCGATGACGACGAGCACCACCGCGAGCACCGCGGCGAGTGGCCGGAGCGGGCGTAGGGGTTGCAATCGCATGGTCAGCCCCGTCCCACGGCGCGTCGCGCACCGGCGTCAACGGCGAACACCTCCGGGCCCAGGCGAATCCCCATGTCGGCGAGCTTCTCGGTGAACTTGGGCCGCACGCCGGTCGCCTTGAGGTGGCCTCGGAACTTGCCGTGCTCATCGACACCCATGCCGAAGTCGAACAAGAAGATGTCCTGCAACGTGATGACGTCGCCTTCCATCCCCTGCACCTCCGAGATGTGGGTGACACGACGCGTGCCGTCACGGAGCCGTGAGAGCTGCACGATCAGGTCGACCGCGCTCGAAACCTGCTCGCGGATGGCCCGCACCGGCAGATCGAAACCGGCCATCAACACCAGGGTCTCGAGACGGGACAAGGCGTCACGGGGGCTGTTGGAGTGCAGCGTGGTTAACGAGCCGTCGTGACCCGTGTTCATCGCCTGCAACATGTCGAGGGCCTCACCCGAACGACACTCACCGATGACGATGCGGTCCGGGCGCATACGAAGACTGTTCTTCACCAGATCACGAATCGTGACCTCGCCCCGACCTTCGATGTTCGGCGGCCGCGCCTCGAGGGAGAGCACGTGCTCCTGGTGCAGTTGGAGTTCCTTGGCGTCCTCGATCGTGACGATGCGCTCGTCGCCGGGGATGAACGACGACAAGACGTTCAGCATCGTCGTCTTACCGGTACCGGTTCCGCCCGACACCAAGACGTTGAGCTTGCCGACGATGCACGCCTGGAGGAATCGGGCGGCGTGCGCGTTGATCGACCCGAAGCGGATCAGGTCGTCGACCTGCAGCGGATCCGTCGAGAACTTCCGGATGGTGAGGAACGGTCCACCGATCGCCAGGGGCGAGATCACCGCGTTGACGCGGGAACCGTCAGGCAGACGTGCGTCGACCATCGGAGTCGACTCGTCGATACGACGACCGACCTCAGAGACGATCTTGTCGATGATGCGACGCAGATGCTCGCTGTCGACGAAGGTGGCCTGGTCTTTCTCGATCTTGCCGGCACGCTCGACGTACACCGTGTCGGGTCCGTTCACCATGACTTCGGACACCGCCTCCTCGTTGAGGAGCTTGTCGATCGGGCCGTAGCCGAGGATGTCGTCGGAGACGTCCTGGATCAGCTGCGCTTTGTCGGCGGCCGACAACGGTGCCCGCTCGGCTTGCAGCGTCTGGAGCAGCTGTTCGTGCACCCGGCGACGCAGGTCGTCCTCGCTCAGCCGCTTGTCGTAGAGGATCGGGCCGAGCTCTTCGATGAGGTGCGCGTGCACCCGCTGGCGGAGCTCGTCGAGCACCGGGTCGCGCCGCTGGTGGGTCGCGCCGCCATGCGCGGGTGGCCGGTCGCCTCCGCCGGCAGTTTGGTTGACCTCGTTGAGTCGCTGGTACAGAGACACGATTCGTGCTCCTTGAAGGGTTCAGGCGGCGGGTGGACGGAAGGTGGGACGGCTCAGCGGCGACGCTTGGAGTTCGCGGTCACCGGGATGAACTGATCGGCGAGCTGTTGGATGGAGCGTGCGACGGGCGACTTGGGTGCATGCAGCACGACCGGAACGCCCTTGTTCACCGACTGGGGAACGAGCACGTCAGAGGGCACCAGCGCATCCGCCTTCACCTGAAGGGTGCGCTCAACCTCACCGATGTCGAGCTTCACCTTCGAGTTCGACCGGTTGAGGACCAACATCAGCTTCTCCATCGGCGTGTTGAGGAGCCGGAGGGTCTGCAAGCCGATCTTCACGTTCTTGATGTTGGGGATGTCCATCCCCGCGACCATCACGACGTTGTCGGAGACCTCAACGAGGCCGAGCACGAGGTCGTTGAAGTACGCCGGAGTATCCACCACGACGTAGCCACAGAAGCTGCGGAGGCACTCGACGATCTGAACCATCTCCGACGCACCAACCTGATCCGCGAAGGCGGGCTCGAGCGGCGCAGGCAGCACCCGCAGTCCCGACTGCTCATGGGTGACCAGCAAGCTGGACAGCAGCGCTGCGTCGAGACGGTCAAGCGAGTTGACGGCGTCAACGAGGGTGTGATGCGGCGTGAGCTTGAGCATCACGGCCACGTCACCGAACTGCAGGTCGGCGTCGACCAAGCACACCGGTTGGCCGGTGCGCTGCGCCAGCGCGATCGCCAGGTTCGTCGAAATGACCGACTTGCCGGCACCACCCTTGGTCGAGAAGACGGTGATCACCTTGCCGTTCATCTCGGGCAGGTCCGAGTCGGGATCACTCGACGGCGCCGCCGGAGCGGTCGGCCGACGAGGCGTGGCGTCGAGGGACTGCGCCACGCGGTGCACCGCGCCGAGGAGCTGCTCGGTGTCACCACCAACGGTCAGGACGTCACGTACGCCGGCCCGCAGGGCCTGCTGGAGCAGCGTGGTGGTCAGCTCGTCGACGACCAACACCGCACCGAGGTTCGGGTGCGCCTCGATCAGACGCTCGGCGATGCCGAGCTCCGAGGTCGCCGCGCACGAGGGACCCAGGACCACAACGACCGGCACCGCGCCGCTGAGACGTCCCGCGAGTTCCTCGATCGAGGCAAACGGGGTCGGTCCGTCACCGAGTTGGCGGGCGATGCGGTCACGGGTCGGCGGGTCGGCCTCGACCACGGCAACCGACACCCTGATCGCCGAGGCGCCACGCTGGGGAGCAGCCGGCGTCTCGGGGGCGCCCCGGTTCGAGACGAACGATTCGCTGTCGTCCCACGACTCGCCGAGGGGAGAGTCAACGGAGCTGATCATCGGCCGGCTCCTGCGGTGGGTGCCGCCGTGGCGGGACGACCGTCGTAGGGGGTGTGCCCGTCGGTGCCGGGCAGCGAACGATCCGGGCTCACGAGGTAGGCCGGAATCGGGCGAGGCTGGTAGTCGGGACGGACCAGCACGAGGCGCAGGTTCCGAGCGGCGTTGGCGGCGATGACGGCAGCTGCTTCCGGCGGGACGTCCAGGGTGACCTGATCCGATGCCGCAGGAGCCGTGGTCGCCGTACCGTCCGCCGGGGCAGCCGTCGGCGTCCCCAGGTTCGTGCCGACGGCGAGGACCTTCACCTTCTGGAACACGTAGGCCGAGCCGACCGCAGCGCTGGCGGTTCCGCCGCTCGCGTCGGGCACCACGTCGGCGAGGATGTTCACGTAGTCGCCGGGGCTGACCAGCCCGGTGTTGCCCACCGACACGGTCACCGCAACGTTGCCAGGGCTGATCTCGTTCGAGGACGAGCCGCTGGTGTCGCTTCCGCCCGAGAACATCGCGGCGGTGATCACCTGACCCGCAGCCAGGTTGATCGTCGCGCTCTGACCCATAACGTCCTCGACCCGGGAGATGGCGTTGACCGGCAGGTCGACACGACGGCGTCGGCCGAGTTCCAGGCGACCGGTGGAGATCGCCGCATCAGCGGTCTCCCCCTTGTGAATGTCGCCGGCGGCTACCACCACTTGGACCAGTTGTGTGTCGTTCGCTGCCTTGTCTTCGACGCTTCCGACGTATTGCAGGATCATCAAGGCGGCGATCGCACCAACGACGATGGCGCCGACCAGGATGAGAGTTCTCCGAGAGCTCACTGTGACCTCGTTCCGACAGCTCGTAGCAGACAGCGGCGACGAGTGCGGCGCCCGGGACGACACGGAAACCCCGATCGACCCGTACGACGGTTCATCGCTCGGATCTCATGTCGGCCGGAGAGGGCGATCGGCTTAGCTATTGCGTCGGAAAACGACCGAACCCCTGCCGCAGCAGGGGTCCGGTGCGACCAGCGACGGCCATTTGGCCGCCGTCATTGGAGAGATCAGGCGCCTTCAGCACCCTCGATCTCGGGGGCTGTGTCCTCGGGGGCAGCGTCCTCGGCGACACCCACCGCGTCGTAGCCATGTTCCTTGTAGTACTCCTCCCAGGCCTCCTGGCCTTCGGAGGTCGCTTCAGGGTCGACCGCACCGCCGATGTAGTTGCCCTCGGCGTCGTACGCGTGCTCGCCGAAGTGCTCCTGGTACTCGGCGGCGACGATGCCACCCTCGGCGGCCTGCTTGATCGACAGCGAGATGCGACGACGCTGCAGGTCGAGGTCGATGATCTTCACCCAGAGCTCTTCGCCCGGGGTGACCACCTGCTCGGGCAGGTCGACATGGTGGGCCGACATCTCGGAGATGTGGACGAGGCCCTCGATGCCGTCCCCGACCTGGATGAACGCACCGAAGGGCACCAGCTTGGTGACCCGGCCGTAGACGAGCTCGCCCACTTGGTGCGCCGATGCGAACTCCTGCCACGGGTCCTGCTGAGTGGCCTTGAGGGACAACGAAATGCGCTCGCGGTCCATGTCGACCTCGAGGACCTCGACCTCGATCTCGTCGCCGACGGCAACCACGTCGCCGGGGTGGTTGACGTGCTTCCAGGACAGTTCGGAGACGTGAACGAGGCCGTCCATACCGCCGAGGTCGACGAAGGCACCGAAGTTGACGACGCTCGAGACGACGCCACGACGGCGCTCCCCGGGACGGAGGTTGACGAGGAAGTCCTCGCGCTGCTCCTTCTGGGTCTCCTCGAGCCACGCCCGGCGGGACAGCACCACGTTGTTGCGGTTCTTGTCGAGCTCGATGATCTTCGCCTCGATCGTCTTGCCGACATACGGCTGAAGATCGCGCACCCGGCGCAGTTCGACGAGGGACGCGGGCAGGAAGCCGCGGAGGCCGATGTCGAGGATCAGGCCGCCCTTGACGACCTCGATGACCGGGCCCGAGACCATGCCGTCGGCCTCTTTGATCTCTTCGATCTTGCCCCACGCACGTTCGTACTGCGCACGCTTCTTCGAGAGGAGGAGCCGGCCTTCTTTGTCTTCCTTCTGCAGGACCAGCGCCTCGATCTGATCGCCCAACGCGACGACCTCATGCGGGTTGACGTCGTTGCGGATCGAAAGCTCACGCGAGGGAATGACGCCCTCGGACTTGTAGCCGATGTCGAGGAGCACCTCGTCGTGGTCGACCTTGACCACCGTGCCGGTGACGAGCTGGCCGTCTTCGACCCCGACCATCGTGGAGACGTACATCTGCTCCAACAGGGTTGGGTCGACGTCGTCCTCGGTGATCTGGCGTGGGACGTAGTCGTCAGCGTCGCTGGAGGTGGGATCGATCGTTGCTTGGTCGGACACGGTGTTGGCCTATAGGAAGTAGAGGGATGGGGACGGTTGCCCGGGCGCGTCACGCCCAGAGCAGCGCACAAGGCTAGGCGCGTCGGGTGGCAATCACCAAGAGTTCGGGCAGGTCGATCGACGGCGGCGCATCGGCATACGCCCCCGGTGTCACCCCCCAGATCGCATCAAGGTCGAACCCCGCCCGTTCGAGGAGCAGTCGCAGCTCGCGGGGGGTCGAACAGGTGGTCCACAAGTCCGCCGGGTGACGGGCCCCGGACTCGTCGCGGATCTCCGTCGGCTCGTGATTCACACCGGTCGCGGCATCGAAGGTGTCGTGGTCTTCGAGCCACCGGACCTGGAAGTAGGCGTTGAAGGCGCTGAGCCCGAGGCGTCCGTTCGGCCGCAGCCCACGACGGATCCCCTCGAGCACGGCGAGGTCGGTGGCGATCGGATCGGCCCCTCCGAGGCCGATCCCACCCTGGCACAGCGAGATTGCCGCATCGAACTCCTCGTCGAAGGGGAGGTCGCGTGCATCGGCCCGCTGGAAGGTCGCACCAGGGGGCGCGTCGATGGCCGCGAGGTCGACGAACCGCTGTGCAATGTCGACGCCAACCGCCTCGATCCCCCGCCTGGCGAGTTCGTAGGTGTGGCGTCCCGGTCCGCACCCGACATCGAGGACCCGCATCCCTGGCTCGAGGCCCAACGCCGACACGAGGAAGTCGATCTCCTGGGTCGTGCCCTTCGTGAAGGAGTACCGGAGGTACGCCGCACCCATGGTGTCGGCGAGGTCCTCCCAGTGGTCGCGTCGGTCGCCGGCAGCGGTCATCACCGTCACGCTACGAACTCGACGCTCGCCCACACGACCCCGCCCGCACGATTCCGCCCGCACGATCCCGCTGCGACAGACCCCAGCCCGACCGAACTCGGCCCGACCGAACTCGGCCCCCACCGCGACCCACCAACCCGCCCAGGCCCGAGTTCCCCGCCCGACCGAACTCGGCCCCCACCGCGACCCACCAACCCGCCCAGGCCCGAGATCCCAGCCCGACCGAACTCGGCCCCCACCGCGACCCACCAACCCGCCCAGGCCCGAGATCCCCGCCACCACCCCCACGAGCCCGCCGGGCAGCAGACGCCGTCCGTTCAGTGTCAGAGGCGGACGTCACACTTGCGGAATGAGTTACGACGCCCTGGGCGCCGTCTCGCGATTGTCGGCCTCCCGATACGGCACCTTCACACGCACCGAGGCCACTCAACACGGACTTCACCGCTCCACCGTGCGGCAACTCATCAGCGCAGGCGCACTGTTCGAAGACCCTCCGGGCGTGCTGCGATGGAGCGCCGCCGGCCGTCGGTGGGAGCAGGACCTCGCCGCCGCCCTCTTGGCCGGAGGCGGCCACGGGGTGGCCGCGATGCGGTCGGCCGCCCGGCTCCACGGCCTCGACGGATTCGAGTCCGAACCGACCATCGAACTGCTCTCGGAGCGGCGCCTCAAAGTCCCCGGAGCCATCACCCACATCACCGCATCCCTCCCGGCAGGAGACCTCGTGGTCATCGGCGGTCTGCCGTGCACGGGCCTGGCGCGCACGCTTTGCGACCTTGGCGCCGTGGCCGGCGTCGCCCGAGTCGAGCGAGCACTCGACTCCGCGCGGCGCAGCGGAGTGAGCGTCCGGTGGTTGAGCGAAGCCGTGTGGCGGCTGCACCGGCCCGGACCATCAGGAACCGGCACCCTGCTGAAGCTGCTTGCTCAACTCGACGACTCACCCGTCCGCGACTCATGGTGGGAGCGGACGATTGAGCTCATGCTGCGCGATCCGAGGATTCCGCCGCTGCGACGCCAATACGTCATCCGCGACGACACGGGCGCGTTCGTCGCTCGGGCTGATCTGGCCGTGCCTGAACTCCGCCTTGCGATCGAGGCACACAGTCGGCAGTTCCACTTCGGACGCATCCCCGAGGCCGCCGACGAGGACCGCGATCATCGTCTCTCCAAGATCGGCTGGGACGCGATCTACCTCGGTCATCAGTCGACACGGCGACCCGAGGCCACTCGAGACCTCGTCGCTCAGGCGCTCGGAGCACGGGCGGCGCTCCTCGGGGTGGATCTGGCGGCCCTGTGCAGATCTCGGCCCTGACCGCGCACCTGACACGCGCTCAGGGCCGAGATCGGAGCGGGCGAAGGCCGCCACGCAACCCCAGAAACGAACTCGGCCCCCAACGCGGCCACAACCGACGCTCAAGGCCGAGATCCGTAGGACCGCGGAGCTCAGGGCCGAGATCGGAGCGGGCGAAGGCCGCCACGCAACCCCAGAAACGAACTCGGCCCCCAACGCGGCCACAACCGACGCTCAGGGCCGAGATCGGAGCGGGCGAAGGCCGCCACGCAACCCCAGAAACGAACTCGGCCCACAACGCGGCCACAACCGACGCTCAGGGCCGAGATCCGCGAGACGGCGGGACTCAGGGCCGAGATCCGCGAGACGGCGGAGCTCAGGGCCGAGATCCGTAGGACCGCGGGGTCAGGGCCGAGATCCGTGGGACGGCTCGGCAGACGGGCCGGGCGAAGGCCGAGGCCGGCGGGGTCAGGCCTTGGCGTCTGCCCAGGTCGACCCGAACGCGAGGTTCACCTCGAGCGGGACCGCCAGGTCGAAAGCGTCGCCCATCTCGTGTCGGACCATGGCGTCGGCCGCATCGTGCTCCGCGGGCGGTACCTCCAACAACACTTCGTCGTGCACCTGGAGGATGAGCCGACTCGCCATCGACGCTCGTCGGAGCGCCCGGTCGATCCGCACCAGCGCGACCTTGAAGATGTCCGCGGCGAGGCCCTGGATCCCCGCATTCATCGCCTGCCGCTCGCCTGCCTGACGAATTCGATAGTTGCTCGAGGACAACTCGGGGATCCGGCGACGTCGACCGAACAGCGTCTCGGTGTATCCCCGCTCCCGGGCCTCGGCCACCGTCCGCTCCATATACGACTTCACGGCCGGGAAGGCCTCGAAGTACGCGTCCAGGATGATCTGCGCCTCATCGGTCGGGATGTTCAGCCGCTGGCCGAGCCCGTAGGCCTCCATGCCGTAGGCCAACCCGTAGGAGACCATCTTCGCCTTCGAGCGCTGCTCGATGCTGACCGCCCCGGGATCCACGCCGAACACCCTCGCGGCGGTCTCGTTGTGGATGTCGCGGCCGGAACGGAACGATTCGATGAGGCCGGGATCTTCGGCCAGATGCGCGATGCAACGCAGCTCGATCTGGTTGTAGTCGGCGACAAGGAACTCGTGGCCCGCAGCAGGCACGAAGACCCGCCGGAACTGCCGGCCCTCCTCGGATCGAACGGGAATGTTGTGCAGGTTCGGCGCGTCGGAGGACAGCCGGCCGGTGCGGGCGACCGTCTGGTTGAACGTGGCGTGGATGCGGCCGTCGGCAGCGACCTCGGCGAGGAGACCCTCCCCGTAGGTCGACCGCAGCTTCTCGACCTCCCGGTAGGCGAGAAGGTGCTCGATGATGTCGTGCTGGCCAAGGAGCTTCTCGAGCGACGCGGCGTCTGTGGAGTAGCCGGTCTTGGTCTTCTTCTGCGGCGTGAGGCCCAGTCGGTCGAACAGCACCTCGCGCAGCTGCTTGGTCGAGTTGACGTTGAAGTCGACCCCAGCGTCCTCGACGATCTGCGCGCGCAGCCGGCCGCATTCGCCAACCAGACGATCCGACAGGCGCCGCAACTCGACGACGTCGACGCCGATGCCGACGTGTTCCATCCGAGCGAGCACACCGATGAGCGGGGTCTCCACGTCGTCGTTGAGGCCGAGGAGGCTCAGCGACTCGAGCGCGTCACGCAGCCGCGGCGCGAGCCGGGCGACGCCGAGCGCGGCACGCGCGGTCACATGGGCGACCGACTCGCCCTGGTCCGCGGCCCCGAAATCAAGCTGACCGTCGGGTGCCGCATCCCCGGCAGCCAACTCGGCGTTCGCGTACCGGTCGAGCAGTTCACCCAGCTCGTAGCGCGCATCGGCCGGATCCAGGAGATAGGCGGCGAGCTTCGTGTCCAGCTCCAGGGCCGGCTCATTGCCGCCCACAGCGCCGAGATCGAGCATCGACCGCAAGAGTGGCTTCGCGTCGTGGGCGATGAGCCGCAGCGCCGCGAGTCGATCCGCAGCGGCCCCGACCAACTCGGTGGGGAACCACAGCACCTCCCCGTTGCCGGCGTCGGCAACGGCCGCGATGCCCACCAGCGGACTCCGACCCGGCACACCGCTCCACGCTCCTGCCACCGCGATCGCGGAAGGTTGGCGCTCCAAGCCGACGAGGACGCGATCGAGCGCCTCGCGGTCAACGACGGTGAGCTCGGCCTCGATCACCTCACGCTGCTCTGCGGTCACCCCCTCGAGCGCGGAACCGAACGCGTCGGCGAGCCGCGAAACCAGTGACCCGAACTCGAGGAAGTTGAACAGCTTCATCAGCTCGTCCCGGTCGACGTGACCCTGCCGCAGGTCGAGCGGGTCAACGTCGAGGGGGACGTCACGTACCAGTTGCATGACCTCTGCGTTGAGCCGTGCCTGCGGTTCGCTCGATTCGAGGTTCGCCCGCAACTTGGGCGTCTGCTCCGCGGTATGGGAGAAGATGCCGTCGAGTGAGCCGTAAGTCGTGACGAGCTTCGCGGCGGTCTTCTCCCCCACCCCCGGCACCCCCGGGAGATTGTCGGAGGGGTCGCCGCGCAACGCCGCGTAGAGCACGTACTGATCGGGCCGCACGCCGGTTCGCTCGACGATTCCCGCCTCGTCGTACAGGGCGTAGTCACTGACGCCACGCTTGTTGTACAGGACGCTGATGTAGGGGTCCTCGACGAGCTGGTAGCTGTCGCGATCACCCGTGACGATGATCGTCCTGATCCCTGCGTCACGAGCGCGGGTCGCGAGCGTGGCGATCACGTCGTCGGCCTCGTATCCCGAGATGTCGACCACCGGCAGGGCCAGCGCGTCGACCACCTCACGAACGAGGCCCATCTGTTGACGAAGAATGTCCGGCGCCGCCGCGCGGTTCGCCTTGTAGGTGTCGATCCGCTCGTGACGGAAGGTCGGCTCGGGTCGGTCGAAGGTGACCGCGATGAGATCGGGCCGGTGGTCTCGCACCAGGTTCACCAGCATCGACGTGAACCCGAACACGGCGTTGGTCACCTGGCCCGACGCGGTCGTGAGGTCGGTCGGCAACGCGTGGAACGCCCGATAGGTGAGCGAGTTCCCGTCGATCAGCATGAGGGTCGGCATCGGCCGACCAACCTACCGTCAGGCCGGAGGTGGCCTCTCGGGTGCGCGTTCACCCGAGATGACGGCATTGCAGACCTCCCGCATCGTCTGCCGTTCGTTCATCGCGGTGCGCTGCAAGTAGGAGAAGGCCTCCTGTTCGGAGAACCCTTCGTCGATCAGGCGGCCCTTCGCCCGGTCGATGAGCCGGCGCACCTCGAGCTTGTCGGTGAGTCCGGCGTTGTCGGCGGCGAGCCGACTGATCTCGGCGAATCGCCCGAGTGCAATCTCGATCGCCGGGACGAGATCGGATCGGTCGAACGGCTTGACCACATACGCCATCACCCCGGCGTCACGTGCGTCTTGGATCAACTCGCGCTGTGAGAACGCGGTGACCAAGACGATCGCGCAGGCGTGATCCGCAGCGAGTTGCCGTGCTGCGGTGATCCCGTCGACGCCCGGCATCTTCACGTCCAATACGGCAACGTCCGGCTCCAGCAGTCGAACGAGTTCGATCGCCTCGTCGCCGCGCCCGCACTCACCGACGACCTGGTAGCCCTCCTCGACGAGGGTCTCCCGCAGATCCATCCGGATGATGGCCTCGTCCTCCGCGATCACGACCCGGATCGAACTCGGCGCGCGTTGATCGTCGATCACGGGTTCAGCCGCGCTGTCGCGCCGAGAGCTTGTCGAGCAGCACGTCTTGCTCGGCCTCCAACTTGGCGATGCGTTCGACCAGCTCGTTGCGGTGACGCGCCATCGCGCTGGAGTGCCGCTCTGCCTCGCGGTGCTCGTGCTCCGCGAGTGGGGTTTCCGACACGAGCGCCCGGAGCCGGGCGTCGTCGGTGTCGTCGGCGAAGTGCGCGAGTTGCTCGTCGGCGAGCGCGAGATCTGCACGCAACTGCGCGAGCCGACGGTTCAACATCTTCAAGCGTCGTTCGACCAGAGGTGCGGGCATCACAACGCAGTCTACGAAGACCACAATGGGTTCCCATGGTTCGGAGCTTGGCGATCACCCTCGCACTTGCCGTCGCCACCTCGAGCGCGTGCGGCGCAGATGACCGCGCGAGCGCTCGGTGCGGGCCGATCGTTGTCGAGCAGTCCGACACCAACCTTGGCCATCTCCTTCCGAATGCCACGCCACCGAGCTACCTCACGGACCCACCGACCTCCGGTCCACACACGCCTGGAGCGGAGGTCCACGGCCTCCTCGACCGACCGATCTCGCCGATCGAACAGGTGACGACCCTCGAGGCCGGCACGGTCATCGTGCAGTACCGCGATCCGGCCGACCTCGATGCGGTCCACTCGCTCGCGGGCCCGACCGTCGTGGTCGCCCCCGCGCCGAAGCTGCCGGCTCGGATCATCGCGACGGCGTGGCTCAAGAAGCTCACCTGCCGCGGAGTCGACCGGCACGCGCTCGACGGGTTCATCAACGAGGTCCACGCCGCGAACAGCACGGCGCCGACGCACCCCGCCGGCCACGGGAGTTGACGGTGGGCACCGACGACTGGGGGATCGACGACGGGTGGTGGGACATCGAGGGCGTGTGGCACGACGCTGACCAGACGACGATCGAGACCATCCGCCACACGATGGCGGCACATGGCGACGGAAACGGCCGAATGACAGGACCGCCCCTGTGGTTCGTGGACGCCGGTTCGGCCGAACCGCTCAACTCGCCGGCGACCATCCGGCTCGAGGACGGCACCGATGTGTCGGTCGGCTCGCACCTGCCCCCGGACCTGCCCGTTGGTGTCCACACGCTCCATCCCCACGACAGCGACTGCGCCACCACACTGTTCGTCGCGCCCGCGAGCCTCCCTCCTCAGCCCGTACGCCGATGGGGTGTGACGGCACAGCTCTACGCGGCACGATCCCGACGAAGTTGGGGAATCGGGGATCTGACCGATCTCGTCCGGCTCGGCCGTTGGACCGCACAGCGGGGTGGCACGGTGCTCGGCGTGAACCCGCTTGGTGAAGCGCTCGGCGTGGTGCCGCGGACCGCGAGCCCATACTCACCGTCGAGCCGCAGCCACCTCGATCCGCTCTGGATCGACGTCGATCGCATCGACTGCGGCGAGCCGACCAGTTTCCGGCCTCACAACGCTGAACGCATCGACCGTGACGCCGTCTGGCGGGCCAAGCGCGCCGCGCTGGTCGCCGCCTACACGAATGCCGGCGCACCCCCACCCAACGGCGACCTACGTCACGCGGTCTTCTGTTCGCTCGTCGAGTCGCACGGCCGCGGATGGCCACGGTGGCCCTCCGAACTCCAGCGCCCCGACGCCCGGGCCATCGCGCAGTACGCCTCGCAGCACACCGAGACCGTCGGGTTCTGGCAGTGGGTCGAACGCCTCGCCGACGAACAGTTCGACGAGGCGCGGGCGGAGCTCGCCTCCCTCGGCGTCACGCTCTTCGGCGACCTCACCGTCGGCGTCGACCCCGACGGATTCGAAGCGTGGTGCCACCAGGACGTCCTCGCGCGGGACATGTCGGTCGGAGCCCCACCCGACGCGTTCAATCCTGCCGGACAGAACTGGGGACTGCCGCCGTTCGAGCCGTGGTCGCTCCGCGCCGGCGGGTACGAGTCGTTCCGGTCGGTGATCCGAGCGGCGTTCCGCCGCTACGGCGGTTTACGGATCGATCATGTGATGGGGCTGTTCCGCCTCTTCTGGATCCCACGCGACGGCGACCCGCACCACGGCGCGTACGTTCGGTACCGACCAGAGGAACTCCTCGCCGTCGTTCGGATCGAGGCGGCGCGTCACGGCGCATTCGTCGTCGGGGAAGACCTCGGCACCGTCGAGGCCGGAGTCCGGGAACGGATCGCGGCGTCGGGAATCGCGGGCACGAAGGTGGGGTGGTTCGACGATGCGCCCGAGACATGGCCGGCGGGCTCCCTCGGCACCCTCACTACCCACGACCTACCGACGGTTCGTGGCGGACTCTCCTCGTCCGATCCGGCCGCAGACCCATCGCTGGCCGCACATCTCCGAGACGTCCTCGGGCCAGACGCCTCCGGCCTCGATGACATCGAGGTGCTCCTCATTGCCCATCGACGTCTCGCCGCTGCCGGTTCCGACCTGGTGCTCGTGACAACCGACGATCTCGTCGCAGCGACCGACCGGCCGAATCAGCCGGCGCTGGGAACGGAGTACCCGAGTTGGTGCATCCCGCTTCCTGCCACGATCGAGGAACTCGACGGCCATCCCGTCGCAGAGCGCGTCGCTGACGCCATGGCCGCCGCTCGTCCGGTTACCGCCCAGCCGGAACCCAACGAAACGACCGCGACATCCTGACCACGGGCCCGTCGGGCCGATCGATCACAACTCGGGAAAGTGGCACGCGGTCGGATGGCCGGATCCGCGATCGATGAGCTCCGGCTCCTCTTCGGCGCATTTGGCCTGCGCCTTCCAACAACGCGTCCGGAACCGGCATCCCGAGGGTGGATTGATCGGGCTGGGGACATCGCCCTGCAACACGATGCGGTGCCGAGTGCGTTCGACAACCGGATCGGGTACGGGGACCGCCGACAACAGCGCCGTCGTGTAGGGGTGGGAGGGGCGCAGGTAGATGTCGTCACGCGTGCCCGTCTCGACCACTTTGCCGAGATACATCACCACGACCCGGTCGGAGATGTGGCGGACCACTGCAAGATCGTGAGCGATGAACAGATACGACAGACCGCGCTCCGCCTGGAGTCGACGCAACAGGTTGACCACGCCCGCCTGGATCGAGACGTCGAGCGCCGAGACCGGCTCGTCCAAGACGACGAGGTCGGGGTCAACCGCGAGCGCCCGGGCGATCCCCACGCGCTGACGCTGGCCGCCGGAAAACTCGTGTGGGTAGCGGCTCCGATGCTCGGGGTTGAGTCCGACCGACTCGAGCAGCGCGGAGACCTGGTCTCGGGATTGTGAGCGTCGCAGACCTTCGTGGACCAGGAACGGCTCCGCGAGTGTCTCGCCGATGGTCATTCGGGGATTCAGCGACGCGTACGGGTCTTGGAAGACCATCTGGGCTCGTCGCCGAAGCTCGGCATTCTGCATCGTCGAAGTGTCCACCCCGCTGAGCGTCACTGTGCCCGAGGTCGGTGTGATCAGCTTCAACAGCAGCCGGCCGAGCGTCGACTTGCCACACCCCGACTCTCCGACGACGCCGACCGTTTCCCCTCGATCGACCTGGATGGACACGCCGCTCACCGCCTGGACCTGGCCGACGACCCGGCTCAAGAGACCTGCACGGACCGGGAAGTGCTTCACCAGGTCGGTTGCAACCAGCAGAGGGGACTCGCTCACGCCGTGACCGCCTCACGCAGCGACGCGAGCTCGTCACGCCGCCAGCACGCTGCGGCGTGCGGACGCGCATCGAGTTCCGGCAGTTCGGTCATGCAGCCCCGCTCAGCCGAGGCGAATGGGCATCGTGGATGGAACGCACATCCAGGCGGCGGTGAGAGCATCGAGGGCGGCTGCCCACCGATGGGGCGCAGTTCCTCTTCGACATCGGTGTCGACACGAGGGAGCGAGTCGAGCAGGCCGATCGTGTAGGGGTGAGCGGGCTCGGCGAACACCTCATCGGTGCTGGAGGTTTCAACGACCCGACCCGCGTACATCACCGCGACCCGATCCGCGAGCCCCGCGACCACACCGAGATCGTGGGTGATCAACATGACTGCTGAGCCCAACTCGTGGGTGCTGGCGACCAGCAACTCGAGCACCTGGGCCTGCACGGTGACATCGAGCGCCGTGGTCGGCTCATCCGCGATCACGAGCTTCGGGTCGCAACTCAACGCCATCGCGATCATGGCCCGCTGCCGCATCCCTCCCGAGAACTCGTGCGGATACATGTCGACGCGACGCTGTGGTTGAGGGATCCCGACCAGCCCGAGCATCTCGACCGCACGCGCCTTGGCCGCTGCCCGGCTGACATCGCGGTGTGCGCGAACGGCCTCGATGATCTGGCGGCCGACCGTGTGCACCGGGTTCAACGCGGTGAGCGGGTCCTGGAAGACCATCGCGATCTCGCCCCCACGAATCTGGCGGAGCCGATCTGGCGACGCAGCGAGCAGGTCTTCGCCCTGCCAGTTGATCCTGCCGGTGATCTCACTTCGCTGCGCTGGGTGTAGTCCGAGCACAGCCAGGGCGGTGACCGACTTGCCGGAGCCCGACTCGCCCACCACCGACACCACCTCACCGGCATCCACGCTGAGGTTCACCCCACGGACCGCTTGAAGGAGGCCGTCGTCGGTTCGGAACGACACCCGCAGGTCTTCGATGGAGAGCATCGGGGCGGTCATCACACGTCCTTGACGTCGAGTGCGTCGCGGAGGCCGTCGCCGACCAGGAGGAAGCCCAGCACGGTCACGACGATCGCAAGGCCGGGAAACAACAAGAGGTACGGCGCCGACGCGAAGTGGCTCTGAGCATCCGCGATCATGCGTCCCAGCGATGGAGCGGGCGGCTGGATGCCGACACCGAGGAAGCTGAGCGCGGCCTCGGCCAGGATCGCGCCGCCGACACCGACCGCCACCAGGACGATCACCGGCTGGAACTCGTTGGGGAGGATGTGGCGCCACATGATTCGCCACGACTTCACGCCGAGGGCACGCGCGGCCTCGACGTACTCGAGCTCTTTCGCCTGGAGGAATCCAGCTCGGACCGTTCTCGCCGTCTGGAGCCATGCCGTCAAGGCGAGGGTCAGGACCACCGCGAGCACGCCACGGCCCAACACCGTGATGAAGGCGTACGCCAGGATGATGTAGGGGATTCCCAACATGATGTCGACGAGCCGCATCGACAGCGTGTCAGCCATGCCCCCGAACCATCCGGCGACCGCCCCGATGAAGATGCCGATGAACGTCTCGAGGATGGTGGCGAGGATCCCGATGAAGAGGCTGAGGCGGATTCCGTAGACCACGTTCGCGAGGACGTCGGCCCCGCGGTGATCGACCCCGAAGAGGTGCTGACGGGTTGGCGGTTCACGGAAGACCGTCTTGGAGAACTTGGTCGGGTCTTGCACCACGAATGGTCCGACGATCGCGACGATCAGCAGGAAGACGACGAGCACGAGCCCGAACATCGCGAGCTTGTTGCGCTTGAAGCGACGCCACGCGTCCTGTGCGAGGGAGCGGCCGGGGCCGGCGACCAAGAGGGAGTCGTCGGCCGAGGGTGTCATATGCGGCTCGAGCAACGTCATTTCGCGCCTCCCAGCCGGATTCGGGGGTCGAGCTTCGCGTAGCTGATGTCGACGATGAGGTTGGCGACGCCGTAGATCGCCATCACGACCATCGAGAGGGTCAGGACAACCGGTAGGTCGCTCTGGCTCGCCGCCCGAGCGACACGTGACCCGAGACCGGGCCAACCGAAGACCGTCTCGGTGAGGATCGCGAACCCGACCATCGTGCCGAAATCGATGCCGATGAAGGTCACCACGGGAATGAGCGCGTTGCGCAGGGTGTGACGGGTGAGGACCCGTCGTTCACGCAGACCCTTGGCGCGCGCCGTGCGGACGTGGTCGGAACCCGCCGCTTCGAGCATCGTGGTGCGGGTCAAGCGTGCGACGATCACCGTCGAGACCGACGCGAGCACCAACGCCGGCTGCACGAGGTGCTTGAGTTGGTCGAGGCTTGGGATGATGCCGAGGTACCACCCGTGGTTGGCCTCGCTGAGCACCGGGAAGCGCGCCCACTCGGGCCACTGGTGTTGGAAGGCGTAGACGCCGGTGACCTGGCGCAGCAGATACGCCAACACGAAGACCGGGATCGCGCTGACGACGGCGGTACCGAGGGTGGAGGCGGTGTCGAGGAGTGAGTTGCGCCGGCGAGCCGAGAGGACACCGGTCGAAATACCGACCGTGACCTCGATCAGCATCGCCCAGACCGCCAGCCTCAGGCTGTTCGGCAGACGGGTCTTGATGGTTTCGACGAGGGGTTCGTGCGTCTGGAACGACTCGCCACCGAGCGTGACGGTGTCCCAGAGCCGACGCACGTACTGCTCCGGGATCGAATCATCGAGGTGGTACTTCTTCGTGACGTTCTCGATCACCGCCGCTGGCGGGTTCTTGCCGTTACCGCCGGCGATGACCTCAGCCGGGTCGGACGGCAGCGCGAAGAACAGGATGAACAGGACCGTGTAGCCGCCGAGCAACGTCAGCAGAAGCGACCCGATCCGACGGATGACGAACGTGGTCATGACCGACGTCGGTGGATTCGTGGGAGGGAGCGGGGGGCGGGCCGACGGCCCACCCCCATGCTCCGAACGGTCATCGGGTCAGGACTTCTTCGCGACGTGCTCCCACGCAATGGTCCCCAACGGTGGGGTCATGTAGTTGATGATGTTGTCGCGATACACGGCGTCGCCGGTGTACCAGTTGAGCGGGATGACGCTCACCGTCTCGTTGAGGAGTCGCTCCTCAGCCGACCGGTAGAGGTCGCCACGCTTGGTGTCGTCGGTCTCCTTCTGGGCGGCCGCGATGGCCTCCTCGAACTTCGCATCGTCGTAACGACCGAGGTTGTTGCCGTCGATCGAGACCTTGCCGAAGAGGTCGACCATGAAGTTTCCGTAGGTCGGATAGTCGGCGTACCAACCAGACCGGCAGATCTGGCAGGCGCCTTCCTTCGCGATGACCTTGAAGTAGCTCTCCTCGATGGGGTTCGGCTGTGCATCGATGCCCAGCACGTCCTTGAGGTTCGCCTGCATGGTCTCGACCACCGTCTGGTGGCTGCCGCCGGCGTTGTAGGAGAGCTTCAGCGGGGCGGTGAGCTTGCCGCCTTCCTTCTGCCACTCGGCGTAGACCTTCTTGGCTTCCGCCGGGTCGGTCTTGCAGTACTTGCAGAGGTTCTCCTTGAAGCCGGGAATACCCGGAGGCGTGATGCCGGTGGAGATGGTGCGAGTGCCCTCGTACACCTTCTTGTTGATCTCGTCGCGATCGATCGCCATCGAGATCGCCTCGCGGAGCTTGACGTTCTTGTCGCCGCCCACGACCGGATCATCGAAGCCGAAGTCGAAGAAGTACGTGCCAAGCGTTGCTTCCTTCAGCGTGTTCTTGTACTTCGCCGCCGCTGCCGCGTACTGACCCGAAGGGATCGTGGCGTCATCGCCGTCGCCTGCCTCGAAGGCCTGGTAGGCGCTCTCGACGTCAGCGGTGATCTTGAAGGTGATCTTGTCGAGGAACGGGCGCTTCATGCCGGTGAGCCCGCCCTTCCACTTGTCGTTGCGAACCAGCACGACCTCACCCGAGTCGGGGGCGGTTGCGGACTCGAGCTTGTAGGGGCCGTTGCCGATCGTGATGCCCTTGGTGCCCCATCCCGTGGTGTTGCCGACCTTCTGATAGTCGGCCTTGGAGATCGGGTAGAAGAGCGGGAACGAGGCGATCGCCGGGAAGTCCGCGTTCGGCGCTGCGAGCGTGACCTTGAGGGTCATCGCGTCGTCGTCCGCGACGATCGAATCGAGCGTCTTGAGCGAACCGTCGAGCAGCTTGTCGCCGTCCTTCACGTACGCCATCAGGTAGCCGTAGGAAGAGGCCAACTCGGCCGATCCACCGCGCTCCCAGGCGATCTTGAAGTTCGAGGGCTTGATCGGCTCGCCGTTGGAGAACTCCTGATCCTTGCGGATCGTGAAGGTGTACTCGGTGGCGTCGTCGTTCGCTTCCCACTTCTCGGCGACCTGTGGCTTGAGGACCGGGTTGCAGGTGTCCGTGTAGTCGAATTCGGTGAGTCCATCCCACAACGCGGTGGTGATCTGCGACTCGTCGAGGGTCTGGACGGCCTGGGGGTCGAAGCTGGTGTTGTCGCCACCCGAGGCGAGCTGCGCGTAGTCGACGAACTCTCCACCGACGGGAGCGTCGGTTGCGTAGTTCAAGGTGCGGCAGACGTCGGAACGGGCTGCCGTCGTGGTGGTGACGTCGCCTGGGGATGCGTCACCGTCGCTGGATTCCTTCGAGTCACCGCACGCTGCCGCAATGAGCGCCACGGTGAAGAGGAGGGCGGGGATATACAGCCCTCGACGCTTTCGAACCATGTCTTCGAGCCTCCTTAACGCCCGGCGCGTCACCGGGGTGCGGCGAACCTAGCAGCGCGCCCGGACGAACTTGGGGACTTCACCGCTGTGGCCGAGTCGTTCCGCCAATCGCATCGACCACCATGCCCGGCCGCTGCAAATCACACCGATAGGATTCGCGCCGCTCCAACGTGGTGATGCCCTCGACTCGGGCCGCTCCCACCGATCACGAACGGCGGAGGAGTCAACAGTGAGGAATCGGATGAGGACGACGGCCAGTCGACGTCCGCGACGCGGCGCGGTGCGTTCGGCGCTCGCCCTGTCCCTGATGGTCGGTGGGTTCGTCGTGATGACCCTGCCAACGGGCGCCGCACCGGGCGACGACCCCGTCACCGGCGTCGCCTACCGCGACGCAGACGCCGATGGCCGCCACGACCCCTCCGAGGCGGGCGAACCGAACATCACCGTGACAGCAACCGACACCGCCGGAGCGGTCATCTCCACCACCACCGGGCCCACCGGCGCCTACTCCTTGGCAGTCGCTGCGCTCGGCCCCGGTCCGTACCGCATCGAGTTCTCGGGGTGGCCTACCCACCTCCGCTCTGCACCCCACGGCGACGACAACGCCACCTCGGTGACCATCGCCCAGGCCGGCGCCACCGTCGATTTCGGCGTGCTCGATCCCGACGACTACTGCCAGGCCGACCCCCGACTCGCCGTCTCCTGCTTCGTCAGCGGCGCACCCGGCGGTGGCCCCCTGAGCACCGCCGTCTCGTTCCCCTTCTCCGCCGGGACCATCGAGACTTCCGCGCACAACACCGCCGCTCCAGGGCCCGCCGGCTACGACACGCCCGAGGAAACCTCGCTCACCACGCTCGGTCAAACCGGCTCGGTCTACGGCCAGGGCTGGCACCGCGGCTCGAACTCCCTCTATCTCGCCGCGTACGCCAAGAAGTACGTCCCGTTCGGGCCGTCCGGCTCAGGAGCGATCTACGTCCGGCATGCGGGGAGCGCGCCGAGGTTGCTGTGGACCACCGGATCGCCCATCACCCGATCCGTCGCCAGCGGCAACTGGTACGAGGACCCGTGGACCGACGAAATCGGCAAAGTCGGCTGGGGTGACATCGACGTGGTCGGGAACCGCCTCTACGCCGTCAATCTTGAGACCCGACGGCTCTTCGTGTTCGAACTCGACGCGAAGACCGGCGACATGATCGGCAACGGACCCGTTGCAGCACTGCCGATCCCAGCAGTCGCCGCCGACCCCGGTGACTCCCGCCCATTCGGACTCGGCTCCCGCGACGGCATCGTCTATGTCGGCGGCGTCGACTCGGCGCAGCGCAGTGGTGGAACACCCACGGCGTGGGTCATTGCGTTCGATCCCGCCACGGCCGCCTTCTCCCCCACTCCGGTCGCGCAGTTCGGACTCGGCTACCCGCGCGGATGCTCTTACGTCGCGAAGTCGGCGCTGTCCCCATCGCGATGCGCCGCCGTCGACGGCTCCGCAGACTGGCGACGCTGGGGGGCCGCGCCGCATTCCGCCGACACACCCGAGCTCGCGGCGGGGCGGGTCGTGCGCACACAGACCAACCCGCAGCCGATGCTGAGCGACATCGCATTCTCCGACGACGGGTCGATGAGCCTCGGGTTCCGCGACCGCTTCGGCGACCAGGCCGGTCGCTTCATCCCCGGCGGGTCGATCGCGAATCCGCTGTCGCCAACAGGCTCGACCCCGCTGTATCTCACGGGGTACGCGTTCGGCGACACCCTTCGCCTCGCACGGTCCGCGCCCACGTCGTGGGCCCTCGAGTCCAACGGCACCTCCGGGGCGACAACGGGAACCGCCGACAGCGGAATGGGCCCTGGCGGCGGTGAGTTCTACGACGCCGACAACTCCCTCTACCCCGTCGTCGAGGCAGGCGTTCCCACGCTGCAGGGCCACGACGAGGTCACGATGGGAGCGCTGTTCCATCTGCCGGGCACCTCGAACATGACGACGACCGCGTACGACGTGTTCGGACGTTGGGACACCCTCGGCGTGCGCTTCATGACCGACACCGGCGCCGACGCTCCCCGTGGCGGCGACTCGACCGATCTCAACGTCCGCGCGTACTCGCTCTACCGCGGCACGCTGGGCGGCACCAGCCCGTTCGGCAAGGTCAACGGCCTCGGTGATCTCGAGGCGATGTGCGACGAGGCACCGATCGAGCTGGGCAACTACGTCTGGTACGACGCAGACCGCGACGGTGTGCAGGACCCGACGGAGCGACCCCTGCCCGGCGTGGTCGTCACCCTCCACAACAGCGCCGGTCGGGCGCTCGCAACCGCCACCACCGATGACTCGGGGCGCTACTGGTTCGCATCCGCCGACGCAGCGAATCTGCCGACGCACCCCGGTCGCGAATACGGGATCGTCGCCGGCGGAATCCGGCCCGACACCGACTATTCCCTGACCTTCGACGCGTCGAACGCAAACACGGCGGGCATCGGCATCGACGCCACCGAACTCCGGCCGACCACGCCGGGCAAAGGCAGCGCGACGACCGGATCGAAACCGACGTCGAGTGACGGATCGCCTCCACGAGTCGCCGTTCACACCGGGACCGCCGGCACGAACGACCACACCCTCGACGCCGGCTACGTGCGCCGCGACACCGCCTCCATCGCGCTGAGGAAATCCGTCAACGGCGACGACGCGAACGTGGCGCCCGGGCCGACGCTCAACGTCGGATCGTTGGCGACGTTCACGTATCTGGTCACCAACACCGGCGCGACCACGCTCAACGCGGTGACCCTCGGCGACGATCGCATCGGCGCCATCTCGTGTCCGCGCGCAACCCTGTCTCCCGGCGAGTCGATGACCTGCGTCGCCACGCAACCGGTGATCGACGGTGCCTACGAGAACACCGCTGTCGTCGTCGGCCAGCCGACCGACGGATCAGCCCGTGTGACCGCCGTGGACACCGCCCACTACGTCGGCCTGACCGCTCGGGTGCTCGAGACGACCACGGTGGTTGCTCCGACGACCTCGGCGTTGCTGCAACGACCGACAACGACCGTGCCCACGAGCGTCCGCGACCGCACCGGGTCCGGCGGACCCACCGCTGGATCGGGGCCGCTGGCACGGACCGGCAACAACTCGTCGCCCACAATGCTGCTCGGGACGGCACTCGTCATCGCCGGCGCCGCCATGTGGCTGACCAGTCGTCGCCGAAGCACCGACTGAGCCGAGCGCTCAGCTCACCGGCAACCCCAGCCGCGCCTCGAGCGCCCGCAACTCTCCGATCTCCGAGGTTTGGACCCGGGAGATCCGCCGAGCCAGATCACGCACCAGGTCCTCGCCCGCACGGCGCGCGGCATAGTCCGCCATGTGGATCCCGCCTCGGTGGTGATCGATCATCATCGCGAGGAACGCCTCGTCGAGATCGCGTCCCCGGGCCGCCTCGAGCATCCGCATGCTCTCCGGCGACTGCATTCCCTGCATCTCGGTGAGCGACGTCGGCATGTCCATCCAGCGCATGACCGTGCGGTTCCGCTCACCGACGTCGAAGCCCCACGAGCGCAGCCACCCCAGCATCATCCCGATCTCGTAGCGCTGCTCCATGATGATCTCGAAGGCGTAGTTCGAAACCGCGGGATCCGCGCCCGACCCCGACCGGAGCACGTAGCTGGCCATCACGACCGCCTGATCGTGATGGTCGATCATGTCCCGGAGGAAGCCGACATCGACCGACGCCGCGGTCGGGTTCGACGGCTCACCGAGCTTGAAGCCCACACCGAAGGCGAGCGCCGCCACGATGAGGATCGCGGAGCCGAGTGCCAGGCGACGATCTGCGTTTGGAGTCATCGCCGCGGACGCTACGCGAGCCGACGACGCCCACCACAGCGCGGCTCCACGGTTTTGTCACGCACGCGGCGGCGGGTGCCTCTACGCTCCGCGCACTCGATCAAGGAGGGGTCTGTGAGCGAGACCACGACGCGAGATTCCGATGACGTCATCGTCCTCGAAGGAGTCCGAAAGGAGTTCGGTTCATTCGTTGCCGTCGAGCACGCGAACTTCGCCATCAAACGTGGGGAGTTCTTCTCGATGCTCGGCCCTTCGGGCTGTGGCAAGACGACCCTGCTGAAGATGATCGCCGGGTTCGAGCAGCCGACCTCCGGGCGGGTGATGCTCGAAGGCGCCGACGTCTCGACCGTCCCGCCCTACAAGCGAAACGTCAACACCGTCTTCCAGCAGTACGCCCTGTTCCCCCACATGTCGGTGGTCGACAACGTCGCGTTCGGTCTTCGATCGAAGAAGGTTCCGGCTGACGAGGCCCATCGACGCTCGATGGAGATGCTCGACGTCGTCAAGCTCGCAGAGTTCGCGGGCCGCCGACCGACGCAGCTCTCCGGCGGCCAGCAGCAGCGTGTCGCCCTCGCTCGTGCGCTGGTGAACCTCCCTGCCGCGCTGCTGTTGGACGAGCCGCTCGCCGCGCTCGACCTCAAGCTCCGCGAGGCGATGCAGATCGAACTGAAGCGCATCCAACGCGAGGTGAACATCACGTTCATCTTCGTGACCCACGACCAAGGCGAGGCGCTCACCATGAGCGATCGCATCGCGGTCATGAGCCGCGGCAAGGTGGAGCAGATCGGCACGCCGACCGAGATCTACGACCGTCCGGCGAGCGTGTTCGTCGCCGGGTTCATCGGCTCGGCCAACCTGCTTCCCGGCCGGCTGTCGGTGACCAGCAGCGGTGCCGTCGCAGAACTCGACAGCGGAGCACGACTCGACGTGGCCGACACGTTCGGCGCGGCCGACGGCGATCCCATCACGATGATGCTGCGGCCAGAGCGGATCAACCTGTCCACGAACACCGACGCAGCAGCCGACGGACACTCCCTGCCGGCGACGGTCAAAGACGTCATCTTCCAGGGCTCCAACCTGCGGGTGATCGCCGATGCCCCGGGCGAGACCGAACTGCTCGTCTCCCTGGAGGCCGACGAACGGACCCCCCAACTCCAGGCCGGGGATCGGGTCATGTTGCAGTGGTCGCCGGAGTCGGCGTTCCTCCTGCAGGGACGCTCAGAGATCATCGGCGCGACGACAACCGACGTCGATGAGGTCCAGGCAACGATGGAGGGCAAGGACCTCTCCGAGGCGGCTGACGCCGCCGCCGATGCCTCGGCACCTCGTGCCCGTTCGATGAGTCGGCGCCGACTCTTCGCCGGAATCGGCGTCGCCGCAGTCGCCGGTGTCGGCGCCGTGGGGCTGTCAGGGATCGGTGGCTCCAAGACGAAGGGATCCACCGGCTCGTCGGGTGGTGACGGATCGGCCGGCGGTGGGCTCGGCCAAGGCGACGCGGAGCTGCACATCCTCAACTGGACCGAGTACATCGACGTCACCGAAGGCAAAGACCTCGGCACGGTCGACCGTTTCAAGAAGGCAACGGGAGTCCAAGTCGAGTACTCGGAAACCTTCAACGACAACAACGAGGTGTACGGCAAGGAGTTCGCCGCGTACCTCGACTCGGGAACCGCAACCCCGTGGGACATCGCGATGCCCACGTACTGGATGGCGGCACGGCTCAAGGCGAAAGGCTGGCTGGCGCCCCTTCCATTCAACTTGATCCCGAACTACAAGAACCTCGACCCCACCTACCTCGACCTGGCGTGGGACCCGGGCGCAAAGTTCCACCTCCCGTGGCAGGCGGGCTACACGGGGTTCGCCTACAACATCGAGGCGACCGGCGGTCGCGAGCTCAAGAGCATCAACGACCTGTTCGACCCAGAGTTCAAGGGCCGCGTCGGGTTCCTGACCGAGATGCGCGACACCCTCGGACTCGTCATGTTGGGTCAGGGGAACGACCCGGCCGACGCGACCGCCGACACGATGTCCGCGGCGCTCGACAAGATCGAGGAGGCCAAGAACTCCGGGCAGGTCCGGCGTTTCACCGGCAACGACTACTTGTCCGACCTCCAGAACGGAAACCTCGCCTGCTGCATCGCCTGGTCGGGTGACATCGCCCAGATCGCGAACCCGAACGTCCACTTCGTCTACCCGGAGGAGGGCACCATGTCGTGGTTCGACACCATGGTGATTCCCATCGGGGCGGCGAACGGCGTCGCAGCAGGTCAGTGGATGAACTTCGTCTACGACCCGGAGAACGCCGCGGACATCTCGGCGTTCGTGCAGTACATCAGCCCCGTGAAGGGCGTCCGAGAAGTGCTCGAGAAGCGCGGCGGTGACGCGGCCAAACAGGCGGACAACCCGCTCCTGTTCCCCACCGACGACGTGAAGAAGCAACTGCACGTGTTCGCGGAGCTCCCGACGAAGCTCGACCAGCAGATCACCGACCGGTTCGTGAGCATCACGGGGGGCTGATCGTGGCAAAGGACGACACCACCGACGACCGCACCCTCCGGCCGGCGCGCTTCGCGCCGTACTTGATGACGCTGCCTGGCCTGCTGTGCCTCTATCTGTTCTTCCTCGTACCGCTGGTCACCCTGCTCAAGATCGCACTGTCCGTGCGGATCGAGAGCGGCAGCAACACGGTCGACTTCCAGTGGAAGTGGTCGAACTTCACGAAGGCGTTCACCGACTTCGGACCGCACCTCGGCCGCGCATTCATCTACGCGGCGATCGCCACGGTGGTCTGCGTAGTTGTCGCGTACCCCATCGCCTACTTCATTGCCTTCAAGGCCGGGAAGTGGGCGAACCTGCTCCTCGGCTTGGTGATGGTCCCGTTCTTCACGAGCTTCCTGCTCCGAACGATCGCCTGGCAGTCACTCTTCGCCGACGAAGGCCCGGTCTTGGGAATCCTGCGGTCGCTGCACCTGATCGGGGTGACCGACGCGCTCCACCTCACCACATCCGGCAAGATCATGAACACACCACAGGCCGTGATCGGCGGGTTGATCTACAACTTCTTACCGTTCGCCCTGTTGCCGATCTACGTGAGCCTCGAGAAGGTCGAGGTCGGCCTCATCGAGGCCGCCTCCGATCTCTACTCGAGCTTCGGGCGGGCGTTCCGATCGGTGATCTTCCCACTCTCGTTGCCCGGTGTGTTCGCCGGCACGCTGCTCACCTTCATCCCGGCCTCGGGTGACTTCATCAACAACGAACTGTTGGGCAACGCATCCCGTGAGCCGGTGATCGGTGGGGTCATCCAGTCGCAGTTCCTCAAAGCCGGGAACTTCCCCACCGCATCGGCGATCAGCCTCGTGCTCATGGTGCTCATCACCGTGGCAGTCCTCATCTACGCGAAGTTCCTGGGAACGGAGGACCTGGCATGACCGCCACGATCGACGCTTCGCCCGCCGCCCCCGCACCCGGGTCTCCCGCAACGACGGCCAAACGACCGCGCCGCCGACTCGGCACGATCGTGCTGTGGATCGTCGCGATCGGCGGGTTCATCTACCTGTTCATCCCGCTCGTGACGATCGCGGTCTTCACGTTCAACCACCCGACGACCAAGTTCAACACCACGTGGCAGGGATTCACCTTCGACAACTGGCTGCATCCCTTCAAAGAACGTGCGTTCACGAACGCGCTCTGGGTCAGCATCGAGGTGGCCCTCGTTGCCTGCGTCATCGCTACCGTGCTCGGCAGCCTCATGGCACTGGCGATGGCGCGCTATCGGATGCGGGGCGGTTCGGCCCTCAACCTGCTGATCGTGCTGCCGCTCACGACACCCGAGATCGTGATGGGCTCGTCGTTGTTCACCCTGTTCTTCAACCTCGGCGTCTCGCGTGGGTTCTGGACGATTGTCATCGCGCACGTCTTGTTCTGCTTGAGCTTCGTCGCCATGACCGTCAAGGCCAGAGTGCGCGGCCTGGACTGGAGTCTTGAGGAGGCAGCGGCCGACCTCGGCGCCTCACCGGCGCGGACCTTCTGGAAGGTCACGGTGCCGATGATCACACCGGGTGTCGTGGCGGCGTTCCTGCTGTCGTTGGCACTCAGCATCGACGACTACATCATCACGTCGTTCGTCGCGGGGCCGACCATCACGTTCCCACGTCGAGTCTTCGACTCGGCCCGGATCGCTATCCCGCCGCAGGTGCATGTGCTGGCAACCATCATCATGTTGGTCGCGATCGCCATCATCGTCGCGGGCACCATCGCTGGAAACCGCCGAGCGAACCAGGGCCGCTGACACCGACGCACGGCCCAACCGGCTCACCCACTCCGAACTTGCGGGAAAAACCGACCCCCAGCGACGGAAACGTCCGCACGTTCGGAAGGGGTGGGGGTCGAAAAGGGAGAGGGGTCGGAAGCGGTCGGGGTCGGAAGGGGTGGGGGTCGAAAGGCGTGGGGGTCGTGAGGGGGAAGGGTCAGTGACGCTCGCCAGCGTTGAGCTTCCGGTACATCTTGCGGTTCTGTGTGTGAACGCTCCGGAACGCCGCGAACATCTCGTCGCAGATCGCACGGTTCGCTGGGTCCGGCTGATACGTCGCGGCGACACGAACCTTGCCGCCGAGTTCGTTGACCCGGCAATGACCCAACGCCACCGACGCCAGCAGCGCGGCCCCGCGGGCGTTCGCTCGGATCGGGTGCTCGACCTGGCGGATCTCGCGGTTCAACACATCGGCGTGGATCTGGCACCACAGGTCGCTGTTCGCGCCCCCACCGATGAAGTTCAGCCCGTCGAAGGGACGCCCCACGAACTTCTCCACCGCGCCGAGTAGCCAGCGGTTGTTGCAGGCAACCCCCTCGAGGACCGCTCGCACCTGGTCCGCCCGAGTGCTCCCGAGTGAGAGATTCATCCATGCAGCGCGCAAGGTGTGGTCGTCCACCGGCGTCCGCTCGCCGTTGAGCCACGGCGTGAACAGCACCCCGTTGGAGCCGGGGGGCGCCGACGCGGCGAGGCGATCGATGCGGATGAAGGCGTCGTCGGGAGCGGCGCCCGTCTCGAGTTGGTCCTGTGGCCACAACACCTGATCACGCAGCCAGTTGAGACACGCCCCGGCGGTCTCCTGCTCGTCGGCGACGAAGTACTTCCCCGGCAGCGGCGAGGGCAGTGACGCCACGCCGTGGAGGATGTCGGTCTTCTTGAACGGCACGTGGCAGGTCAACCACGCGGACGTTCCCACGTAGAGATGGCCCTCGAAATCACCGACCGCGCCCGAACCGATCGTCGCCGACTGCACATCAGGCGTTCCGCCGATCACCGGCGTGCCCTCCGGCAGATTGAGCTCCGCCGCCACGTCGTGACGCAGGCCACCGATCACGTCGGTCGCCGCAACGAGATCGGGCAACTGGGAACGCGACACGCCCGACTGGTTGATCAACTCGGGCACGTAGTCGATGCGCGACGGATCTCGGTTGTCGGTCAGCCAGTGCAGGACGATCGAGTCGTAGGTCGCCACCGCTCGACCACAGAGCCGGAGGTTCAGATAGTCCTTCGGTTCGAGGTAGGTCGCCGTCGCCCTCGCCACATCGGGAAGCTGGTCCTGGATCCACAGGATGTGGCTGATCGGGTCTTTGCCCGAATGAGACGGCGCGCCACCGGTGAGCTGAATCCATCGACGGAGCTTTCTGGGCTCGTAACCGGCGACTTTCACCAGGCCACCGACCAGGTCGGTCGTCTGATCCGCTCCCCGTGCATCCATCCAGATGACGGCGTTGTGCAGGTGGTGGCCGTCGGAGTCCACGGCAACCGTTCCGGACCACTGGCTCGTCACCGAGACCGCCGCGACCTCGGTCGGCTCGACATCGACCCGGGACCAGAGACGCTCGCTCGCCGAGACGATCCCGCTCCACCAGTCCTCCGGTCGCTGCTCCACCCCGTGGGTTCCGACGAGCACCAACTCGACAGGGCTGAACTCGCCGTCGACATAGTCGCCGTCGAGGGTGAACAGCGCGACCTTGGGCCCCGAAGTGCCGAGGTCGATCGTGAGGACATAGCGGCCGGTCATCGGCCCTGCACGCTATTCGCGCGGCTCAGGGAACCTCCGCTCGGTTGAGTCGCCACGTCGTCACCGCAACCGCCAGAACCGTGATGACGGCGCAGCTCGCGATGCCGGTCGAGGCCGAGAAGTAGCCCAAACGCAGCTCGCGATCTGCCGTGTCCGCGAGGATCGACGCTGCGTGCGCATGGATCGACAACGCACCGAGCGAGCGGCCACCTCGCGCCACGAAGCTCTCGAAGATCAGGAGGTAGCCGATCCCCCA
>JAKOVA010000135.1 GCA_029782335.1 Actinomycetes bacterium | reverse complement strand
GAGGTCGCGTTCCGGCCGGTCCTTTTCATCGGTTTTGCTCGGGTGGTTCCAAAACATCTGGGTCCCGGCCGCGTAGACCCGATCGTTCACTGCCTGCTGCAGGACCTCGCGGGAGTAGTAGCCCGATGAGCCCCACCCGGGGTCGATGATCTTGATAGGGATCGTGCCCTTGTCGTCGGTTTTTGCTTCGATGAGCGGGACCACGGTCCCGTCGAACTCGCGTAATTCTCCTGTCACACTCTCCATCCCTCCTGTCATGTTGTCGGCCTCCGGCGGTACAGGGTGGCGCACCGGCACCCGGGGAACCGGGGCGCGTGCTGGTGCCCGGACGGGAACAGCTGGTCGACCGGGATCCAGCCGACGGCCGCGTTGGCGATACAGCCATCGGAGACTCTCTCGTCACCTACCGTCGACCAGGACATCTCCATCTCCAGGCCGACGGCGGTCATCTCGTCGATGACGAGCCGGTTCCCAGTCTCGTACGCCTCGGCCGCTTCAGTGACTGCGATCAGTTCCGCCCGGTTGCGAATGTGCCGGGGCCGGGTGACCGGGACTGCATACTCGTCGTACTTCGCCGCGATCGCCCGGGCTACCTGCTGGTAGTTGTAGCCCTCCTCCATCCCTTGCGTCAGGATACGGGTGAGGTCGTCCCGGGTTGTCGCGTCGATCTCCTCGACGGACGCGGCCGCCTGTGCTTTGATGGCGGCGATCGCTCGGGGGTTTTTGAGGTCAAACGCAAAGCTGATCCCGAACTCAGCGACCCGATGCTTCGCGGCGGCGACGACGGCGGCTTCGGCAGCCTCCTCGATCGGGGTGAGGAAGTCGGCGAGTGTCGCCTGGTAGGCTGCTTCGAGTGCCCCTTCGATCGCAGGTGGGGTAGAGGCCTCGCCGAGGATCCTCGGGCCGACCCGCTCGAACTCCTGCATAAAGACGGCCCGGTGCGCTCGGAAAGCCTTCGCCATCTGCCGGGCGAGTTTTGTCTCGATAGGTTTGAGTGCCCGGTCCCGCTTCCAGATCTTCGTCAGGGTGGCGATGTTTTCGAGGAGGTCGCGGAGCGAGGTCATGCCGACACCTCCCGGAGATATGCCTCCAGCCGCCCGATCGCCGTCGCGAGTGCGGCCTCGCTGTCATCCGCCTGCGAGTCTTCGCCCTCCGGGAACCACTCCTCGACGAGATCGGCGGCGCGCTCCTCCCCGAGGGCGACGAGGAGCATCCGCGCCAGGTGCTTGACTGGGATCGTGCCGGCCGGCGCGGCGCCCTTGAGGGTGCCGGCATGAACAATGGCGTCGATCTGCTCCAGGAGGTCGTGTCGCAGGATCGGCGGAAACTTGACCTCGACCGCCCGGTTCATTGGCTCCCCGGTCTCCGGGTCGATGCCGAGCGTCACGATCCGGTCGCCGTCATCGTCGATCTCGACTGTCGCTCCCGCATGCAGCGGCCCGGACGGCATCATCGCGGCCTGGTCGATGATATAGTCGAGGATGTTGCCGAGGATCGACGACCAGAGGCGCTGCCGGGCGGTGAACTGGAGTTCCATCGGTCGCTCCATCGATTTGGCCGTGGCGAGGTTGCCGGTCGAGGGGTCTCCGGTGAGGTAGGGCTCGTTGATGCCGGTCGCCGAGCAGACCATCAGCATGAGCCGGCGGGCGTCATCCATGCTCGTGGTGATGCCACTCGTTTTGATCGGTTCCAGTTTCGTGCCCGGCGTCGTG
>JAKOVA010000124.1 GCA_029782335.1 Actinomycetes bacterium | reverse complement strand
TATCTGGTGCGACGCCGGCGCTCAGGCCGTGGCCTTCTCGATCTGGCAGATCGTGGTCTTGGTCTCCTGCATCATCGTGACCGAGTCGTAGCCGTAGGTCGTGGCCGTGTTGACCGCCTCGCCGCGCACCACCGGCGCCGCGCCCTCCGGGTAGAACTCCTTCATGTCGCGACCCTGCCACCAGCCCGCGAAGTGGAACGGCATCCACGCGGTGTCGGGGCCGACGCGCTCGGTGACCAGCGCCTTGACCTTCAGGCGCGCCCCCGTCGGCGTCGACAGCCAGACGTACTCGCCGTTGCGGATGCCACGGTCGTTGGCAGCGCGCGGATTGATCTCGACGAACGAGTCCTGCTGCAGTTCGGCCAGCCAGGGGTTCGAGCGCGTCTCGTCGCCGCCGCCCTCGTATTCGGTGAGCCGGCCCGACGACAGGATCAGCGGGAACTTCTCGTAGAGCTTGTCCTCGACGTTCTTCTGCTGCAGCGACTTGTACAGCGTGGGCATCCGCCAGAACTTGTTCTTGTCGTCGTGCGTCGGGTACTTGGCCACCAGGTCGGGCCGCGTGCCGTAGATCGGCTCGCGGTGGATCGGCACCGGGTCGGGGAAGTTCCAGACCACCGCGCGCGCCTTCGCGTTGCCGAACGGGTAGCAGCCGTGCTTGGTCATCACGACGCGGATGATTCCGCCCGACAGGTCGGTCTTCCAGTTCTTGCCTTCGGCTGCCTGCTTCTCGGCGTCGGTGAGTTCGTCCCACCAGCCGAGCTTCTTGAGCAGCGCCGCATCGAACTCCGGATAGCCGGTCTTGATGTCGGCCCCCTTGGAGTGCGAACCGTCGGCGGCCAGCAGCGACACGCCGTCGCGCTCGACGCCGAAGTTCGCGCGGAAGTTGCCGCCGCCGTCCATCACGTGGCGGTCGGTCTGGTACAGGTTCGGCGTACCCGGATGCTTCATCTCGGGGTTGCCCCAGCACGGCCACGGCAAGCCGAAGTAGTCGCCGTCGCAAGGCCCGCCCTTCGCGCGCAGGGTCTTCACGTCGAAGGTGGCCATGTGCTTCATGTGCAGCTTCAGCCGTTCCGGCGACTGCCCGGTGTAGCCGATCGTCCAGACGCCGCGATTGATCTCGCGAAGGATCGACTCGGGCTCGGGCTCCTTCCACTCGATGCCGTGCTTGGTCATCGTGATCATCTTGTAGTTCTTCGACAGCTGCTCGCCGAAACCGAGCCGGTCCGCGAAGGCCTGCATGATCGTGTGGTCGGGCATCGACTCGAACAGCGGCTCGATCACTCTCTCGCGCCACTGGATCGAGCGGTTCGACGCGGTGCACGAGCCCGAGGTCTCGAGCTGGGTCGCCGCCGGCAGCAGGTAGACCGAACGATTCGGATTGACGCCCTTCGGGTCGCTCGCGAGCGCCGCCATCGCCGCGGTCGCCGACGGATACGGGTCGACCACCACCAGCAGGTCGAGCTTGTCCATCGCCTTCTTCATGTCGAGGCCGCGCGTCTGCGAGTTCGGCGCGTGCCCCCAGTAGACGACCCCGCGCAGGTTCGACGGCTGGTCGAGCGTGTCCTTGGCGCCGAGCACGCCGTCGACCCAGCGCGACACGGTGATCCCGGGCTTCTCCATCATGCCGGGCGCGAACTGCTTCTGCATCCAGTCGTAGTCGACGCCCCAGACCGCGCCGAAGTGCTTCCAGGACCCCGCGGCGACACCGTAGTAGCCCGGCAACGAGTCCGGGTTCGGGCCGATGTCGGTCGCGCCCTGCACGTTGTCGTGGCCGCGGAAGATGTTCGCGCCGCCGCCCGAGACGCCGACGTTGCCCAGCGCGAGCTGCAGGATGCACGAGGCGCGCACCATCGCATTGCCGATCGAGTGCTGGGTCGGGCCCATGCACCAGACGATCGTCGACGGGCGGTTCTTGGCCATCATCTCGGCCACGCGCGCGAGCTGCTCGCCCGGTACCCCGCTGGCCTCCTCGACCGCCTCGGGCGTCCATTTCGCGAGCACCTCCTCGCGGACCTTGTCCATCCCGTAGACCCGGTCGTTGATGTACTTGGTGTCTTCCCAGCCGTTCTTGAAGATGTGATGCAGGATGCCGAACAGCACCGGAATGTCGGTGCCCGAGCGGAAACGCACGTACTCGTCGGCCTTCGCGGCGGTGCGGGTGCGACGCGGATCGCAGACGATCAGCTTCGCGCCGTTCTCCTTCGCATGCAGCATGTGCACCATCGAGACCGGGTGCGCCTCGGCGGCGTTCGAGCCGATGTACAACGCACACTTCGTGTTCTGCATGTCGTTGTACGAGTTCGTCATCGCGCCGTAGCCCCAGGTGTTGGCCACGCCCGAGACCGTCGTC
>JAKOVA010000122.1 GCA_029782335.1 Actinomycetes bacterium | reverse complement strand
TGCTGGTCATCGCTCTGCTGGGCATGCCGCTGGTGCTGCTCTACACGGCGTACGTCTACACCCGGTTCGCCGGCAAGGTCTCGGTGCAGGGCGGCTACGGGCACTGACGCGTGGCGATCCACGCGATCGCATGCTCCGGGCGGCGCCCGCTCACAAGAACGGCATGGGCCACAGCAGCATGACCATCTCGTCCATGCGGGCGACAAGGCCGATCACGCGTCCGTCCCGCCCCCCGGGATCGCTCCAGTGCCGGCTGACGGCCCCGTCCGAGACGGCAGGGTGTGGCAGCCCGGCGCAGACCCAACCCTCGTGGATCGCGCGTTCCACGACGGCACCCATCGGCGGCCACGGATCGGCGATGAGCGAGCCGACCCTCGCGCTCGCTCTGGACGTGCTGCCCGGCGTCGCGATCACGGCGAACAGCAGGGCCACGGACAGGATCGATGCCCGTTTCATCGGACGCCCTTCCCGTGCATCCGCGTGGGCGGGTCAGAGGGCAGGGCCGTCATCCCTGGGAGCGGACGGATGGCGACCGGCGGCACCCGGTCGTGCCACGCGGGACCAAGCACGGTCTACCGCGCCGACAGGCTGACCACAAGTGCCGGATGGACCTCGAGCCCTCTGATGACGGTGCCGTCGCGCCGGCCGGTCACTCGGATCGCGTGCGAGCCGGCGTCCACCAGGGCCGAATCGCCGTGTACGACGCCGGCGGCGATCCCGACGGCCACGGAGATTCCGTCGCACCGGATCCCGGGCTCCGGTAGCGCAAGGCGCAGGCGGCCGGGTACAAGGTGCGCGGCACGATCGCCGCCCTCGACCCGACTGCGAAGCGCTTCCAGCTCGGGACGCTGACCGTCGACTACTCGGCCGCGAGCCCTGCGCCCGCCGGCCTGGCCAACGGCGTCCAGGTCCGGGTGCGCGCATCCTCGGAGCCGGTCGCCGGCGTGCTGGCCGCCACCCGCGTCGACGTCGTCGCCACGCCCGACCTCGGCGACGTGTCGAAGGTCGAGATCGAGGGCGTGATCGATCGCTTCGGTTCGCTGGCCGATTTCAGCGTCGACGGCGTGCGCGTCGATGCCAGCAAGGCAAGGCTCGAAGGCGGCACGGTGGCGGACCTGGCTGTCGGACGGCGCGTGGAAATCGAGGGCCCGGTGCAGGCGGGCGTCGTGGTGGCGTCGAAGGTCGAGGTCGAAGACGACGACGCTACGAGCGAATTCGAGCTGAAAGGACTGATCAGCGGTTTCGTCGACGTCGGCCACTTCATCGTGCGCGCCACGCCGGTCGATGCGTCGGGTAGCGTCACCTACGAAGGCGGCAGCGCGCTCAACCTGCGCGACGGGGCCTGCGTCGAGGTCAAGGGGACGCTGCAATCGACGTCGGCCGGCAGCAAGGTGCTGGCGAGCAAGATCCAGTTCGAGAGCAGCTGCAACTGAGCGGCGCCCTGCCCCGACCGGGAGCAGGGTCTTGGGGGGCGACGTACACTGCCCCCGCATCCGGGTAGCCGCCCATGAGCGGCCGGGTGCGTCCGCGACGGGATTGAAACCCCGCTCGCACGCCCCCAGATCGCCCGTCAGACCGCATCCAGGAGACTCCCATGTTCGGACCCATCACGATCCCCTTCGGCGCGAAAATGCTGTTCAACGCCGTCAAGCTCAAGCCGGGGGTGACCCTCGACGACGTCGAGCTCGCGGTCGGCGAGATGTGCAACGTCGTCAAGGAAACCTATGGCGGCGACAAGGGCGGCTTCATCGCCGGCCAGGTGTTCCGCTTCTCGGGCTTCGCGTCCGAGGAAGGCTCGCTGGGCAGCGCCCGCGACTCCGACCACGACGTCGCGATCGTCACCTACTGGCGCTCCTTCGACGAGCACGAGCGCTCGCACGCCGACTCCGTCTTCAAGGCCAAGTTCGCCGCGCTGGGCGAGCTGTGCACCGACAGCAAGGAGCTCGGCTACGAGATGCTCTGGCAGGGCGTCCCCGAGACCGAAGGCATCGAAGCCGCCTGAGCGCGGCTTGGCCGCCCGGGGGTCGCCGGCGATCTGGTTCGCGGCGACCCGACCGCAGTTCCTGAGTGTCACGGCCGTCGCGGTGCTGGTCGGGCTCGCGAGCGCCGCCGGCGGCGGCGTGCCGCTGCACGTCGGGGTCGCCGCGCTCGCGTTGGCCGGCGCGTTGCTCGTGCACGCCGGCGCCAACCTCGTCAACGATTATCACGACCGCCACGCCGACGCGGGCAACGACGAGCGGCTGACCCCGTTCACCGGCGGCAGCCGCATG
>JAKOVA010000117.1 GCA_029782335.1 Actinomycetes bacterium | reverse complement strand
TAGCCGAGCATCTCGGCCTTGTGGGTCAGGTAGTACGGGTCGACGCCGATGCAGTGGCCGCCGACCAGCCCCGGGCGGAACGGCAGGAAGTTCCACTTCGTGCCGGCGGCCTTCAGCACCTCGAGCGTGTCGATGCCGATGCGGTCGAAGATCATCGCCAGCTCGTTGACCAGCGCGATGTTCAGGTCGCGCTGCGTGTTCTCAATGACCTTGGCCGCCTCGGCGACCTTGATGCTGCTAGCCTTGTGCACGCCGGCCTTGACCACTGCGCCATACAGCGCGGCGACCGCGTCGAGCGTCGCCGCGTCGTCGCCCGAGACGACCTTCACGATGCGCGGCAGCGTGTGTTCCTTGTCGCCGGGGTTGATCCGCTCGGGTGAATACCCGACATGGAAGTCCTTCAGCCACTTCATCCCCGAGTGCTTCTCGAGCACCGGGATGCACACCTCTTCCGTCGCCCCGGGGTAGACGGTCGATTCGTACACGACGGTCGCGCCGCGCTTCATGTGGCGACCGCAGGTCTCGCTGGCCGATACCAGAGGGAAAAAGTCGGGATTGTGGCCCGCGTCGACCGGGGTCGGCACCGCTACGATCAGGAAGTCGGCGCGCGCCAGGTCCTTCGGATCGTTGGTAACCGTGAGCCGTTTGGCGGCCTCGAACTGCTCGCGCGAGACTTCGCCGGTGGGGTCTTCGTGGCGGCGGAAATGGTCGATCTTCGCGGCCGACAGGTCGTACCCGATCGTCTCCAAGACCTTGCCGAATTCCACGGCCAGCGGGAGGCCAACGTAGCCGAGGCCGACAACAGCAACGATGCTCATGGTTTGATGCCGAATTCCAGGGTGTGGGAGACCCGCACTTTAGGGTTGCTGGATGCGAGGCACGAGGAATTAATTCATCGCGCTTCGAGGCCGCGATCTTACAATAGCGTTTCGCCAGTCCAGGACCTCAGATGTACCCCCGCCGCCGCAAGGCGTCCCCTTCGTTTTTCCGCCCGATCGCGGCGCGTGCGTTCG
>JAKOVA010000134.1 GCA_029782335.1 Actinomycetes bacterium | reverse complement strand
CCACGGCGATCAGCACCGGCACATCTTCCGGCACACCCGCCGACTCGATGTCCGCCGCCGTCACGAGCAGCGCCAGCGAGCCGTTCCCGGTGTTGATGTCGATGCCGTACAGGTGCAGCTCGTCACCGCTGCGGAAGATCGCCACCGGGCGCCCGCAGTGGTGGGCGTTCAGGCTGCCATCGTCCAGGTCGCACAGCATCGCGGGCAGCACGTCGGGCACGGTGGGGGTAGGCTCGTCGCCCGGCGGGGTTTCGGTATTCTGCACCGTCACCTGCATCGCCTGCGACTCGATGCCCTGCTCCAGCTCCGTCATGCCGTAGGCCGTCAGCGTGTACACGCCATCCTCGAACGCGGTCGTGTCCCACAGCAGCGTCCAGACGCCATCGACCAGCGTTGCCTCATCGAGGTACTCGCCGTCGAGGTACACCTCCACCCGCATCAGGTCGGGGCTGCCGCTCAGCGCGATCTCAACCTGCCCGGAAACCGGCGCGCCGCTGGTGGGGCGGACGATCTCCAGCACGGTGGGGATGTTGTCCACCAGCACCTCCACACCGTCGCTCTCGCCGGTGTTGTTGCTGTCATCGGTTGCCTTAGCTGTCAGCACGTACCAGCCATCGACGTCCCCGGTCGTGTCCCAGTCCACCGACCAGCCATCCGCGCCGTTCTCGTCGGCACCGATGGACGTGCCATCGACGAAGAACTCGACCCGCGTCACGGTGCCGTCATCCGTCGCCGACGCCGTGATGGTCGTCACACCTGCAACCGTGCTGCCATCCGCCGGGCTGGTGATGCTCACCGTCGGCGGGGTCGTGTCGGGCGGCGGGCCGTTATCTACCACCACCTGTATCGACGTGTTGTTCGTCAGCCCCGCGCCATTTACGGCGGTGAGACCCAGAATGTAGTCACCGTTCTCAAGGGCGCTGGCGTCCCACGTCCACGTCCAGCCATCAGTGCTGTCGGTATCCGTGTATTGAAGGACGCCATCTACCCAGAACTCTACCGAGGTGATACCGCTGTGCGGGTCGCTGGCGCTGGCCTCGATGGAGACCATACCCGCGACAGTCTGCAAATCCACCGGGGTGATGAAGCTCACATCGGGCCGCGAGTTATCCACCGTGACGGTGATGCTGTGCTCCGCCGAGTTGCCGGCGGTGTCGGTGGCGACCGCCTTCAGCGTGTGCTCGCCATCGAGGCCCTCTGACGTATCCCAGTCCACCGACCAGCCATCCGCGCCGTTGGTGTCCACGCCGATGCTCGTGCCATCGACGAAGAACTCGACCTGCTTGACGCCGTTCGTATCGCTGGCCGTGGCGGTGATCTGCACTGTGCCCTGGACATAGCCGCCCGTCGGGCTG
>JAKOVA010000080.1 GCA_029782335.1 Actinomycetes bacterium | reverse complement strand
TCACACCTCGCTCGAATCGACGATGAGCGCCGCCGCAACACTCGGGTCGACGAACTCGCCCCCCAGAGGTGCGACAGCGAGAGGCGCCCGCGCCGGCGCCGGCATCGTCACCACGACCGATGCCCCGGTCGTGGTGAGCGAGGTTCCGCCGTCGGCAGACCGACCGCCGGAGGTGATCTCCCGCAGCGACGAGATCACCGTGGTTCATGTGGAGCGCCGACGTCCCTCACCCCGGATGACCGTTGCCGCCGGCGCAGCCCTGATCGCCGTCATCGTTGGCGCGTGGGCCGTCTCGCGCGGCTCGAATGAGCCGGTGGTCCGGTCCGCCTCCGAGCCCAGGCCCACCACCACCACACGCCGCCCGACCACCTCCACCAGCACGTTGGACTCGACTTCCGTGCTCGCAGAGACGACGGTTGCCGCCCCCGAGACCTCGGTGCCGGTCGCGGCTGCGCCGGAGGATTCCGCCTCGAGCACCGCGCTCGCCACCACCACGACGGATCGCGCCAGTCGCCACCGCGGCACCTCGACGACTCGCCTGTTCCCGTTCTTCCCCTTCCCGCCGACCACGGCGCCGACGCCGGCTCCGCCCGCGACGCCCGCGCCGACGACGACCCCGCCGGCCACCACCGCGCCGGCCACCACCGCGCCACCCACCACGGCACCACCGACGACCGCGCCACCCACCACCGCGCCTCCCACGACCGAGCCGCCGACCACGGCGCCGCCCACGACGACCGACCCCGGCGGCACCTGAACTCGGCCGCTCGCGCGCCGGCGCTCAGCTGCAGGCGGTCACGCGCGTGAGGACCGGATCGAGCTCCGCCGTCGTGACACCCGGCCGCGAGTTCCGCCAGGAGGTGAGGGCCGTCCGCAGGGTGGTCGCGGCCTGGGGCGTGTCCATCTGCACGTCGAGCCGGAAACAGCTCTGTGCTCCGTCGGTCCAGGTCACGTACGCGTCGCCCGCCCACCCACGGGTTGCGGGATCAACCGAGTCGAGTGCGAGGCCCGACCGAAGCAGCATCGTGAGCAGGAACTGCCCCCACGTTCCCGACGCGACTGGCGTGCCTCCCGCCTCGACCGGCGGGGTCGCGACCGGGACCGCCAGCTCGTTCGCCACGTAGGCCGCCGTGTCGAAGGCCTGCTCGGCGGTCGCGGGGTACCGCAGCAGTGCGGCGTCGAGGCCGGCGGTTCCTCCACCGAGCGCTGCGGCAGCCTGGCGGATGAAGGTCGGTCCGCGCAGGTAGGGCGCCTGCGCAAAGCTCAGCAACGCGAGCGGCACCGACAGCAGGGTCGGATCGGCGCCGAGGCTGAGCTGTTCCGCGAGGTCCTGGGCCTGTTCGATGCCCGACATGGATGCGACGTACGCCTGTTGCACCCGTGACGCGCTCCCCTCGATGGCGACGAGCGAGGCGAAGGTGCGCTCGCCGAGCATTCCGTCGTCGAAGGTCTCGTCGAGCCCGAAGATCTGGTCGTCGAGGGCGTGGGTCAACTCGTGGGCGATCACCTCTCGGCGATACGGCGTCATCGACGTCCCCCGGACGAGCAGCACGCCGTTGGAGGGGTCGTAGAAGCCGACGACGGCCCCGCCGAACGCGATCCGGTACTGCTCGTAGAGGTCACGGTCCGTCCCGAGCCAGCCGAGGGCGTGGAAGGTCGGTTCAGCGGCGTCGACCGCCGGCTTCGCGGCAACCAGGTTGTCGAGCACCGCTTGGCGGAAGACGGTGTCAGACGCGAAGGAGACCACAGGAGGGGTGACGAAGTTGTGGCCACGCGACCGTTCGACGAATCGGATGATCTGGTCGACCTGCTGGGCCGGGGTCAGGGTCGGCGGCGGTGTACAGGCCGCGAGGACCGAGCCGATCGTGAGCAGGGCAGCCGCCCACACACGCAGGCGGGAGAAATGTGGACGTGCGATCATCGTGACCCCCTCGCGAACGATCGGTGCCGACGATATGCGACCATCCGACCTCGTGCGTCAGATCACGCCGTGACGGGCGCCATCCGTTGGGACGCGGACGGCCTCGACATGGTGGTCCGACCGTATGAGCGCGCCGACCGCAGTCGGGTTCGTCACATTTGTGTGGAGACCGGATACCTCGGCGCGCCGGTCGGGTGGTTGTGGCGAGACGCAGCGAGCTTCGCCGACATGTTCAGCGGCTACTACACCGACGTCGAGCCTGCATCGGCGTTCGTGGTCGAACTCGACGGTGTGGTGAGCGGCTACCTCCTCGGGGCACTCGACGCCCGACGCGCCTGGAATCCCGCTGTCGTCGCGGGTCGCCACATCCTGCGCCGGGGCATCGCCGTCCGAGCCGGCACCGCGGGCGTCGTGTGGCGGACGATCCTCGACGGCGTCGCCGATGTCGTGACCCGTCGCGTCGACCCCGGCGTGCTTGCCGCGACCGATCCCGAGTTCCCCGCTCACCTCCACATCGATCTCCTCCCCGCCGCACGCGGCCGGGGCGCCGGCCGTCGGCTGATGGACGCCTGGTTCGCCCGGCTGCGTCAGGCGGGCGTCCCCGGTTGTCACCTCGACACGTTCGCCGAGAACACGTCGGGGATCGCCTTCTTCGAGTCGGTCGGTTTCGTCCGTGCGGGACCGCCCACGCTCGTCGCCGGGTTCCGACGCCGCGCCGCGCCACGCCTCCACACGCAGCGGATGACCCGTCGCGTGCCGACTGGGGAGTCGCGCGAATGAGTGCTGCGACCAGCGCGTTCTCGACATCCTCGACCGCGTCGTCAACCCCGCCCGCTCACCCCGATCGGCACGGGCCTGGCGAACCCAGTTCCCAACGTGCCATCACCCACCCCGAGCCGTCGAGCGACATCGACGATCTGACAGACCTCATCGAGCACCATCGACACCGCGTCACGTTTGAGCTCATCGGGGAAGCTGCGCCGCGTCTTCACCGGCTGTTGCTCGACCACTGACACGCGACACTTACCTCCTCTTCGAGGTGACCGTCAGCGGGGGATGCTCCTCCGCGAGATCTCTTTGATCTGGTTGGGTGGAATTGCTCTTGACGCTCCGTAGCATTTTGGGGATGCGCAAGGCTCGTTTGAATGCCGTCGGTGTGTTGTTGGTCGTGCTCCTGGTTGGGGGCTTGACCGCGGGGTGTCGGCTGGCGAGGCCGGGTACTCGTTGTTCGACGCGGGAGTTCGGTCGTTCAGCGGATGGTTGGGTGTTGCAGTGTCGGGCGCGTAGGTGGGTGCGGGTGATGACGATCCGTGACTACCTGTTGTTAATGCAGCGCCTGCGAGAGAACGCGACGACAACCACGGCCCCGCCCGCGACAACGACCACGGCCCCGCCCGCGGGTCCGGCGCCGTGTCCGGCATATGCGAAGGCGTCGAACACGGAGGCCGGCGACATCTTCGGCCAGTCCGTGTCGGTGTCGGGCGACACCATGGTGATCGGCGCGCCGCTCGAGGACAGCTTGGCGGCGGGCGTCAACGGGAACCAGGCCGACAATTCGGCGTCGAGCTCAGGCGCGGCGTACGTGTTCCGCTGTGTCGACGGCGCTTGGCATCAGGAGGCGTATCTGAAGGCGTCGAACACCGACGCGTCGGATCGTTTCGGGAGCGTGGTGTCGATCTCTGGTGACACGATCGCCGTTGGCGCGTTCTACGAGGACAGTGCGGCGGCGGGCGTCAACGGGAACCAGGCCGACAATTCGGCGACGAACGCGGGTGCGGCGTATGTGTTCGTGCGGTCTGGTGGTGTGTGGTCGCAGCAGGCGTATCTGAAGGCATCCAACACCGCGGCGGGTGACCTCTTCGGCGCCGCGGTGGCGGTGTCGGGTGACACGATCGTAGTCGGCGCCTGGGGCGAGGACAGTGCGGCGGGCGGTGTCAACGGAAACCAGGCCGACAACTCGTCGTCGAGCTCAGGCGCCGCGTATGTGTTCGTGCGGTCTGGTGGTGTGTGGTCGCAGCAGGCGTATCTGAAGGCGTCAAACACCGAAGCCCAGGACAACTTCGGCACCACCCTGTCGGTGTCGGGTGACACGATCGTAGTCGGCGCCTGGGGCGAGGACAGTGCGGCGGGCGGTGTCAACGGAAACCAGGCCGACA
>JAKOVA010000069.1 GCA_029782335.1 Actinomycetes bacterium | reverse complement strand
CTCGCGGTACCACTCGCAGTGCCCGTCCTCGATGCGGATCAGGAAATGCCGGGCACCCTCAGGCGGGAAGTACGGGGAGGCGCCGTCGCCCTGAATGTCGACGGCGACGGTGAAGCCGCCGTCGGGCACATCCGCGATGTCGGCCACCTTCGCGTTGATGGTGTCGCGGACGGCGTCGTACCACGCGTCGGTGTAGATGTCGGCCATGTCAGTACGCCCTCCCGGAGCCGATCGGACTGGGGAGGTCGAGGTCCTCCGCCATCGCCTTGTAGGCGTTGTATCCACACGCGGCGTGCACGCCACCGCCGGGGAACGCCGAGGGCCCGCACAGATAGAGGCCGTCGATCTCGGTGCGATAGTTCGATGCCTCGGGGAACGGTCGGTTCATCCCCATCTGGTCGGGAACGAACTCACCGTTGGAGAAGTCGCCCTCCAGCATCATGTTCTTCCGCTCCATCTGATCGGGCGTGTAGAGGCGCTGCGCGATCACGTTGTCGCGGGTCATGTTGGGTGCGGCCTTGACCCACTCGTCGAGGAACCGGTCGTTGAACGTCGAGCGGACCTCGGCCCACTCCTCAGCGCTCAGCGCGGAGGCCGGCGGCAGGAAGTACCACCCGCTCGCGGCGTGTCGACCCGGCGGCGCCTGCGCTCGGTCCCACAACGAGTTCACCCAGGTTCCTGCCGCCGGTTTCGGAAGCCTCCCCGAGTAGGCGTCACGGATGTAGCGGGCGGTGTCGTCGGGACCGTCGAATCCGACCATCGTGTAGAAGCAGCGGTCGATCTCCTGGTCCCAGCGCGCCGAGCGGTACTGCGGCGCTTCGTAGAGGCAGAACATCGGGGTGCCCAGCACGTGACTCGGTCCGTAGCGGTACGCCTCGGCACGCTGCACCCAGAGATCGCTCAGGTGGTCCGGGCCAACCATGGTGAGCAACGTCTGACGGAGATCCGCGTTCGACGCGATCGCCCGCTCGGCACGGATCACGACACCGTCCCGCACCTCCACGCCAACCGCCCGGCCATCCTCGACGACGACGCGTTCGACATTGGTGTTCTCGATCAGGTCGACGCCCTCGCGATAACAGGCCTGGGTCATCGCCTTGGCGAGGGTGTGTGTTCCACCGAGCGCCATCTTCCAGTTGCCCATCGTCCACATGACGAACGACAGGAACATCCCACCGGTACCGAAACTGTCGATCGGGTAGCCCCACTCGACCGACGCCCGGTAGAGCAGCGCCCGGAGTTCGGGGGTCTCGAACATCTCGTCGATGACGATCTTGGGGGTCTTGAGGGTGAAGTGACGGCCGATACCCAAGTCGCCGAATGCCGCCTCCAACAGGTCTCCCTGGGACTGCTCGGCGACCGGCGACGGCGGGTTGTACAGCCCGATCGCCAACAGTTGTTCGAGCCGCGCGGCACGGGTCTTCAACTCGACGTACCGGTCAGCGTCAGCGCGTGAGTAGCGGGCGATGCTGGCGTGGGTGCGGTCCAACAGGTCGGGACGATGCAGGATCACCGGCGGACGACCGTCCGCGAACGCAATCCCGGCCTGCGCCTCCGGCATGACGGTCCGCAGACCGAGGTCCTCGAGGCCGAAGTCCTGGATCATCGGCATGATGTCGAAGAACTCCATGTACTGGGCATGGAGGTTGAATCGGTAGCCGGCGAGCAAGGGCTCCTCGGTGTTGACGCCACCCCCTTCCTCGTGGCGCCGTTCGATCACCGCCGTACGCAGCCCTCCCCGCTGGAGGTAGGCGGCAAGACAGAGGCCGTTGTGGCCGGCCCCGATCACGATCGCGTCGTAGACCTTCTCAGCCATCCGTGCGCTCCTCTCCCCCGGGAGGGGTCGGGCCACCCGTAGGTTTCGGCAGACGCGGGTTATTATCGCGATCGTTACGAACGATTCAAGGGGACCGGCAAAGTTGTGACCCTGGTCCCAAGTTGGCCCCCAACCCGCGAGGAGCAGCGGTGCAGCTCAGTCTCACGAAACAGGGCCAGTACGGGGTCCGGTTGTTGATTCACCTGGCGACGCTTCCCGAAGGCGAACGGCGCACGGCTCGTCAGCTCGCCGCCGAGTGTGCGATCCCGGCCGGCAATGTGCCGACGGTGGTCAATCGCCTCTCGCGGGGCGGGTTCCTCGCCGCGACGCCGGGCCGAAACGGTGGGTGCAGCCTCGCTCGTCCAGCGTCGAAGATCTCGCTCCTCGACATCGTGGGATGCCTCGAAGGCTCACTCGACATCTCCCACTGTCTCCTCGACGGACGGCGCTGCACCGACAAGCCGTCGGAGTGCGCGCTGCATTTCGCGTGGGTCGAGGGCCGTCAAGCAGCGCTCGACTCGCTCTCCACGACCACGTTGCAGGCCGCCGCGGACCGCGAGATGGAACTGCGCGTCTGAGCCCCGTGACGAGGGTGTCAACGACGACCACTTTCACCGTGGCGCCCACGTCAGCGGGTCCGATCCGCTGGAATGGGGCAATGGACGACGATGTCGCATTGATTCGCGAAGCGGTCGCCGCAACGTGCGCGCAGTTTCCCGATGACTACTGGGCGGCGGCCGAGTCCGATCACCGGTTTCCTGTCGAGTTCTACGAGGCAATGGCCGCCGGCGGTTGGATCGGCATCGCCATCCCCGAGCGCTACGGGGGCGGGGGGCGCGGCGTCGCCGAGGCAGCCGCGGTGCTCGAGGAGGTCGCGGCGTCGGGCGCATGCATGAACGGGGCGTCCGCAATCCACCTGTCGATCTTCGGGATGCACCCCGTCGTCCTACACGGCAGCGACGAGATCCGGCAACGGTTCCTGCCGCGGGTCGCCGACGGTTCACTCCACGTCGCCTTCGGCGTCACCGAACCCGACGCGGGAACCGACACGACCAAGATCACAACCCGCGCCGTGCGCGACGGCGATCACTACGTCGTCACGGGCCGCAAGGTGTGGACCACCAAGGCGCTCCAAGCCGACCGCATTCTCCTGCTCACCCGAACGACCCCCCTTGCGGAGGTCAACCGCCCCACCGACGGCATGACGCTGTTTCTCGTGGATCGGCACGCGCCCGGCGTCGACGCGAGGGCGATCCCGAAGATGGGACGCAACGCGATTGCGTCGTGCGAGACCACCTATGACGGTGTCCGAGTTCCCGTCGCCGACCGCGTCGGCGAGGAGGGCCGCGGGTTCCGCTACCTCCTCGACGGGTTGAACGCGGAGCGGATCCTCATCGCGGCCGAAGCGGTCGGGATCGGACGCGCAGCGTTACGCGCCGCAGTGCGCTACGCCAACGAGCGCGTGGTCTTCAACCGGCCGATCGGTCAGAACCAGGGCATCGCGTTCCCCCTCGCCGAAGCGCACGCTCGCCTGCGAGCAGCGCAACTCATGATCGGGGAGGCCGCTCGCCGGATCGACGCCGGTGAGCCGTGCGGCGAAGAGGCGAACCTCGCCAAGTTCCTCGCCGCGGAGGCGGGTTTCTTCGCCGCCGACCGGGCGGTGCAGACCTTCGGCGGCTTCGGGTACGCGACCGAGTACCACGTCGAGCGCTACTTCCGAGAGGCGCGGCTCCCGCGGCTCGCTCCCATCAGCCAGGAACTGGTGCTCGCCTACGTGGCGGAACACGTCCTGGGCCTCCCGCGGGGTTACTGAGCCCGCGTCCTCAACCGCCGAGTCGGCGCAGCACGTCGTCGGTCTGCTTCGAGGGCAGCGACGCCCCGCCGTCGATCACCAGGTTCTGACCGGTGATGTACGACGCTGCGTCCGACAACAGGAACGCGACGACTGACGCCACCTCTGTTGGACGACCGATTCGCCCAGCGGGGGTGCCGGCTCGGAGTTCCGCCTCCATCGACGGGTCGTCGGCGACCATCATCGTCAGCGGTGTTCGGATGAACCCGGGTGACACACAGTTCACCCGGATCGTGGGGCCGTATTCGAGGGCCGCCGACTGGCTGAGTGCAATGACCGCCGCCTTCGCTGCGCTGTAGGGGCCTTCGTTGCGGGTCGGGCGCACGCCCGACATCGAGGCCATGTTGACGATCGACCCGCCACCGCCGGCCTCCAACAACGGCACGGCGGCCCGGATTCCGTGGAACGTGCCGTGGAGGTTCACCCGCACGATCCGGTCGAACTCGGTGTCGCTGTAGGTGTGGAGGGGCTTGAGGTTGCCGACGCCCGCGTTGTTGAAGACACCGGTGATCCCACCGAGGCGAACCGCCGCTTCGTCGAAGGCCCGTCGCACCGCCTCGGGATCGGTGACGTCCGCCTCGAGGTCGACGCCGTCGGCGACCCGGTCGACGGTGACGACCTCCGCGCCGAGGTCTCGCAACAGGAGCGCCGTCGCTGCGCCGATACCCGACGCCGCCCCGGTGATGATCACACGGTGTCCGGCGAGGTCGGGACCCGAAAGCCTGCGGGCGCCATCGCCACCACCGGCAGACGAAGCGGTCATACGGCACTCACTCCGCCGTCGGCCGACACGACGCTGCCGGTCACGAAACGCGCCGCGTCGGACAACAGCCAGACGATCGCCTCGGCAATCTCGTCCGGAGTCCCGAGGCGTCCCATCGGAGCGGCGCGGCCCATTTGCGCGAGCGCGGCTTCGTCGTTGCCACAGAAGGACTCGAGCATCGGCGTGCGGACCGTGCCGGGCGCGACCGCGTTGATCCGGACACCGCGTCGGGCCCACTCCGCCGCAGCAGCGCGGGTCAGGCCGATGACCCCGTGCTTGGACGCGACGTAGTGCGGGAGGTTGGCGAAGCCGCGTAGCCCGGCCCCCGAGGAAACGTTGACGATCGACGCCGTGGTCGCTGTCGGGGTCGCTGCGACCTGGGCTGCAGCGACGTGGCGCAACTCTTCCCGGAGGCAGAGGAAAACGCCGGTGAGGTTGATCTCGATGACGCGACGCCACTCCTCGAGGTCCAACTCGGTGATCGGCCCGTACCGGCCATTGACCCCGGCGCAGTTCGCCGCGAGATCAACTCGGCCGTGCCGCTTGACGATGTCGGCGAAACGATCGATCACCGCCGTCTCGTCGGTGACGTCGGTGTCGGGGAGGTCGATGACCTCGACGACGGCACCGCGTGAGCGAAGCAACGCTGTGGTCGCTGCGCCGATGCCCGACGCGCCGCCGGTCACCACCGCGATCCGGCCGGCAAACTCGTCAGGCGACGCGGAGCCTGCGGTCGCGGTTGGCTCTGGGGTACCGGTCACGGCTACCGACCCTCCGTTCGCCCGACCGGGCCGTCCCCTCGGAGTTGATCGATCACCACGTTCGGCTCCTCGCAGATCACGTAACGGACGCGTGCCATGTCGAGGAACTGCCGCTCATCAGGAGCGACCTTCTCTCGGTAGGCGGGCTCGGAGATGAACGCGACGAAGTCGTCGAGGGAGTTCATCCACTGCATCGCGACGCCGTCGGCGTCCTCGTTGCTCGTCAGCCCGTCGTCGGCAAGGTGGCGGGGGTGCTGTTCGTATCGGACGACGTGGCGGGCGAGCTCTGGGGTGCCGGCGATCAGCGGACCGTGGTGGTTCCGCCAATGCTCGACGAACTCCTCGTGGGAGAGCTCCGGGTTCCGGAAGAGGAACGCGACGAGCCTCACCATCGCGGTGCCCTGGTCCGACGGTCCCGTTCGACAGAGCCGCAGCCGACTGCAGCGGCGGTCACGCGACCACCTGCGGCCAAACATCGGCGCCGAAGCGCTCGATCTGGTCGACCAACTCGTCACAGCTCCGCGACATGAACCGCACTTGAAGGTGGGAGATCGCTAGGCGTCGGTGCCGGCGAAGGCGCTCGGCCACCTGATCTGTCGAGCCGGAAAGGGTCCATTCGCCCACGTCCCAGGTCGGCTCGCCGAGATAGAGCGGCTCTGCGAACGCTCCCAGTTCGATCGGCACGTCGTCGCCGAGCGCTGCCGCCCGTTCGGTCCGGATCAGCTCGATCGCCGCCCGCATGCCCATCTTCGGCGGACCTTGCGGGAGCCAGCCGTCGCCGAGCCGAGCGGCCCGGCGCATCGCAGCGGGCGATGATCCGCCCACCCAGATCGGCGGGCCACCTGCCTGCGCGGGCCGCGGCCGGAGGACTGCCCCGTGGACGATCTCGTCTCGGAACGCGGCGCGGACCTCACCAATCGCGTGGTCGAGTTCCGCACCACGGCGGGCGAAGTCGAGGCCCAGGAGTTCGAACTCACGCTCGACGTGTCCGGCACCGACCCCGAGGATCGCCCGCCCGCCCGACAGCGCGTCGAGGGTGCACCACTGCTTCGCGGTCACCAGGGGATGTCGGTATGGGAGCACTGCAACATGGCTCAGCAGTCGGGTGCGTTCGGTGCGTGCCGCGAGCCATCCGAGGGTGGCGATCGTGTCGTACCAGGTACCGCTCATCGTCGGGGCGAGCGGCTCAGGGATCGCGATGTGGTCGCAGACACCGACGTAGAACGCTCCCGCTCGATCCGCCGCCTCGGCGACCAGCGCGAGCTCTGAGGGTCCGGCGTCGGCTTCCCACGGCTGCGCGAATGCCGTGGATTGCGACTGGATCGGCAGCTGCATTCCCCAGACGAGCTCGCCCTCCGGAACGATCGTGGTCACCGCCTACCCCCTTCCGGACCGGCGCGAGAATCTACCGCTCCGTTGCGCGTGTGCGTGCCGGGTTCGGGAGGACGAGCGCAGGTGGATGCGGACGAAGCACGACACACCCACGACACCGTCGAGCTCGCCGAGTACTTCCGCCTGTTCGCGTCGCTCGAGTGCGGCGAATTGCCGATGTACCGCCGGCTCAACTTCGCGGCCGCAGAGGATCCGGAGCTGTTGGATCTGCTCACGGTGACGCCGCGGGGCCAACGGCGACCGAATCTGATCCTCGCGGCGGTTCACCACCTGTTGCTCGCCGGCGACGAGGATCCGCTGTCGCGGTGGTATCCAACGGTGAACGGCGGCGTCAAACCTCCTGACACCGACCCGTATCCCGCGTTTCGTCGTTTTGTGTTCGATCGTCTCGACGAGCTGGTCCCGTTGTTGCGGACTCGATCGACCCAGACCAACGAGGTGAACCGATCGTGCCTCTGGTTCGCAGCGTGGCGGGCCGCCGCGGCCGATCTTCCAGACACGCCGTTGGCGATTGTCGAGGTGGGCGCATCGGCGGGGCTCAACCTGCTCGCCGACCGCTACCGCTACGACTTCGGTGACGGGATCGTTCGGGGTACCGATGTGTCGTCGGTCTCGCTCGCTTGTTCGATCGTGGGCGGTGCGCCGCCGCTCGACGCCCTGTTGCCTCCGATCGTGGGGCGGGTCGGCATCGACGTCGACCCGATCGACGTTCGGGACGAGGACTCGGTGCGGTGGCTCCACGCGTGCGTGTGGCCGGAGCAACTTGACCGTCACCAGCGGCTCAGCGCAGCGCTCGCTGCTGCGGCGGAATCTCCACCAAGGATCATCCGTGGCGACGCTGTCGACGAGGTCGCCGATGCGGTGGAGTCGATGCCCGACTCTGCGCACGTCGTTGTCATGAACTCGTGGGTGTTGACCTACTTGGAACGCTCTCGCCGGGCCGCGTTCGTCGACGTGCTGGACATGTTGGGTTCCTCTCGGCCCCTCACTTGGATCTCCGCAGAGCACCCCGGGTGCCTGTCGATGTTCGCGGATCCAGAACCCAATCGTGACCAGATGTCCCGCACGCTGACGGGGATGGCGCGTTGGCGTGACGGCCGCTCCGAGGTTGCAGTGCCTGCCATGGTGCACCCGCACCTGCGGTGGATGGAATGGAGGATGTGAGCACCGTCCAGCGAGATGGATGAACGAAACGTCATGAAATACAGTGGGGTCGTGGTGGGTCGGTGGCGGATGTGGAAACTGGCGCGGGTCGTTGCCGTGTCGTTGAGCGTGGTCACGGTTGCCGCGTGCTCGGGCGGCGAGTCGACGAGCCGCACGGATCAGATCACCCCCCTGAAGCCCAGGCCAGCCTCGACCTCGACGACTGCCTCGACGACTGCCTCGACGACTCCTTCGACAGCGGCACCATCAACCACGACGACAACATTGCGAGACTTTGGCGTGGACCCTGAGCTGGTCCGCCAGGTGTGGGGCGACCTCGTCGCCGCGTTCCAAGCCATTGAGGTTGCATCTGCGGATCCCGACCCGGACAACCCGACCCTCGCCCAACACCTCACCGGTCCGATGCTCGACCACTGGCGCCAACGCTTCACCGAGTGGCGGGCAGCCGGTGAGTACGCCTACTTCCCTGAGAACTCACGGCGTACCCAAGTCCTGATGGGTGTCCGAGTCGTCTCCCCCGATTTCGTTCGACTCGACACGTGCTTTGTCGACGACGGAATCCGGGCTGTCCGTAGCACCGGCGAAGTCAAGGACGATTCAGTCGTGACAATCCGTGCCTGGGAAGGACTGCAGCGCGTCGAAGGAGGTTGGAAA
>JAKOVA010000064.1 GCA_029782335.1 Actinomycetes bacterium | reverse complement strand
TGGCCGGCGGCATCCTCGAGGTGCAGCCGAACCGCGTGACCGTGCTGGCCGACACGGCGATCCGCGGCCACGACCTCGACGAGGCGAAGGCGGAGGAGGCCAAGCGCGCGGCCGAGGAGGCGCTCGTCAATCGCACCGGGGCGATCGACTACGCGAAGGCGCAGGCCGAGCTGGCCGCGGCGATCGCGCAGATCGCGGCGTTGAGGAAGTTCAGGCAGCGGAAGTAGCGGCGGCCGAGCGCCCCCCGGGCCGGGCGCCGCAAGCAGACGGACACCCGCCTTGTGCGGGTGTTCTGCCTTCTGGTCTCAGAAGATGTGCACGTCGCTATTTGGCGTGTGCACGGCGCCAATGTGCCGGAGCAATGCGAGGCACCGCGGCTCCCCCGCGCACCGTCGCATCCGCAGTTAGGGTGAAGGGGGGTGCGTTCGCCCAGTTTCCGATGACAGCGATTCCCGGGACCCCGACGGTGCATCCTCCTCGATGGCGATCTCGGCCAGCAGCCCGGCTGCGCTCACCTGGTCGCCGGCCGACACATGCAGTGCCCGGACGGTGCCGGCCACGGGTGACGCATGGATATGCTCCATCTTCATGGCTTCCACCGTGACCAGCGGCTGGCCCGGCGCAACGCTCTCGCCAGCGGCAACGAGCACGGCGACGACGCGCCCGTTCATCGAGGCGCGCAGTCTGCCGTCGCTGCCCGAGGCCGTGCCTGGTTGCGAATGTGCGACATGGGTCAGGTTCTTCACACGGTACGAACGGCTCCCCAGCTGCAGCAGGAGCGTCGCGCCGTCCCGGAAGTAGGTTGCGGTCTCCATGACGTCATCGCAGACGAACCGGATCCGGTGGTGACCGAAGTCAATCAGGTCGAGTACGTGCCGATGTCCGCCGCCTTCGGCGATGTAGGAGCGTTGACCTTGACGCACCATGGTCAGTTCCCGCCCGCCTCCACCCATCTCCAGGCGCAATCGCATCGGCAGCGGCCGGATCAAGGCGCCGCCCGCCAGCGGCGGCCTCGTCTCCGTGCCGCCCTGCATCAACAGCAGTGCGGCCACCGCTGTAGCACGCGCATCGGCTTCCGGATCGTCTCGCAGCAGTTCGGCACGGTACCGTTGGATGAAATCGGTCGTGGCTTCCCCCGCGGCGAATACGGAATGTTCGAGGCAACTGGCCAGGAATCCGCGGTTCGTGGTCACGCCCAATGCGACCAGCGTCTCGAGTCCGCGGGCCAGCTTGCGCCTGGCCTCTTCGCGCGTGGTGCCATGCGCGATCAGCTTCGCAATCATCGAATCGTAGTGGGCGGAGATCTCGGCGCCGGACTCGAGCGCGTGTTCCACCCGCAGGCGCGCCGGCCCGTGCGTGGGTGCGTGCCAGAGCACCATCTTCCCGCTCTGCGGCATGAAGTCTTGGCTTGCGTCCTCGGCACACAGGCGCGCCTCGATCGCATGGCCTGACAGGTGAACCTGGTCTTGCGAGATCTCGAGGGGTTCGCCAGCTGCGATCCTGAGCTGCAGCTCGACCAGATCGAGGCCGGTAATCGCTTCGGTGACGGGGTGCTCGACCTGCAGCCGCGTGTTCATCTCCATGAAGTAGAAGTCACCATGGCGATCGAGCAGGAACTCGAGGGTGCCGGCGCCTTCGTAGCCGATCGCTCTGGCTGCGCGCACCGCGACGGCGCCCATGCGATCACGCAGCGCCGCCGACACGACCGGAGACGGCGCCTCCTCGAGGAGCTTCTGGTGACGACGCTGGACCGAGCAGTCGCGCTCACCCAAATGAAGCACGTGTCCGTACCGGTCGGCGACGATCTGGATCTCGATGTGCCGCGGCTCGAGGATTGCCCGCTCCAGAAGCACGGTCGTGTCGCCGAACGCGTTGGCAGCTTCGGAGCGGGCGCTCCGGAGGGCGTCGCCGAATCCGTCGGCATCGCGCACCAACCTCATGCCGCGTCCGCCGCCGCCCGACGTCGCTTTGATCATCAACGGATATCCGAGGCGGCCCGCTTCCTCGGCCAACCTTGAATCGGACTGGTCCTCGCCCTGATAGCCCGGAATGCAGGGCACGCCCGCCGCGGCCATCAATCGCTTGGCACCGGCCTTGTTCCCCATTGCCTCGATCGCCCCAGGGGACGGGCCGATGAAAACCAGGCCCGCGTCGATGCATGCGTTCGCGAAATCCGCGTTCTCGGCGAGGAAGCCGTATCCGGGGTGCACTGCATCCGCGGCCGTTCGCCGTGCTGCCTCGATCAGGGCGGAAATTCTCAGGTACGAGCTCAGCGCCGCTGGCTCGCCGATGCAAACCGCCTGGTCGGCCTCACGCACATGAGGTGATCCGGCGTCGGCCGTCGAATAGACAGCCACCGTGCCGTATCCGAGTGCGCGGGCGGAGCGCATCACGCGAAGCGCAATCTCGCCGCGGTTCGCGACGAGGATCTTGCTGAACGGGGTCGCGTGTTTCATTGTGGGCCAGGCTACGGCGTTCAGGGTCGCGCAACCGCGAACTGCATTCGTTGCGGACTCGAGACTTCGGCCTCGCGGCACACGTCGAGGACCTTGCTCAGGACTGCGCGCGTGTCCCGGGGATCGATGACTCCGTCATCGAGCACCTGTGCGCTCGTCACGAACGCACTCATCTGGCTTTCGAAGCGGTCGACGATGCGCAGCCGGAGCTCCTCCAGTGCGGATCGGTCGACCGCTCCGCCCTTACGCTTCATCGCGGATTCGGTGACGATCATCATCGTACGTGCCGCCTGCTCGCTGCCCATCACGGCGGTACGCGCGTTCGGCCACGAGAAGCAGAAGCGCGGTTGAAAACCGCGACCGCACATTCCGTAGTTGCCAGCGCCGTACGAAGCGCCGCAGTAGATCGTGATCTGCGGCACTGTTGCGTTCGCGACGGCCTGGATCATCTTCGAGCCGTGTTTGATGATGCCAGCCTCCTCGTGGGCACGGCCGACCATGAAGCCGGTCGTGTTGTTCAGATAAACGATCGGCGTACGTGCCTGGCAGCAGGCCTGGATGAAGTGCGTTGCCTTGTTCGCGCCCGCTCCATCGATCGGACCGTTGTTGGTCACCAGGCCAACGGGCCAACCCTCGATCCGCGCAGTGCCGCACACGGTTGCGTTGCCGAAATCCCGACCGAACTCCAGGAAGAAGGAGTCGTCCACGATGCGCGCGATCACCTGCCTCATTTCGACCGGCTGCTTGTGGTCGGCGGGCATGATGCCGAGCAGTTCCTCGGAATCGAGTCGCGGGGGTTCGAAACTGCGCGACCCCGCCGTGCGTTCGCGATTCCAGTCGATCGACGCGAGGATGTCGCGCGCGATCCGGATCGCGTCCCGGTCGTCCTCGGCCAGATAGTCGCCGAGGCCCGAGATCCGGGTATGCATCTCGGCTCCGCCGAGCTCCTCTTCAGACGCAACTTCGCCGGTGGCTGCCATCAGCAGGGGCGGGCCAGCGAGGAATGCGCGCGTACGGCCACGTACCATCACGATGTAGTCGGAAAGTCCCGTCTGGTACGCGCCGCCCGCGGTGGACGAGCCGTGCGTGACTGTCACCACCGGCAGGCCAGCGGCAGAGATTCGGGCCAGGTTCCGGAACAAGGCGCCGCCGCGCACGAACTCGTCAACGCGGTAGGCCATCAGGTTCGCGCCAGCGCTCTCGACGAGCTGGACGTAGGGAAGCCTGTTCTCGAGGACGATCTCCTGGATCCGGAGCTGCTTGTCCAGCCCCATCGGTTGCAGCGCGCCCGCGTCGATGCCCGAATCGGAGACATTGATCATGCAGCGGATGCCTGAGACGTAGCCGATGCCGGCAATGACGCCGCCGCCAGGTACGCTCTTCGCGAGATCGGCTTGATCCAGCCCCAGCCCGGCAAGCGAACACAGCTCGAGAAACGGCGTCCCGGGGTCGAGCACCAGGGCGAGGCGTTCGCGAGGCAGGAGCTGGCCTCGCTTCTCGAAGCGTTCGCGCGCCGCCGCGGACCTTTTCGCGGCACGCCGCTCGTAATCGCGCAGTTGTTCGACGAGTGCCAGCATCGCGGCGCGGTTGCGCCGGTATGACTCGCTGCCGGGGCCGATGCTCGATCCGATGTGCGCCATGGTCAGAAGCCCAGATACGCCTTCCGGACCTCGTCATCGGCGAGCAGGTTGCTGGCCTTTCCGCTGGTCACCGTCCGGCCCGTCTCGAGGACGTAGGCGCGGTCCGAGATCTTCAGGGCCGCTTTTGCGTTCTGTTCGACTAGAAGGATCGCCATCTTCTCCTCGTGGAGCCTCTCGATGATCGCGAGCACCTCCTGGCATAGCCGCGGGGACAATCCGAGCAGCGGCTCGTCCAGCAGAAGCAGCTTTGGTCTGAGCATCAGCCCCCTGCCGATCGCCAGCATCGACTGTTCGCCCCCGCTGAGGGTGCCGGCCTCTTGCTGCAGGCGAGACTTGAGTATTGGAAAATGGCGGAACACCAAGTCGAGTCGTTCCTCGATCAGTCTCCGGTCTGACAGCAGGAAAGCACCCATCTCGAGATTCTCGAGCACGGTCATATGCGCGAAGACCTGACGCCCTTCTGGGACATGGACGATCCCGGCCTCGATGAGCTGGCGCGGTGAGCGCGACACGGTGTCTTGTCCGCTGTACACGACGCGTCCAGTGGCGGGCTTCATGATCCCGCTGATCACCTTCAGTGTCGTCGATTTCCCCGCGCCGTTGGCGCCTATGAGCGTGACGAGCTCGCCTTCGTCGACCTCCAGCGAGATATCGCGCAGGGCGAGAACGTTGCCGTACTTGCTGGAGACGTGCTCGAGGCTGATCAGCACATCTCCTCCTGGCCTAGGTAGACCTTGATGACCTCGTCGTCGTTGCGGATCTCCTGGGGGGTTCCTTCGGCGATCTGCCTTCCGAAGTTCAGGCAGATGACGCGGTCGCAAAGACCCATCAGGAACTTCATGTCGTGCTCTATGAGAACTTGGGTCACGCCTCGACCCTTGATCTTCCGAAGCACGTCGGCCATTTCGGCTGTCTCGATGTCGTTGAGGCCGGCAACCGGTTCGTCGAGTAGCAGAAGTTCCGGGTCAGCTGCGAGAGCCAGCGCAACCGAAAGCTTCTTCCGGTCGCCGTACGGCAACGTGTCGGCTGCGATCTCGGACCGTTCGGAGAAGCCGAAGAACTCGAGCAGGGACCCGATACTGCGTTCCAGCGCGTCGGCACTCGCCCGGCCTCGGGTGCGCTGAAGATGGTGGGCGATCTCCAGGTTCTTCCGGATCGACAGGCGCGGGAACACACGCGTGATCTGGAACGTCCGTACGATCCCGCGCCTGGCGATCTGGTCGGGGCGCAGGCCGCGCAGCGACTCTCCCTTCCAGAGCAGTTCCCCGCTCGTCGGGGCGAAGTACCCGGTCATGAGATTGAATAGCGTCGTCTTGCCGGCACCATTGGGGCCGATGATGCCCAAGAACTCGCCTCTGCGAACCTCGAAGCTCAGATCCGACGTCGCCTGGATGCCTCCGAAATTCTTGGAGACGTGCCTCGCTTCGAATATCTTCACGCCAGTCCTCCTGTTCCCCCGGCACCGTGCGGCTACCGCGATGCCGCCACGGGGGCGCGCGTCGCGCCGGCGGATTGCGCTGTCCGCCCGGATCGGTCGCCGAAGATCCGCCGGCTCAGCCCGATCAATCCGCCGGGAACGAAGATGATGAAGACGATGAAGAACAGGCCATAGGCGATCATTCGGTGTTCTGGAACGACATTGAGTATCTCCGGAACGACGACGTTGATCGCCGATCCGAGGATCGGGCCGACGATCGTTCCGGCGCCGCCGATCAGGAGGACGATGACCATGCTCAGCGATTCCATGATCGTGAACATCTCCGGCGTCAGGAAGCGAAGGTAGTGCGCATAGAGGCAGCCAGCGATCGCGGCCATGACCGCGCTGGTCACGAACGCATAGACCTTGTACCGCATCACGTGGATACCTTGTGCCTGCGCCAGCTCCTGGTCTTCGCGGATCGCGACGAGCGCGGCGCCGGTGCGTGTCCGCATCAGCCAGACGACGAACGCAATGGATGCCACGAGCAGGATCAGTACGAAGTAGTAGTAATGGAGTCGCTCGGACAGATCGATCAGGCTCAGCGGATACGTAGTCGACCGGGCCGGCGGCTGGACGTCCTGGATGCCGCCGGGTCCATTGGTGACCGAAATCCAGTTGTTGAACACTATGAACGCGATCTCCGAGAGCCCGAACGTGCAGACGGCGAAGTAGTGCGACACGAGACGCAGGGTAATGACCCCAAGGAGGGCGCTGAGGAGCGCCACGGACACGACGGTCAGCGGCGCCGCAAGCCAGAAGGAGAGCCCGAGGCGCAACGTCAGCAGTGCGGAGGCGTAGGCTGCGATGCCCATGAACGACGCTTGGCATAGGGCGGCCAGGCCGGTGTATCCCATTGCGACATTCAGGCCGGTCACGGCAATGCAGTAGATGCCGGTGAGGACGAGCATGTGCAGGTAGTACGCAGGCACGATGAACGGCAGGACGGCGGACAACAGCACGGCGGCGGCGATGCCGATGGCTTTCATGGCTACGTCCCTTCTCCGAAGATCCCTTTCGGCTTGAAGATCAGGATCAGGATGAACACGACGTAGCCGAAGATGTCCGCCCACGCGGACGAGACGTATCCGGCTGCGAGACTGTCGACCAGTCCGATGATGAACGCCGCCACGAACGCTCCCCGGATGCTGCCAAATCCCCCGAGCGTGATGATCACGAAGGCCTTCATCAACGGCGCTGCGCCCATGTGCGCGGTCACGACGAATAGCGATCCCAAGGCGACGCCAGCGGCGGCGGCAAGCACGCATCCGATCACGAACGCGAGCCCAATGATCCGATCGATGCTGATCCCCATCAGCTGCGCTGCGAACGCATTCTCCGCGACTGCGCGCATCGACTTGCCCGACTTGGTCTTCTTGACGTAGAGGTAGAAGAACGCCAAGAGAAGGGACGATGCGACGAAGACGAAGATACGTTGGGTAGCGAGCACGACGCCGCCGACCTCGATCGTGCCGCTGAACAGTGGCTGGATTGCCTTGTTCTCCGGCCCGAAAAGCAGGATCGCTGCGTTTTCCATCACGTAGATGAGCCCGATTGAGATCATCAGCCCGTTAATCGGTTCGTGCCGGGCGAACCGGAACGAGTAGCGCTCGACGAGAAAGCCCAGCGCGCCCACGATGCCCATCGAAGCTGCGGCCGCGAGCAGGAACGGAATGCCATACAGGGTCGTGAGATAGAAGGCCGCGAACGCACCAGCCATCACGAAGGCGCCATGCGCAAAGTTCACGATTCCCATCAGCCCGAAGCTCATCGTCACGCCCAGCGCCACGAGGCCATAGATGCTTCCCATGACCAAGCCGTTCACGAGCTGCTGGATCAATTGGATCACGAGAGGAGCTCCCTCGGCAGTCGCCCGGGCGTCCCCGCGCGGCTGGATCGACCATTGAAGCGGGCCATGTTCAAGTCTCGCGTGTCAGCGTCTGTGCCATATGGAAGCGTCCGGCCGGATACAGGCTCAAGACCGAGTAGAAGGGACGTGGGTCGTCGCGGCTGTAGAGGCGGTGGATCGCTCGCAGCGCCGGGCTACGCAGCGGCGCGCCCAGGATCTTCGCGATCGCCTTCGGGAGCATGCACGCCTCGACCTTCTGCTCGATCTTGACGATCGAGCGCCCGTTGAACTCCTCGATCAGGGCGTACACGGGGCGCCGCTTTGCGCCGATCAGGGGTACGATTGGACGCAAATCGGGGCGCAAGTAGTACTCGGCCCAAGAGACGGCGAGCCCGGTATCGGGCGAGATCCGGCATGTCGATACCTTGATCCAAAGTTCGCCCTCGACTCCGCCCAGTTCCGCCGCTTGTCCGGCGTCGAGCGTCACGTCCTCGACCCTGACCGGACGTACGGTGGTCGAACCCGAGAAACGCAGCAGGTCCGCGGTGCTGTTGACCAGGACGCTGTACTTCGTCTGCACGTCCTTTGCAACGACGACGCTTCCAACCTTCGGCTTGCGCGACAGGTAGCCCTTTTTCTGCAGCGCTCCGAGGGCTGCACGCGCAGTGAACCGGCTCACCGAGAAGCGGCTGCATAGTTCGGCCTCGGATGGGAGCGTGCTGCCGACGGGGTACGTACCGTTGCTGATCGCCTCGGCGAGTGCCTCGGCGACCTCGACGTAGCGCGGCTTGCGCGCGTCCTGGGCTTGAGATTTTCCGACGACGGGCACCGATCGACGCATTTTTTCCTCCTCGCGCTCGTGCAGGCCCCGCTCCGGTCCCCGGTCATTCGTGCCGCTGTCCGCGCACGATCACGGCGTCCAGCGCGACGACCCCTCGACCGGTGGGCAGGACGACCAGCGGATTGATGTCCATCTCTTCGATGTTGGTGGCATGGTACGCGGCGAACTGCGAGATCCGCACCATCGTGTCGATCAGGGCGTCCTCGTCGGCGACCGGCTGCCCCCTGAAGCCGCGAAGAAGCTTCGCGGCGCGGGTGAGATCGATCAGCTCGCGCGCGCGCTGTGCGCTCAGCGGGCATGTGCCGAACGCTACATCGCGGTAAAGCTCCACCGCGACGCCACCCAGGCCGAACATCAGCACCGGGCCGAACTCCCGATCGCGCTTGATGCCGAGGACGACTTCGACGCCGCGGGGCGCCATCTGCTCGACCAGAAAGCCGGTGAACTCGAGGTCTTTCGAGCGGCGCACCATATCGGCCGCCGCGCGCTGCGCCGCTTCGGCGGAATCAAGGCCCAGCGCCACCAGTCCGAGCTCGCTCTTGTGGGCAACGCCCTTGGCGAGGCCCTTGACGACCACCGGGAACCCGATCTCCCGCGCCAGCGCTGCCAAGTCTTCGGGCCGTGCGGCGACCCGCGAGGCAGGCACCGGGATGCCCAGTTGCGCCAGCAGTCGCTTTGAGCGCACCTCGTCGATGAGCCCGCCGTCGGGCAGCGCCGGGATGTCCCGACCCGCCTCGCCTTCGGGCGCCAGTGGGCGCCGCGCCTCGCGCGCTTGCGCGATCAGCTTGGCCGCCGAGCGCAGGCTGCGCAGGACAGGCACGCCGAGCTCGCGCGCGCGCGCGAAACCGGCCTCCTCCCGATGTCCCGACACTGGGACGATCGCGCCGGGGATCGGGCTTTCCTGCAGGACGTCGAGCGCCTGGTCGAGCATCAGCCGGGATCTCTCGTCGCGGGGTGCCCCGACCCCGACCCATAGCACGGCGCCCATGTTTTCGTCCCGGACCGCGGCTGCCATGCTGGTTCGCGGCAGTTCCGGATTCGAGAAGACGCCGCCACCGACATCGAGGGGATTGCTGGCTTTGGTGTAGGGCGGCAGGATCTCCGACATGCGGTTCAAAGTCGTCTCGGACAGGGCCGGAAGGGGCACTCCCGCGGCATTGCATTCGTCGGCGAGTATCGACGCGACCCCGCCGGACAGTGTGTACACGAGCAGGCCTCCCTCGCGCACGCGGGTCTTCCCGTTCCAGGTCGCCAGAAGCGAAGCCGCCTGCATCAGGTCCTCGGATTCCTCGACCCGGAGGATCCCGTTCTCGCGGCAGACGGCGGAGAAGACCTCGTCCGAGCCCGCCAATGCGCCGGTGTGCGACATCACGGCCTGGCGACCCAGTTCGGAGGCGCCGGCCTTGAACACGATGACCGGCTTGCCGGCCGCCCGGGCCTTTTTCGCGGCGGCGACGAAGCGGGCCGGTTGCCTGACGCCCTCGATCATCAGGGCCAGCACCTCGATGCTGGCATCGTCGATCATGTACTCCATGATCTCTTCCATCCCGATGTCCATCGCATTGCCGACATGTGCGAAGAGTCCGACGTCCGCGCCGACATCCTCGGAGTTCAGGATGATGCCCCCGAGCATGGCGCCGCTTTGCGTGACGAGCCCGATCCGACCCTGTCGCGGGAACGAAACCGATTCGAATGAGCTGTTGTAGGCCAAGCACATGCGCAGCGCCGGGTTTCCCGAGCCGAGACAGTTTGGTCCCAGCAGCCGCATCGGCGAGCCCGCCAGCAGCCGGCGGAGCCGGTCCGCGCGCGCGTGGCCTTCGGGCCCGCTTTCCTCCCAGCCTGCGCTGCAGGCGACGACGACCTTGACGCCGAGCCGCTGGCAGGCGGCGATCGCATCGAGTGTCGCATCCGCGCCGAGCGCCACCATGGCGAGGTCGATCGGTTCGGGCAGGCTCTCAAGCGACGGATAGCAGCGGGCGCCGAAAAGCGATTCGTACTTGGGGTTCACCGGGTACAAACCGCCTGCGAAGCCCAGTCGTAGGCAGTTGCGCAGGCCGCGTGAGGCCGGAGTGTTCGGACGCTCGGAGGCTCCGACGAAGGCAATGGATTTCGGTCGAAACAGCGGGGCGAGCCCGGTAGAGGCCCTGTCGCCAGCCTCGAACTCTGCTCTTTTATTCACGTGCTACCGTCCTGGTCGAATTGCCGTGCGGGGCCTATGCGCGACGCACCGCGAAATGTCTGGCTCCTTGCTTGTCGACCGAAGAGTCGACGACGCCCTCGCTCTCGAGAAAGTTAAGGTGCGCAACGCCCTCACCCAGCCCGAACCCGATCTCCTCGTTGCGCAGTGGGCGTCCGAACAGTGCGTTGAGCAGTTCGTAGCAGGTCATCGGCTCTGAGCAGCTCTCGAGGACCTGGCGCAGTCGTTCCTCGTGATGCTGGCGGATCTCGTCGACGCGGCCGTGCAGGCCGCGCAGCGGCTGCTTATGCGACGGAAGAAGAAGGGGGTCGTCGCCGAGCTTCTCGAAGCCGTTGAGCGAATCGAGGTAGGAGCGCAGCGGGTTTTGGTCGCCGCCGGGCCAGACGCCGATATTCGGTGTGATCTCCGGCAGCACCTGGTCGCCGCCGAGCAGAATGTCGTCGGCGGCGTCGAACAGGCTGAGGTGCTCCGGCGAGTGTCCGCGGCCGATGACAGCTTTCCAGGTTCTCCCGCCCAGCGACAACGGGGCATCGGAGTCGATCAGGTCGACCTCCGACGGCAACTCGTGGACGTGCCGGGAATAGCGCGGCATGCGCTCCATCAGCTCAGTCGCCACCTCCGCGGGGAGGCCGTGTTCGCGCCAGAACTCCGAGCGTTCGGCCACCACGTCGCGATTCGGATCCGCATACCGGCCGGCCACGGCAAGTTCGCCGCCGGTCATCGACAGCGGCGCATCGAAACACCGCGAGAGCCAGCCGCCGAGGCCGATGTGATCGGGGTGGTGGTGTGTGACGACGATTCGCCGGATCCGACGGCCGGCGACAAGCGGCGAACGCAGGACCGATTCCCAAGCCTCGCGACTCTTGCGCGTGTCGAGTCCGCAGTCGACCAGCGTCCACCCGTCGGGCTCATCGAGCAGATAGACATTGATATGGTCGAGCGCGAATGGCAGAGGCAACCGCAGCAGGATGATTCCTTCCGCGATCTCGACCGGCTCGACCAGCCGGATCTCGACGGGGTGATAGCGGACAGGTGTCGCCCGACCGGCTCGATCCCAGAGTGCTGTGTCGATCAGATGGTTCATCTCGATTTGCTGCGCCATGTCCGCGGGGCACGTGCCTAGGACGGACGATCGCCGCCCGCCGGCCCGGGCGCTTCGCTCCGAGCTCGACGTCCTTCCTGCGCTCCGAAGGGGCCGCGACGCCCCGCGGCCTCGGGGTTACTTGTCCTTGTCTTTGACCGATACCCTGAAGGCCACGCGCCCCCAACTGCCGTTGCAGTACCCGGCGTCCTGACAGGTGAAGTGGTTGAACCACATGCCATCGGGGTCGAGCCCTTCCATGACTCGGTCGTAGGCCATTGCGGCGTGGATCGTCATCGGCGCTACGGCGAAGATGCAAGCGTTCTGGCTCTTGACCAGCCCCGCCGCAGTCACTTCGAGGCGGTCACCGCACTTGTATCCTGCGGCGCAGCCGTGGCTTTCGACTACCTCGGCGACGACCATCTTGCGGTTGGCTTCCAGCAGCGCCTCGGCGGCGCGGCGGCGGCGCGGATCGGACCTGAATCCTTCGATCTCGGCGTCGGAATAGCCCATGCTCTGCTGGAACTTGGCCCAGTTGAACGGCTTCTGTTCCTTGACCTTTTCGTCCATGTCACACCTCGTTCACTCGGTTGACCCCATGCAGCGCCGAATGGTTCACGCTGCACCTGTGTCGCCGGCTGCTGCTAGAGCCCGCGCGACAGCATCGATCGCAGGTAGTCGCTCTGTCGGCCGCAGACGCGAGCGACGTCGTCCGGCGGCAGCCATTCGCCCAGATCGACCTTGCGAAATTGGCCGCGCGCGTATCGGTCGCGCGACCTGAAGCTGGCAGTCGCGTCGAATGCGATCTTCTGACCCGTTCCCGCCGCGTCGCCTTCCGACAGCATCCCGCTCACCTTCCCCTTCGGAGTGATCATGATATTGCTGGCTAGGTCGGTCCGGGTGATCAGGGCCCACAGCACTTCGTCGGCGTTCATCAGGTCAATGTCGCGGTCGACCACGATCACCCAACCCATGTCGGAGTGCGCGGACAGGGCTCCAAAGATCAGGTTGGTCTGGATACCCTCGTCCCGGAAGCTCTTGCGGTTGATCCGGAGCACAATGCCCAGGCAGCCGCGCATTCCGGGCAACGCGTAGCAGGTATCGAACACCTTCGGGCTGATCCGCCGGCATGCATCGAATACCGAGGCCTCGGCCGGCATCGCCATCAGGTTGACCGTCTCGGCGTTGATCGCCAGCGGGGACCAGTAAAGGTAGTCACGTCGATGCGTGATCGCGGTGATCTTGAACTCCCAAACCCGCCACGCCCGGCCCATATAGCCGCCGGCCTCGGGCATCATCGCCTTGACGCCGTCCTGTCCGGAGTCCTCTTCGGAGACCAACTTCTCGGTGTCGATGTATCCCTCGAGAACCAGCTCAGCGTCGGCGAGCGCCCACGCCCCCCGCTGGCTCTTTGCCGCCGCGTATCTAACGGCCTCGCCTTGGAGCGCTCCGGCGAAGGCAAGTTCGTCGTAGCCGAGCGGTGTCAGCGTCTGCTGGGTACTCCCCGAGCATGCGAGCAAGGTCGCAGGACCGGCGCCGACGTTGACCGTGATGGGCACCCTCGACTGGCCGTTCTGGCGGAACTTGCGAACGATTTCCAGCAGGTGGCGGCCGGCTTGGATGGTTACGCAGGTCGAATCCGGCCCGAGTACCCGCATGCGGTGATACGAGCCGTTGAACGCGCCGGTCTCGGGATCGCGCGCGAGCACGAGACCGCCGGTGATGACATAGCCAGCGTCCTCCGCGGTCTGCTTCGTGACTGGCACCGTGGCCAACACGTTGACGTCGCTACCCTGCATGACGACTTGCTGGCTTGGCGCGAAATCGTCAAGTTCGATCGGCGCGATCGGCCGGCGCGCAGCATCCGCCAGGAACCGGGGCAGGTACTCCGGCTCGACGCCGCACCAGCGCGCGATACGCGAACGATCGCCGAAGATGTTCGAGATCACCCGACGCCCCGGGTGGCCCTTCACGTTCCGGAAGACCACCACCGGTCCCATGTCCGTGGCGCGAATCAGCCCCGGAATCTCCAGGACCGGGTCAGCTTCCCGTTCGATGGTCAGCAGGTCGCCGTCCTGCTCGAGGCGCTCGAGCAGTGATCCGATACTCGTGAGTCCTTTCATCGTCCGCCTTCCGGTCGGCCACAATTGTCCGGACAATAACCGCGCGTCCGAGCCTGTGTCAACTGCCGGGCCGGACGGGAGCTTGGGTGCGTGACGGGAACCCGGCGCGCTCGTCGACCGTCTTCTGCCGGCCGAGTGCGCGCGCAAATCCCGGTCTCGCGGCGAGTCGCTCCCAATAGCGGGCGATCGAGGCCGGGAATCGCGTGTGCAGACCCAGTATCTCCGCCAGCATCAATGCGTAGCCGACCGAAATGTCCGCGGCGGTGAAGCGGCCGGCGCACAGGTACGGCCGATCGGACAGCGCCTCCTCGATGCCGCGCAGACGCGCGAGAAACCAGCGGGTGTAGTCGTCGACGACCTGCGGCACGCGCCGTTCGGTTGGCTCGAGGCTGCCGTAGCGCAGGACGAGCGTCTGCGGAAACGTCAACGTTGCCTCGCCAAAGTGAAGCCAGTTCAGGAAGCGCCCGTAGTCCGTTTCGTCGAGGCCGACGTTCAGCGGAGTCGGCCCGTAGCGCGTGACGAGGTACTGGCAGATCGCCGCCGACTCGGTCATGCGCATCGACCCGTCGAAGAAGCAGGGCACCGTGCCGAGCGGATTGACCTCCAGGTAACGGCGCCGGTGGACGCGCGGCGGAAAGGGCAGCAGCTCGAGGCGGTACGTCAGCTCCATCTCCTCCAACGTCCAGAGCGGGCGGAACGAGCGCGCGTTTTCGCAGTGATAGAGCAAGAGCATTCTGGTGAGCAGGACAGGAGAGAGGTTTGCGGGGCGGGGCGCATTCGCATCGCGCACCTTGCGCCATCTATTGACATTGCCAGAGATCAGCGTTTATTGTCCAGACAAATGCCAAGGAGACGGAGGGGGACATGGAATCGAGGCTGCGAAGGAACATTTGTGGTGCGACTGCGCTCGCTGTGCTGGCACCGACTGCCGGCATTTCGACCGGGGCCCGTGCGCAATCGCGACCGGAGACCATCAAGGTGGGCGTCGCGCTCGCCTTGAGCGGCCCGACCTCCCCGCTCGGCCAGGCGGCGCTGCAGGGGCTCAAGCTCGCCGTCGAGCAGTTCACTGAGGCGGGCGGGTTCGAGGTGGCCGGCAAGAAGTACGTCCCGGAACTCCTCGTGAACGACACTGGCGGGTCGCCCGCAAACGCGGTCGCCCAAGCCGAGAAGCTCGTGATGAAGGAGGGCGTCAAGCTGATCTTCGGCTGCACCTATAGCCCCGCGGCCGTACCGATGCTCGCGGTCACCCAGCGCAACAAGGTGATCCAAATCTCGAACTCGACTTCCTGGGAGTCGCACCTCGGCAAGCCCGGCAACGACTACATGTTCAAGCTGGTCGCTTCGCAGGATGACACCGCGCGACAATACATTCCGCTGATCGTCAGGAAGCTCGGGATCAAGACGGCCACGATGATCCTCCCGAACAACGATGCGGGGCGGGCCTATGAATCGACCTATCGCGAGTACGGCGAGAAGAACGGGGTCAGGATGCTCGAGACGTTCTTCTACGATCCGAAGCTCACTGATTTCTATCCGATCCTGACGAAGATCAAGGGCTTGAACCCCGACTCGATCTGGATTGGCTATACGAACGAGTCGGCGTCGGTCATCGTACGGCAGACGAAGGAGTTGAATCTCGGCGCCTCGCTGGTGGCGCTCGGAACCGGTATCACGGGGGTGGCGGCGAACCTGCCGGGCGGCCTGCGCGCGGAGGGCTTCGTCTTCGCTACCCAGTTCGATCCCGAGTCGACCAACGCTGGCCAGGTCGACCTGATGCGCCGATTCGAGAAGATGTTCGGCAAGAAGGTGTCTAGCGACTTCAACTATGTCATGTGGTACAACCAAGCGCTGCATCTGTTCGTCGATGCCATGAAGAAAACGGGCACCGTCAGCGATACCACGAGGATCATGGGCGTCGTCCGGGACAGCAACTACGCGGGACCGTACGGCTATCCGTGGCAGATCGACAAGACCGGGCTGAACCACTACGGCTACTATCTCGGAGAAGTCAAGGGCGGCCGGGACACGTACACGCTGATTCGCTGAGCGCCCGCGGCCCGATGCTGGCCGACCTGCTCGCCCGGCGCTACAGCTGTCGGGGCTTCCGCGGCGACGAGGTGCCGCGCAAGACGATCGTCCGGATTCTGGAGGCCGCGCAGCGCACTCCGTCGTGGTGCAACGCGCAGCCTTGGGCGGTCGCGATCGCGAGCGGAGCGGCCACCGACCGGCTGCGCGCTGCGATGTGCCGCGCCGCGACGGCGGCGCCTGCGCCCGACATCCCGTTTCCGCGCGAGTACCGCGGCGTGTATCGCGATCGCCGTCGAGAGTGCGGCGTCCAGTTGTACCAAAGCGTCGGCGTCGCGCGCGGCGACGATGCCGCTGCACATCGCCAACGGATGGAGAACTTCCGTTTCTTCGGCGCACCGCACGTGGCAATCGTGTCGACCGACGAGGCGCTAGGCCCCTATGGCATCCTCGACTGCGGGGCCTTCGTCAACAACTTCATGCTGGCTGCCCGCGACGAGGGCATCGCGGCGATCGCCCAGGCCGCGCTCGCCGCCTATCCAGCGGTGCTGCGCGTCCACCTGAATATTCCCGAGGGGCGGCTCATCGTATGCGGGATCTCGTTCGGGTACGAGGACGAACGCCATCCGGCCAACGCGTTCCGGACGCGTCGCGCCCCCTTGGAGGACGTCGTGACCTGGAGCGACGCCTGACGCGCGCCGTCCGGCCTGACCCACGCGCTACCGGCGTTCAGAGTCGTGCGGCGAGGGTCGCGGGCACCGCAACCGGAAGGTCCAGCAGCATCTGTCCGAACCCCTTGCCGAGCGGATCCATGCGCATCGACGTGGTGCCGCCACCGTCGAGGGCGTCGTATAGCAGATAGTTGATGCCAGCCACTCCCGGCAAGTAGTGCCGCTCGACCGGTCCGCGAACGAGGTGCGAAAAGTATTCCGCCACAGTCTGCGGCGTCACGCGCGCCCAGATCAGTGGCAGCCATTCCTCGCGTCGTGCGAGGACGCCGATGTTGGCGATGTTTCCCTTGTCGCCGCTGCGTGCCCACGCCAGACGAATCAGCGGCACTTCGACCATCGCTTCGTCCGGCTCGTCCCATTCGATCGGGACCGGAGGCGCCTTCGCCTCGCCGGCGTGCCCACTACCAGGAGGGATTCCCACCTCGACCCACTTCCCGTCGATCTCGACGTTCACCGGCACCTCGCGCTTATCGACCAGGAACGCGAATGACCGAATCACCGGCGACGGATGGGGCCTGCCGCCGCCGGGCATCGTGGTGCCGGGCGCCCAAGAGGTCCCGGACGGGGTGATCTCGCGGGCAAATATCTCGAGCGCTTCCTTCACCGGGTGGTCCGCGACGACGCGCATCACCACTTCGCGGGTTCCGGGCGTGCGCGCATGGCTGCCGTAGATCGTCTCCGCGCCGATCGCCTCGATCCGGGTCGCCGTGAAGTCTGGCAAGGATCTGGCCGACAAGATCCGTCGAACCCTGGCCAGGATGGCTTCGCCAGTGCGGCGCGCCTTCCCTGCTGCATCGATGCCTATGATCACCATTGATCCCGCACACCGATACCCGTCCATGACCGTTGCCGAAACCTTGTAGGTGTCGGTGGGCGCACGTCCCCGTGCTCCGGCGACTTCGACGCGGTCCTCGTCCAGCTGCGTGACCCGGACCTCGCGAAAGTCGCAGACGACGTCGGGCAGCAGATACGCGCCCGGATCGCCGATCTCGTAAAGCAGTTGCTCGGCGACTGCGGCACGTGCGATCAGCCCTCCGGTTCCAGGCGGCTTCGTCACTACGAAGCGGCCGTCCGGGTAGCATTCGAGAATCGGATAGCCGATTCCGGGCCAGTCGGGTACGTCCTCCCAGTCGGTGTGAAGGCCGCCCGTCGCCTGGCACCCGCATTCCGCGATGTGTCCAGCGAGGCTGCCGGCGGCCAAGCGGTCGTAGTCGTCGGCCCGCCACCCGAATTCGTGCATCAGCGGGCCCAGCACCAGCGCGCTGTCGACGCAGCGGCCCGTCACGACGACGTCTGCCCCGGCATCGAGCGCGCGAGCGATTGGCAGGGCGCCCAGATACGCGTTGGCGCTCAGCGGCCTGTCCGGCAGTACCGTTCCTGAGAACATGTCCCGGTGTCCGGCATCGCGAAACTCGGGCATGCGCGCGCCGACATCGTCGCCTTCGACGATGGCGATTCGGGGGGACAGCCCCTGCGCGTCGGCGACTGCTCGAATCGCCCGTACGCAGGCCTGGGGGTTGATCCCGCCCGCGTTCGCGACGATCTTCGCCTTCTTGGCAAGCGCGTCACGCATCACCGCCTTGATCGTGATTTCGACGAAATCGGTGGCGTACCCGCGTTCGGGATCCCTTCCGCGCGCCATCGCCAGGATGGCCATCGTCGTCTCGGCCAGATAGTCGAAAATCAGGTAGTCAAGGCCGCCCGTGGCGAGCAACTGGGGTGCTGCGACCATGCTGTCGCCCCAGAATCCCGAGGCGCCGCCGATTCGTACGACTTTCTCGCCTTTCCGCGTTGCTTGCGCCCTTGTCGATCTCGTTGGGTGCACGGCTCTTCCGGGCGGCGCCATCGCGTGTCCACTGCCTCTCAGCGACGTGCCCGATCTCGGGGCACGCGGCCCATCAGGTGGAACTCCGGATTCGGGATCGTGCCTATCAGGTTCGCCAGCCGGTTCGAGAGGCCGAAGAACGCTGCGATCGACCCGATGTCCCAAGCGTCCTCGTCGCTGAAGCCGTGCCGGTACAGAGCATCGAAGTCTTCCTCTTCGAGTTCGTCCGAGTGCAGCGATACCTTCATCGCGAACGAGATCATGGCGCGCTGGCGCGGCGTCAGTCCCGCCTTTCGCCAATTGGTCGCGAGCTGATCGGCGATCAGCGGATTCTTCTCGTAGATCCGCAGGACTGCCCCGTGGGCGACGACGCAGTACAGGCACCGGTTTGCTGCGCTGGTCGCGACCACGATCATCTCCTTCTCCCCCTTCGTCAGGCTCCCCGGCCGCAGCATTAGAGCGTCGTGGTAGGTGAAGAAGGCCCGGAACTCGTCGGGTCTGCGCGCGAGTTTCAGGAAGACCGTCGGAACGAAGCCGGTTTTGTCCTGCACGGCCAGGATCATTTCGCGGATATCCTGCGGGACGTCCGACAGCTGCGTCGGCGGATAGCGATCTGCAGCGTTCGTCATGCGAGTGCTCCTTGTCGGCCGCGTCGCGGCCGGCCGTATTCAGGGGCGGTCCGGCGACACGGGTCGGGTTCGTGCCTGCGGCTTGCCGTGCGCGACGTTTGCGGCCGCTCCCGCCCACCGTTTCAGCAGGTTGTGCGGAATATCGAACTGATCGAGCGCCTTGCCGACCGTGTGGTCGACGATATCGTCGATCGTCCGCGGGCGGCTGTAGAAGGCCGGTACCGGTGGCAGGATGATGGCGCCGCACCGACTGGCCTGCAGCATCAGGTCGAGGTGACCCGGATGCAGCGGCGTCTCCCGTACCAGCAGCACGAGCCGCCGCCGTTCCTTCAGGCATACGTCGGCAGCCCGGGTCAGGAGGTTCTCGTTGTGTGAGTGCGCGATCTCGGACAGCGTCTTGATCGAGCATGGCGCGACGATCATGCCGGCCGTGAGATACGAGCCACTCGCCAGCGATGCGCCGATGTCGCCGTGGCGGTGCACCACATCGGCCAGCGCTTCGACGGCACCGATATCCCGGTCGGTTTCCTCGATGATCGTGCGCTTGGCCGACGGTGACAGCACCAGGTGGGTTTCGATGTCCGAGACTTCCCTCAGCGCTTCGAGGGCACGAATGCCGTAGATGACGCCCGAGGCGCCCGAGATTCCGACGATCAGTCTTCGCATTGCCACGTTGTCCTGCCAAGGTTCCGCGCACGTAGCGCATCGCGGTGGATCGCAGGTCCGTCGCAGCGATTCACGCGCCATCCTCCCCCGGTTGCCCGGCAAGGATCGTTTCGATTTCGGCCGCCGAGCAGCCCCAGCGATCCAGGACGGCGCGCAGGGAGCCGTCTCGGGGCTGGGCCGCGGAAGCGCTGCCGTCCGTGTCGGGGAATCGCGGCGCCGCTGCCGGCTGCACGACGCCGTCGATCTCGACGAAGGTTCCTCTCGCGCGATGGTGCGGATGGTGCGGGACTTCGGACAGCGAAAGCACCGGCGTCACGCAGGCGTCCTTGCTCTCGAAGACGCGTTCCCAGTCGTCTCTCGAACGCGTTCGGAACGCCTGCGCAAAACAACTGCGCAATGCAGGCCAGCGCTCGCGATCGCTCCGATCCGGCAAGGACGACGCATCGATGCCCAGTCCCTGCACGAAAGCCTGGTAGAAGGGTTCCTCAATCGCGCCGACCGCCACGTAGCGGCCGTCCGCCGTCTCGTAGACCGCATACCAAGGCATGCCGCCGTCCAGGAGATTCTCGCCGCGGGTGTCACGCCACTCGCCCGCGGCGAAACGACCGAACGGCAGCGCCATCAGATTGGCCACGCCGTCGATCATCGCGACGTCGACGACCTGTCCCTGCTTCGTCGTTTTCGCCTTGAGCAGTGCGGCGAGGAGGCCCGCAGCCAGGAAGGCGCCACCACCTCCGTAGTCGCCGACGAGATTCAAGGGCGGCAAGGGTGGGCCGCCCTTCGCGCCGATGGCGTGCAGTGCGCCGCTAAGGGCGATGTAGTTGATGTCGTGTCCGGCACGAAGCGCCAGCGGGCCGTCCTGACCCCAGCCGGTCATCCGCCCGAAGACGATGCCGGGGTTCGCCCTGAGGCATTCGCGTGGCCCGATGCCAAGCCGCTCGACGACGCCAGGGCGCATTCCCTCCATGACCGCATCCGCGCGGGAGACAAGCGTCAGGACTGCCTTGACGCCGTGCGGCGACTTCAGGTCAACGGCGATCGACCGACGCCCGCGGTCGGTAACCTCGAACTTCGGTGCTCGTCGTGCCCGGGACGTCCCGGCCTCTGCCCGGTCAATGCGAATGACCTCGGCGCCCATGCCAGCCAGGACCATCCCGCACCACGGGACCGGGCCCATTGCAGCAATCTCGACGATACGGATGCCGGACAGCGGCCTCATCGGACTCCCGCCACGATCAGACGTCCGGCTGCCACGCTGCCACCACGCCGCCGCGCAGGAGTCCGGCGACGCGCTCCGGCCCGTAGTGCAGGACGTCGGCGAGTACCGCCACGGTGTGCTCGCCCAGGAGCGGTGCGCCGCGCGGGGCAACGAGTGGCGTCCCGGTCATCGTCATCGGCAATCGCAAGTTGGGCACGGTTCCATATTTTCGATGCGGTGCTTCGCCGATGACGGCCCGGGCCTGCATTTCCGGAGAGGCGACCGCCTGTGCAATGGATCGCACCGGACCGGCGGGAACGCCGGCGGCGCGCAGCCGCACCATCCAGGTGTCGAGTCGCTCTTCGCGAAAGATCCGTTTCAGGATTTCGACGAGTCGCGCCTGATGGCGCACCCGCAGAAAGTTCCCCGCGAAGTCCTCGCAGGCTAGCTCCGGTGGATTCCCGAGTACCGATACAAGCTTTTGCCAGACGCGGTCTCCCGCCACGGTCAGAAAGAAGCTGCCGTCCTGCGCCTCGAACAGTCCCACCGGCGCAGCCACCGCGCTGCTGTTGCCGAGTCTGGCTGGATCCCCACCGCCGCGCAGGTACGCCATCGTATGGTAGGTGGTCAGCGCGGCCGAACTGTCGAACAGCGGCACGTCGATGAACTGGCCGCGCCCGCTCGAGCAACGCGCGTAGAGCGCAGCTAGTACCGCGTGCGCCGCAAACATCCCGGTCGTCAGGTCGATGATCGGGATCGCCGTCTTGTGCGGTTCCCCGTCGGCATGACCGTTCAGGTACATCAGCCCGCTCTCGCCCTGGATGATCGGGTCGTAACCAGCGCGCTCGGCCAGCGGTCCGCTGCGCCCGTATGCCGACACCGCGCAATAGATCAGCGTCGGGTGCGCTGCGGACAGCGTCGCGTAGCCCAAGCCGAAGCGGTCCATGACGCCGGCGGCGAAACTCTCCAAAACGACATCGGCCCTCGCGATCAGGTCGAGCGCAACCGCGCGACCTTCGTCGGCGTGCAGATCGAGTACGACGCTCTTCTTGTTCCTGTTGATCGACAGGAAGAACGGACTTTCCTCGTCCTCGCCCGGTGACAGCAGCGTACGGGTCGGGTCGCCCTGGGGCGACTCGATCTTGATCACCTCGGCGCCCATGTCGGCGAGGATGAGCGAGCAGTACGGGCCCGCCATCAGGTGGGAGAAGTCGGCGACCCGCGTGCCGGACAGCGGTCCGCTCATCGCGGCGGCGGCCATCAGGTCTTCGGATAGCTGACCGCCATTCCCGCGCGTACGTCCTGCTGGATGCCGTACTGCGGGAAGGGGTAACGCAAGCCGTTCCTTGAGAGTGCGGCGATCCCCTCGAGGGCCTTGACGATGCCGTCGACCGGCAGAGCCATCAGCATTTCGTCGTCGAGCACGCCGCCGTAGCGGCGTTCCGCGAAACACGGGATCGAAAGACTCGGTTCGCGCGTCTTCAGCGCGCGTCCCCACGAGTCGGCGCACGACGATTCACCCACGACGCTCCAGTCGAAGCGCTTGTAGCCTTCCCACTGTAGCCCGTTGATGAAGTAGATCATTGCGCCGGGCGTGGCGTAGAAGAGCGCGATGTCCGGTTTCGCGAGCGGGGATGCTTCGGAGCCGGCAGCGCAACCCCACTTCGACAGCGGAGCGACGACGAGCGCGTTGTATTTGCCGCGTGGGACGATATCCATCGCGGCCTGGTGCTTGCCCACGTCTTCGAGCGTCGCGTACCAGACGCCCTCCATCTCCTTGCCGGAGAACCACTTCTCGTCCTGGCCGCCGAGTCCGACCACCGAGCGGCACTGGTCGTTGACCAGGTCGTCCGCCGTCACGCCGACGGTCCATCCCAGCCGAGCAGTCTGCGCGACGATCTGGTCTAGGGTGTGCATCGCCTTGGGTCGCCTGATCCTGGGGATCGATTCCATTTCGGCGATGGACTCGAACAGCTTCATTCCGAAGGGAATCGCCCGCAGCTTCAGGATCCGCTCGAGCTCCGCAGAAAGCTGCGCGTACTCCGCGTTCGTAGTGATTTCCGCTGGAGTGTTTGTGGTCATTTCGTGGTCCTCGCCGCCCTTGTCGCAATTCTGGTGGTTTCCGCGCCGCACGCCGCTTCTAGAGGCCCATCTGCTTGGCAATGATGGATCTTTGGATCTCGGAGCTGCCTGCTCCGATCATCCCGATTCGGGAATCGCGGAAGAACTGCTCCATCTCGTACTCCTTCATGACACCGTAGCCGCCCATCACCTGGACGCCGTCGTTTGCGATCGCAAACAGCGATTCGGAGGCATGGAGCTTCGCGATCGACATTTCCCTGAAGCACGGAATGCCCTCGGCGAGCATCCATGCAACCCGATAGCCGAGCAGGCGCGAGATGTCCGCCTTCATTTGCATGTCGGCGAGCTTGTGCTGGATCGCCTGGAATTTCGAGATCGGCTGACCGAATTGCCTTCGCTCCTTGGCATAGCGCACCGCATAGTCGACGATGGCCTGCGACGTTCCCGCGTACATCATTGCGACGCTGAGCCGCTCGACACCAAGTCCCTTGGTGAGGTTGTTCCAGCCCTCGTGGAGTCGCCCCATCATGTTCGCGGCCGGTACCCTCACGTCCCTGAAGCTCAGCTCGTTGGCATGCGTCGCCGACCGCCCCATCTGCTTCAGGGGCCTGATCTCGAGGCCTGGCGATTTCGCGTCCACGAGGAAGATCGTGATGCCCTGCTGTTTCCTGGCCGGCTGGCGCTGCGTGCGGGTGACCGTCACGATGTAGTCGGCGACGTGCGCGTTCGTGATGAACATCTTCGTTCCGTTCAGCACGAAGTGATCTCCGTCCTGCGCCGCGAAGAGCTCCACCGCAGCGGCGTCCGATCCGACGTTCGGTTCGCTCAGCGCGAACGCGAACTTGCACTCGCCCCGGATGACTCGGGGGATGAAGTGCGCTTTCTGCTCATCGCTGCCATACAACATGATGTTGTAGCCGCCGAGGATGACCGTGCTGAAATACGATGTCCCGGCACCGTACCAGCCGTAGCCCGCCTCCTCGAGGAAGATCGCGAGTTCCACCGGCCCCAGCCCGGAGCCACCCAAGTGCTCCGGAAACGGTATGCCCATCCAGCCCTGCGCAACCATTTTGTCGTACAGCTCGATGGGAAATCGGTCGTTGTCGCTGCATTCCCGGGTGTACTCCCGCGTGCACTCCTTGCTCATGAAGCGGCGCACCGACTCGCGGAGCATGTTCTGTTCTTGTGTGAAGCCAAATTCCATCGACCCTACCCCTCGGACGTCATGAAACCAGTGGTTGCCCTCGCGCGCGGTGGTCCGCGCGCGGAGGCTTAGCGCTCGCCGGGACTCCGGGACTTGCGGTTCAGGAACCGTTGCACGGCCTCGCGATGCTCGGCGGTCTTGAATGCCGAGCTGAGTGCGAGCGCCTCGAGTTCCAGCGCAGACTGCATGTCCATCGACAACGAGCGGTACAACAGCGACTTGATCGTGCCCAGTGCCGCGGGCGGCTTTTCGAGCAACCTGTCGATGACGCCTTGCGTCGCCGGCTCGAGTTCCTCGTGCGGCACTACGACGTTCACCAGGCCGATCCGCCACGCTTCGTGCGCGTCGATCGTGTCAGCCAGGAATAGCAGTTCGACGGACTTGCCAAGGCCGACGACGCGCGGGAGCAGGTAGCTACAGCCGAACTCGGGCGTGGCACCGATCTTCGAAAACGGAAAGGAGAAGCGTGCGCGCTCGGAGGCAATCCGGATGTCGCATGCGAGCGCGATCGTGGCACCGCCGCCGACCGCAACGCCGTTTATGCAGGCGATGACCGGTTTCTCGGACGTGCCGAGAATTCGCACCAGTTCGTTCGGGCCCCCGCGGATGCGCTTGCGCCATTCCTCGGCCGATTTGCCCGACCAACGCTCGAAGGTGTCCTTGTAATCGCCGCCGGCGCAGAACGCTTCTCCGGCGCCGGTGATCATGAGAGCGCGGACATCGGGATCTCCGATCGCGTCTTCGCAGGCCTCGCAGAGCTGCCGGGTTGTGGTGTCGGCGAGCGCGTTCAGCTTCCCGGGACGGTTGAGGGTGATACGGGCGACCGCGTTCTTCTTCTCGAGTAGCAGGTCGTCGAATGGCATCGTCGCCTCGAAGCGGACAAGCGCGCACATGGTTCGTACGCTGCTCGCTGGAGTTTATTTGTCTGGACAATATCTGCGGCTTGGGGGGAATGTCAATAGGAACCCCAGGCAGAGCCCGCCGGGGAGGGTGCTCAGGCCGCGCGGCGCTCACCATAGTGGCCCAAGCGACGATACCTGCACGCGCAAGCGAGCGAAGCGGGAGTTGACAGCCTGCTTCCGGGCGCATATTGTCGGAGCCGCATAATTGTCCGTACAAAATGCGTCTCCGCCGGCTGCGGCTGCTGTCGGCGGGGCGTCGGGGCGATGGGGCGGCTGGCGGTTAGATCCCGCGTTCGCGCGTCGCGGCGTCCTGCGAATACTCGACACCCGAACCTGAGGAGGGAGACACCGTGAAGAAGCTGATCGCGTTCCTCGTTAGTTGTGCCGTGATCGGTTGCGGCAGCGCCTTTGCGCAGGCGAAGCCGTTTCCGCAGCGGACCGTTACGCTTGTAGTACCCTGGGCTGCGGGGGGCGGCACCGACATCGTGGCGCGCAAGTTCGCCGCCCAACTCGCCGATCTCTGGGGCCAGCCGGTAATCGTCGAGAACGTGCCCGGCGCGAGTTCGATCATCGGCTCGCAGCGGGTTGCCAAAGCGGCCCCCGATGGCCACACGCTGATGGTGACGACCAACGGCACCATCGTCGGTAACCGCTTCCTCATCAAGAACCTGCCATACGATCCCGATCGGGATCTGGTCCCGGTCACCCAGCTAACGAACATCGACATGATCATCCTCGCTCATGTCGGCCTGCCGGCGAACAACCTCAAGGATATGATCGATCTCGCGAAGAAGGAGCCGGGACGGATCACGTACGCTTCCTACGGCATGGGCTCGCAGCCGCAGCTGCTGTTCGAGTTGCTCAACAAGCGGGAGTCGACTCAGCTGCTCCATGTTCCGTACAAGGGTGTCGGTCCGGCGATCCTGTCGGTGATGGCCGGCGAGACGCATCTGACGCTGACCGGGCGGGGTACCGGGGAAGCCGCAATCAAGTCCGGAAAGACCAAAGTCATCGCCTACATGTCCGATGCTCGCGATCCGTCGTTGCCGGACGTCCCGACCACGGCCGAAGCGGGCTATCCATACCTGAGGGTTCCGACCTGGCACGGTATGTTCGCCCCGCCGAACACGCCCAAGGAACTGCTGGATCGCATCCAGCGTGACGTCGCTACGATCGCGAGCCGCCCGGATTTCCACAAGGATTTGACGAGCCGCGGCTACGGACTCCCGGTCAGCACGCCGGAGGCGTATGCGGCGGCCCTGCGTCAAGAGGTGAAGCAGACCGCCGAGATGGTCGAGGCTGCGGGCTTGAAGCCCGAGTGATCGATCACGCAACGGCAATGTCACGGTGGTGTGGCTAGGGCGCTGTAACCTGCGGTGGACAGCCGGCGAGCGCTGCGTGCACGTTCGTAGCAGGCTCGGCTGAAGCGGCGCCTTGCCCACGCGCTGGACGCTGGCTTGGGCCGAATAGGATCTACCGGGGCTGACGTCACACTTTCCACGGCCCCCTCCCCGGCTGGCCGGGGCGCGCCGGGCGCCGGTTCTCTGGCATGCCCGGCGCAAGCCGCGAGAAGGCTCGACGCTCCGGCTCCGTCGGCAAACGAGTCGCACCGATCCGGAATACTGGACTGGAGCCGCCGACCTCATTGGCTCATACCAGAGCCAGCCCGGGCATACCGCGGCGTTCAGGGTCGACGACATTTTCTCCACGCAGGGGCGCGCCCGCAACGTCCGCGTTCTTGCGCCCTCTTCCATGCGCGCCGAGAACCACGGCTTCGACTACACGCAATGGCTCGCCCGGCAAGATCGTCGCGCTGAAGGACACGATCCGCGGCTTCCAGATGATCGTCAACGGCGAATGCGACCACCTGCCCGAGCAGGCGTTCTACATGGTCGGCACGATCGAGGAAGCGTTCGAGAAGGCGAAGACGCTCCAGTAAGGCGGCCATCATGCACACGATTCACGTCGACGTGGTGAGTGCGGAGCGCTCGATCTTCGAAGGGCAGGCCGAGTTCGTCGCGCTGCCCGGCGAAGCGGGCGAGCTGGGCATCTACCCCCAGCACACGCCGTTGATCACCCGCATCAAGCCGGGCGCGGTGCGCATCAAGGTTGCCGGCCAGGCCGAGGAAGAGTTCGTGTTCGTGGCCGGCGGCATCCTCGAGGTGCAGCCGAACCGCGTGACCGTGCTGGCCGACACGGCGATCCGCGGCCACGACCTCGACGAGGCGAAGGCGGAAGAGGCCAAGCGCGCGGCCGAGGAGGCGCTCGTCAATCGCACCGGGGCGATCGACTACGCGAAGGCGCAGGCCGAGCTGGCGGCGGCCATTGCGCAGATCGCGGCGTTGAGGAAGTTCAGGCAGCGCAAGTAGCGGCGGCCGAGCGCGCCCCGGGCCGGGCGCCGCAAGCAGACGGACACCCGCCTTGTGCGGGTGTTTCGTTTTTCGTCGGCCATCCGTGCGTCGGGCACGCCCTCCCGAATGCGGGCGACGGCATTGGCAAGGCGAAGCCGCGCGCGACGTGAGTCTTTCCGGTTGCCGTGCCCGCCGGGTCGCCGAGGGTGCCCGGCCCGCCGACCTCATCCCCGGAACGGGCGCAGAATCGTACCGGCCGCTCGCGCGGCGTCGCCTGCGCCGGCGGTCGTCCGATCAACCTCGATCAGTTGAGGGATTCGCCATGAGAACACTCGCGATACTCCGCAGATCCGGATTCCCGATCATCGTCGCGGCCGCGGCGCTCGCGGTCTCGACCGGCGCGCTCGCACAGCAGATGAACCTGAAGCTCGGCGGCGCCGCCGAAGTGCCGCCGGTCACGACGTCCGCCGCCGGCACCGGCGCGATCACCGTGGGCGCCGACCGTTCGATCAGCGGCGCCGTGACCACGACCGGCATGAAGGGCACGATGGCGCACATCCACGTGGGCGCGGCGGGCGCCAACGGGCCGGTCGCGATTCCGCTCGTACAGGACGGCGAAGGCAAGTGGTCCGTCCCCGCAGGAAGGAAGCTCGACGAAGCCCAGTACGAGGCCTTCAAGGCCGGCAAGCTCTACGTGAACGTGCACAGCGCCCAGCACCCGGGCGGGGAAGTGCGCGCGCAACTGATGCCGTGACGACGACTTAGTGATCCTGCGAGCGGCGCGCCCGGTGCGCGGGCGCGCTGCTCCACGCTTAGAATCGGCGTTCCCGATCACGAGCGGAGATTCCGATGCCCGACACCGTCGCCTTCATCGGCCTGGGCGCGATGGGCGCGCCGATGGCGTCCAACCTGCAGGCCGCAGGCTTCGCGCTGCGCGCCTGGAACCGCACCGCCGATCGCGCGCGCCCGTTCGCCGAGCGCGGTGCGACCGTTTGCGCGTCGATCGCCGAGGCGGTGCAGGGCGCGCGATTCGTCGTCTCGATCGTCGCCGACGACGAAGCGACGCGCGCGGTGATGCTCGCCGAGCGCGGCGTCGTCGCCAGTGCCGCGCGCGGCACGGTGATCGTCGACTGCAGCACCAACACGCCGGCGATGGCCCGCGAGGTCGCGCAGGCTGCCGCCGCGCGCGGGCTCGTCTACCTCGACGCGCCGGTGTCGGGCAGCGTGCCGCAGGCGCGCAATCGCGAGCTGGTGTTCATGGTGGGCGGCGACGCGGCCGCGGTCGAGCCGGCGCGTTCGCTGTTCGACGCGATGGGACGCATGACGGTGCACGTCGGTGCGAGCGGCGCGGGCGCGACGATCAAGCTGGTGAACAACATGCTGTCGGGCACGATGACGGCGGCGATGGCCGAGGCGGTGTCGATCGCGCAGGCGGCCGGCGTCGATCCGGAGGCGACGCAGGCGATCCTCGCCGAAGGGCCGGTCGCGTCGAGGCTGCTGCGCACCAAGCTGCCGAAGATGCTCGGGCGCGACTTCTCCGCGCAGTTCCAGCTGGCGCTGATGGAGAAGGACCTGCGCTACTTCCTGGCGCTGGCCCAGCAGGTCGACCGGCCGGCCCCGATGGCGTCGCTGGTGCGCAGCCAGTTCCAGGCCGCGCGCCGCGCCGGTTTCGGCGCAATGGACACCAGCGCGCTGGTTGCGCACATCGGCGGCGAGGCGCCGAAGGGCTGAGCGGGCGTCGCCTCGCGCGCTTCAGCCGGCGTTCGGTCCGAGCGCCGCATCGCGTCGATCATCGCGATCGAGCAGGCGGGCCAGCACGGCGATGACCGCGAGCGTGACCGCGACGCGCCCCACCAGCACGATCCAGACGTTCGCGCCAAGCGCGACGATCAGCGCGGTGTCCTCGATCAGCGCATGCGACAGCGACAGCCACGCCAGCGCGAGGAAGCGCGTTCGCGCCGCGAACCGCTGGCGCTCGGCCTCCTCGATGATCAGCG
>JAKOVA010000132.1 GCA_029782335.1 Actinomycetes bacterium | reverse complement strand
TCGCCCCAGCGCTCGCTCGGCAGTCCGATCACTCCGACCTCGCGCACGGCCGGATGCTTCTGCAGCGCGCGCTCGACTTCCTGCGAATAGACGTTCAGCCCGCCAGACTTGACCATGTCCTTCAGCCGGTCGTGGAAGTAGACGTAGCCCTTCTCGTCCATCGCCCCCATATCGCCGGTGCGCAGCCAGCCGTCGTGAAAGACCGCGGCGGTCGCGTCGGGCCGGTTGTAGTAGCCGTCCATCACCGAAGGGCCGCGGACCAGGATCTCTCCCGACTCGCCGATGCTGGCATCGGACAAGTCTTCTCGGGCGACCTTTACCTCGAAATTCAGGAACGGCCGGCCGATCGAATCGGGCGCCGTCTCGTAGTCTTCCTCCTTCAGCACAGTCACGATGACGCCGGCCTCGGTGAGTCCGTACTGGTAGAAGATCTTCGAGCCGGGAACGAGCGCGTGCATGCGGTCGCGATCCTTCGCCGAGAGGATACCGCCGCCCACATACCAGCGCCGGAAGCTTGCGAGTCTCTCCGGCGCGTGGCGTTCGGCCGCAATGCACAACTCACGTGCAACCGACGGTGGCGCGAAGCCATTGGTCACCTTGTGTGCCGCGATCAGGTCGAGCATGCGCTCCGCGCTGTACTCCGTCATGATCGTCGCGCGCGCGCCGAGGTAGAGATGGGGCAACAGCCAACAGTTCAACGCCGCCGCGTGGTGCAACGGCGTCGCCAGGATGGTGTTGTCGAACTCGTTCATCCCGGTATCGAGCGCTTCGTGGATCGTGTTCCAGAACACCTGCCGATTCCTGAGCACGACCCCTTTGGATCGGCCGGTCGTTCCGCCTGTGAACATGATGAGTTGCACATCGTCGTCGCTGGCCTGCGGCGCGTGGAAGCCGGTTGCGGGTTCCTGGAGAATCCGGGTCAGCCCGCTCTCGCCGGGCGAGTCATCGATCAGGACCGTCGGCAAGTCGATCCGTCCATGGACGTGCGAATGCAGGTAATCCGAGGTCGTCATCATCAGGCGGCACTGCGCGTCCTCGACATTCGCGCGGATGTCGTCCGGGGTCAGTCGGTAGTTCAAGGGTACGCATACCGCTCTCAGCTTGAGGATGGCGACGTAGGCGACGACCCAGTTCGCGGAGGACATCGCCAGTAGCGCGACCTTGTCGCCATGGCCGATGCCGGACTTGCCGAGGTGGGCTGCAAGCCGATTCGCAGCGTCGTCCAGCCGCGAGTACGTGAGGGTGCCCTTGTCGTCGATCAGGGCGGTGCGTGAAGGAAACTTTCGCGCGTTGCGCGCGACATGTTCGGCAACCGAAGTGGTCATGTCAGTACTCGATGATCGGCATCACGCGGCACGGCCGTCCTCAGGCGAGCCTGGCAATGACGGTCCCCTCGTCCACGACGTCGCCCTCCTTCACCAGAATCTCGGCGATCGTCCCCGAATGGCTGGACTCGACCGGAATCTCCATCTTCATCGATTCGAGGATCGCGACTGTGTCGCCGAAATCGACGGAGTCGCCGGGCGCCTTGACGATCTTCCAGACGGTGCCCGCCATCGGGCTGTCGATGTGCTTCATGCCGTTGCTCCAGGTCAGACGGGATGGACCGGGTTGCGCTTCTCGAACGCCTCGGCCCGCTTCAGTGAATACGCGTCGTAGCGACGGATCAGCTCATCGCGCAGTTCGTTCGGATGCACCACCGCTTCGACGGCCATGCTGTCGGCAGCCGCCGTGTAGACGTCGATGTCGGCACCGTACTCCTCGCGCTTCCTCGCGATGAAGGCGGCGCGCTCGGACTCCGGCAGTTCTGCGATCTGGTTGAAGTACATCGCGTTGACGGCGGCCTCGGGCCCGACCAGCGCCGGCATGGCAGTCGGCAGCGCGAGCATCGCGTCGGGCTGTGTCGGCGCGCCGGACATCGCCAGGTAGCCGCCGCCGTAGGCCTTTCTGACCATCACTGAAATGCGCGGCACGGTAGCCTCGCAGACCGCAGACAGCAGCTTTGCGCCGTGCCGGATGATGCCAGCCTTTTCGACCGAGCTGCCGATCATGTAGCCGCTGATGTCCTGCAGGAACAGCAGTGGGACGTTGAAGGCGTTGCACAGCCAGATGAAGCGCGCCGCCTTGTCGGACGAGTCGTTGAACAGCACGCCGCCCTTGACTTTCGAGTTGTTCGCGACGATGCCCACCGGTCTGCCGCCCATTCGCACCAGCGCGGTCACCATCTCCTTGGCGAACAGCGGCTTGATCTCGAGCACGCTGCCGTCGTCGGCAAGCGCGTCGATCAGGATCTTCACGTCGAAAGGTACGTTCTGGTTGCGTGGAATGACGTCGCCGAGGTTGACCGGCGAGGCCTTCGGCGCGGTGGGCGCGACGTCGGGCCTCTGCGCATACGATGACGGAAAGTACGACAAATATCGCTTGGCGACGTCGATGGCTTGCTCGTCGTTCTGCACCAACACGTCGCCCAGGCCGCTCAGGGCGCAGTGCATGCGCGCGCCACCGAGTTCCTCCTCGGTCACGTCCTCGCCGATTGCCATCTTGACCATCCGCGGCGACCCCAGGTAGGCCGTCGCCTTCTTGTCGACCATGATCACGACGTCGCAAAGCGCTGGCACATAGGCGGCGCCCGCCGGCGACGGACCGAACAGCACGCACACCTGCGGAATCGCGCCGGAGAACTTGACTTGGTTGTGAAAGATGTTGCCCCACGCGCGTCGGCCGAGGTAGCACAGCTTCTGTTCATCGATGCGGGCTCCGGCCGAATCGACCAGGTAGATCAGTGGAATCTTCAGGTCGAACGCCAGCTGCTGGAAGCGGGTGATCTTGATGAAGGTCTGGTACCCCCAGGTGCCGGCCTTGGAAGTGATGTCGTTGGCGATCACGGCCACCTTGCGACCACCGATCGATCCGATCACCGTGACCACCGCGTCGGCCGGCACGCCCTTCTCGACACCCGCCAGAAGGCCGTCCTCGAAGCTCGGTTCGTCGTCGAGCAGCAGCCGCAGCCGGTCGCGAACGAAGACCTTCCCTTCCAGCAGTTTTGCGGACTTCTCGGACAGGCGCCCGCCCTGCTTCGCCCACTCGCGCTTGTCTTCGAGCTTCTGGTAGATGTCCAACGCTTCTTCCTTTCGAATCAGGTTCCGAACAGCAACGAGCCGAGCGAACGGTCCTGGGCGACCCCCGAGCTGGGCCCCTCGTGGCGCAGCGTTCCGGTCGCTAGTACCAATGCGCGGTCGGAATTCTCCAGGGCCAGCCTGGCGTTCTGCTCGACCAGCAGGATCGTCACGCCGCGCTGCCGGAGCAGGCGAACCTGACGATAGATTTCATTGACGATCATCGGCGCCAGACCCATCGACGGTTCGTCGAGCATCAGGACCTTCGGGCGCGCCATCAGTGCGCGCGCCATCGCCAGCATCTGCTGCTCGCCGCCCGAGAGGGTTCCGGCGAGTTGGTGGCGGCGTTCGGTCAATCTCGGAAACATCGACAACGCCTCGTCGAACGAAGCCTGTCGGTCGGCGTCGCGCCGCAAGAACCCGCCGATCCGGATGTTCTCCTCGACCGTCATCGCCGTAAAGATGTGACGCCCCTCTGGAACGTGTACCAGACCGAGACCGACGCGCTGTTGCGGGCTGCGGCGGGTGATTTCGGCGCCCTGGAAGCGGATCGTGCCGCGCACCCGGTCCATCACGCCCGAGATGGCGCGCAGCAGGCTGGTCTTTCCGGCGCCATTGGGCCCGATGATCGCGATCGTCTCGCCAGGCCGTACGTCGACGGAGATGTCGCGAACCGCGCAGAGGTTGCCGTAGTAGGCTGCCACGCCGGACAGCGACAGGAGCGGCTCAGGCTGCATGCGCATCCCCGAGGTAGGCGCGCACCACCGCCGGATCGGCGCGGACCTCGTCAGGCGTTCCCGAAGAGATCACCGCCCCCGTGTCCATGACGAACACCTGTTGGGACACGCTCATCACCAGTTCGATATCGTGCTCGATGAGCGCGATGCCGAGACCGCGCGCCGCCAGTTGACCAAGGGTCCTGCCCAGGGCCGCAGTCTCCTCGTCGTTCAGGCCCGCAGCAGGTTCGTCGAGGAGCAGGTACGCGGGTTCGGTCGCGAGCGCGCGGGCGATCTCGACGCGACGTTGATAGCCATACGGAAGATCGCCGGCGCGGCGCTCCCAGTACGACTCGCCGACCTCGATCAGCGCGAGCAGCTCGCGAGCGTCGGCCAGTGCGGCTCGCTCGGCGCGCCATGCGGCTGGCAGCATGAGCAACTCGGCGTAGATCGGCACACGCCGGTGCAGGTGCCTGCCGGTCGCCACGGCCTCGAGAACGGTCATCTCGGAGAACATCTGGAGATTCTGGAACGTGCGTGCGACCCCCTTTCGGCAGACCTCGTGCGGCCGTCGTCCGGCAATCGATGCGCCATTGACGGTGATGTCGCCGACATCGGGCGCGACGAATCCGGAGATTGCGTTCATCAGGGTCGTCTTGCCGGCCCCATTGGGGCCGATGATCGCCGTGATCGCGCCCGGCGCAATCTGCACCGACACGGTCGACAGCGCCTTCAGGCCGCCAAAGGCCTTGCTTACGTCGCGTGTGGCCAGCATCGCGTTACTCTCGGCGGCCGGACGGCAGAAGACGCGCACCCAGGGAGAAGAGGCCGTCGACCAATCCGGTTGGCATGAACTTCATGATAAGCACCATGGTCACCCCGAAGACCAGCGTCCGGTAGTCCTCGAAGCGGTCGAACAGGATCGGCAAGACCGTGATGATGAACGCGCCGGTGATCGCCCCCGAAACGCGGCTCAGCGAGCCGATGACCACCATCATCAGCAGCTCGATCGAGTAGCCGACTCCGAAGACCCCTGCGTTGAACGAGCGCGCCACGAACGCGTACAGGCCACCGGCCAGCCCGGTGAGAAGTGCCCCGATGGCGAACACGAAGGCCTTCGCCTGGACCACGTCGATCCCCACGCTGGCCGCGGCGGGGGACGACATCTTCAGGGCCCTGAGCGTTCGGCCGATTCGATGCCCGAATATGTTGTTTGCCACGAACACCGCCAGCGCCAGCGCGATCCAGGAGACGACGAAGAGAGCATTCATCGACGAGGTATCGTGCCCGAATACCGTGAACTTCGGTACCGACATGCCAGGATCGAGCCCCCCTGTCCAGTCGCGCGCGTTCGCGAAGCCGATGTACATCACGGTGCCGAAGGCGAGCGTCGCCATCGCGAGGTAGTGATCGTGCAGCCTGGACAACGGTCGGCTGATCGCCCAGCCGAGAACCATCGCGCCAAGGGCGGCAGCGACGATCGCCAGCACCGGCTCGACGCCTAGCTTCGTCACGAGGTTGCCGGTGACGTATGCGCCGATCCCGAAGAAGGCCGCTTGGCCGAGCGAGATCTGGCCTGCCAGCCCCAGCATCAGGCAAAGCCCCACCGCCGAGATTGCGTTGACGACCCCGAACACCAGGATCGACTTGTGGAAGTTGTTGTCCGTGCTCCAGGCCAGAACCGGCAACAGGGCGAGGAGCAGAAGTGTGAGCCTGCGATCGATGGCCGATGACATGTTGGCCTACAGTTTCTGTGGCAGGGCGCGCCCCAGGAGCCCTTGGGGACGCAGGATCAGAACGAACAGCAGAAGGGCCAACGACACGACGTCCTTGTAGACCGAACTGACGTAACCCGCCGCGAGCGACTCGGTGAGACCCAGGACCAAACCTCCGACGACCGCACCGAGGGGACTGCCGATTCCGCCGACGATGGCGGCGGCGAATCCCTTGATGGCCAGGAAGATGCCGTTGTCGTAGTGCGTCGAGGCAAGAGGCGCAAGCAGGCCGCCGGCGGCTCCGCCGATCACCCCTGCCATCACGAACGCCATGGCGGCAGCCCGCCCCGGAGAGATGCCCATCAGCGTCGCCGCGTAGTGATTGAGCGACACGGCGCGCATGCTCGCACCCAGCTTCGTGTACTTCAGGAGCACCTGCAGCGCCAGCAGGAAGACCAGCAGGCCGCCGGCGATCCAGAGCGCCTGCGACGACACCGTGAGCGGGCCGATCGCCACCGATGCAGGGCCGGAAAATGCCGGCGGGAACAGCGTGTCCTTTCCGAGCCAGACCTGGGCGGCCCCCTTCAGCGCGATTCCTGCGCCGAGCGTGATCATCACCTGCGCGATGTGGTTGTCCCGATCCACGTCCGAGAGGCCTACCTGGTAGACGACCCAGGCGATGACGCCACTGAGCACGGCGGCAAGAAGAAACGCCGGAGCGATCGGAACGTGATGTACGCCGGTGAAGTAGGCGTACAGCATTCCGCCCGCCATCACGAATTCGCCATGAGCGAAGTTCACGACGCGGTTCGTCGCGAAGACGATAGTGAAGCCGATCGCGATCAGCGCGTAGATCGCGCCGATCGTGATCCCCGAGACGACGATCTGGCCCAGCATATCTTCAGCGCCCCGGGACGTCAGACGAGCTCACTCGTCGACCTTCCATTCGCCGCCTTTGACCACCAGCAGGACCATCGAGCGGGACTCGGGATCCGGGCCGTGCGACTTCGGCGAAAGCCGGTAGATGCCGTTGCCGCCGACCACGGTCACCGTCTCCATCGCGTCGCGCAGCGATTGGCGGGTGATCGGGCCCGAGATCTTCTTGGCGGCCGCCTCGATGATCAGCAGGGCGTCATAGCTGTGCGCCGTGAAGGTGGCGGGCGCCTCCTTGTAGCGTGCCTTGTAGTCTTCATAGATCTTGGTGACGATCGGACGCATCGGATCGTCGGCGGCAAGCGTCTCCGGCGCGAGCAGACGCATCGACGAGACGTAGGTACCTTCTGCATTCGCGCCACCCTGCACGATCAGGTCCTTGCTGGCCGCGGCGAAACTGTTGTAGATCGGCTTCTTGAAGCCGACCGCGGCCGCATTCTTCAGGATGATCGTCGGCGCCGGGAACGCGCTCCAGACGAGCATCGCCTGGGCGTCGGAATCCTTCACGCGCAGCACTTGCGCCGTGATGTCCGCGTCCTGCCGGTTGAACTCCTCGTGGCGAGAAACCTGCACGCCGTATTGCGGAGCCAGCTCCTTGACCACGTTCGCGCCGGATTGTCCGAACCCGTCGGCCGCGCTCATCAGGCCGATCTTCGTGATGCCGCGCTTCTTGAAGATGCCCAGCAGGTGCGCCGCGACGACCCGGTCCGTCGGCGGCGTGTTGAAGACCCAAGGCGTCACCGGAACGGTCATCTTCTCGGTCCCGGCGTGCGTGACGGACACCACCTTCAGCTCGTTCGCGATCGGGCCGACGGTCAGGCTCTCTCCGGAGCTCGACGGGCCGATGATGGCGACGACGTTGTCGGACTCCGCGAGCCTGCGGAATTGCTGCGCCGCCTTCGTCGTATTGCCCTCCGTATCGTAGACGATGCCCTCGATCTTCTTGCCGTTGAGCCCGCCGGCCTTGTTGATCTCGTCAATCTTCATCCGGAAGCCGCGCTCCTCGGGTACGCCGAGGAAGCTCGCCGGTCCCGAGAGGGCGAAGATTCCGCCGATCTTGATCGTCTCCTGTCCGTGCGATGCGGTAGCCGCCAGCATCATCGCGATGGGCGCGCACAGCTTCGCCAGCTTCGCGGCTGCGCGGTAGGGCCGGGTGGTGACTGCCAGGTGAAACATCGATGCCTCCTCTGCGCGGCCCTTCGTGACGGGCCATGGGTTTGTGAACGCAAACTAGATTTCGACAAGCGGGTCGGCGACCGGATAGTCGGTATAGCCCGCTTCGCCTTCGGTATAGAACGTGGCACGCTGCGGCTCGGCCCATGCCCTGCCCGAGCGGATCCGCTCCACGAGGTCGGGGTTTGCGATGAACGGACGGCCGAACGCAACGAGGTCGGCCTTCCCGGACATCAGAGCGGCCTCTGCGCTGTCCGGCGTATAGCCGCCGGCGGCGATCAGCGAGCCCTTCCAGTGTCTGCGAGAGAACGCTACCGCGTCGACCGATGCGCCCGTCGCGGCCCGATCGCCGCTCACCTCGACGTTGATCACGTGCAGGTAGGCGATGCCCAGCGAGTTCAGGCCCTCGATCGCCGCCGCGAACAGGCTCGCGGGATCGTCGTCGACCGCACCGTTGAACACACCAAACGGCGACAAGCGGACGCCGACCCGGTCGGCACCGATCCGGTCGGCCAGACTGACGGTGACCTCTCGAAGAAGCCGGCAACGGTTCGCGATCGATCCGCCGTACTCGTCGGTGCGCAGGTTCGAGCTCGAGTGCAGGAACTGGTCGACGAGGTAGCCGTTCGCTGCGTGCAGCTCGACCCCGTCGAAGCCGGCCGTGATGGCGTTCGCAGCAGCCTGCGCGTAGCCGGCCACGATGTCGTCGATGCCGGCACGATCCAGCGCAACCGGCACCGGCATCGGCTGCAGCCCGCCCGGCGTGAAGATCCTTCCCGGCGCGGCGATGGCCGACGGCGCAACTCCGCGGGTGCCTGGCTGCCGGTTTTCGGGGTGAGTGCAGCGACCGACGTGCCAGAGTTGCAGCAGGATTGTGCCGCCGCGCTCGTGGACCGCATCGGTCACCGCTCGCCATCCGCGAATCTGCTCCGGGGCGTAGATACCCGGCGTTCGCGGGTAGCCCTGGGCCTCGGGGCTGATCTGGGCCGCTTCGGCTACGATCAGCCCGGCCCCCGCCCGTTGCGCGTAGTAGCGCGCGTTCAACGTCGTCGGAACACCGCCTGCACCGGCGCGCGAGCGCGTCATCGGAGCCATGGCGATCCGGTTTCGCAGCCGCCACGCTCCGAGCGTGATCGGCGAAAGCAGCCGCTCGTGACTGCTCATCGCGTGGCCGACAGTTGCCTGTAACGGGCGAGGCTGCCGCCCCGCATCACCTTGCCCGGGAGCGGATGGCCGACGATCTCCTCGGCCATGTGCGCGCACTCGATCAGCTTCTCGAGGTCGATCCCGGTGGCGACGCCCATTTCGTCGCACATGAACACCATGTCTTCGGTGCAGATGTTTCCAGCGGCGCCCTTGTGCCCGGCGAACGGGCACCCGCCGAGGCCCGCGCAGGTGGTATCGAACTGCCGCACGCCCAGGCGCAGCGCAGCGTACGCGTTCGCCAGCCCGGTGCCTCGCGTGTCGTGCAGGTGCAGGCCAATCGCAAGGTCCGGCCAGCGGTCGCGGACCGCGCCGATGGCCCGTTCGACCGACAGCGGCGTTCCCCATCCCACGGTGTCGGCGAGATACACGCCTCGAAGGGACACCGCCGACTCGGCCGCCAGCTCGAGAACCTGCCCGACCATGGACACGACCTTGCGCGGATCGATGTAGCCTTCGAAGTTGCATCCGAAGGCAGTCATCACGTAGCCCCACTCCACCGGAATGCCCTTCTCCCGGTAGACGTCGAGCCAGCGACGCTGCTCTTCGACCGTCTGCGCGATGTCCATGCCGGTGTTCTTGACGCAGAAGGTCTCGGAGGCGGTCAGGCGGATGGCCCCCACGATGTCCAGCGGCGTCTCGAGCGCGCGCATCAAGCCCTTGGTGTTGAGCCACAACCCCGTGTAACGAACCCCATCGTGTTTGCGGATTTGCGCGGCGACTTCGGCGGCGTCGGCCATCCCGGGAACACGTTGCGGATTGACGAACGAAACACAGTCGATCTGCCGAACGCCGGTCTGCGCAAGCGCCTCAATGAAGGCCACCTTGCGAGCCGTGGGGATGTCGCTCGACTCGATCTGGAACCCCTCGCGGGGGCCCTCTTCGTGCAGCGTGACGGAAGCAGGCAGGTCGGCCATCGACGTCTCTCCGAACATCCGGCGCTACTCGAGCGCCACGCCCGCCAGGTTCCCGGTCAGGAACCTGTTCGGCTTGAGGAAGAACGAGAGCACCAGCGCTCCGTTCGGCGACCTCGCGATGTGACGGTTGCCGGCCGGCCGCCACACGTAATCGCCTTGTCGCACCTCGCCTTCCTCGTCCACGATGCTCCCCTCGAGTACGAAGGTCTGCTCGATCTCGACGTGTTCGTGCAGCGGCAACTCGGTTCCAGGCTGCCACCGGAACAGGGCGGTCAGGAGGCCTGTCTCCTTGTCCTGTAGCAGGACCTTCATGTCGACGCCCGGGGTCGGCGTCGGCTTCCAGGGCAGGCTTTCGACTTCGACGTAGCGTGAAGCGAGTCCGGAGAGCAACTCCTCGTTCTTCAGATGGGGCGTGGATGCAGCCATGTCGGGTTCCGGATGTTGCGGCCGCCGGATGGCCAGCAGCTCAAACTAACAAGCGTTCGTATGTTATACGGATCGCCGCAAATGTCAATGCTCCGCCGGGCGCTCAGCCCTCGGCGACGAACCAGGCCGGCTTGCGCTTCTCGAGGAAGCTGCGAATGCCCTCCTCGGCCTCGTCAGAGGACCACATTTCGGCGACTCGGTCGACTGTGTATTGGAAGTTCTCTTCGTGGCCATGACGGTCGACAAAGTCCACGAGCCGCTTCGTCGCGGCGACGGCCGACGGCGCGCAGCGCAGAAAGCGGGCCGCCTGCCTTGCAGTCGCCGCGTCGAGTTCGGTGGACGGAACGACCTCGTGAACGAGGCGCATCGAGCGCGCCTCTTCGGCGCTGAACGGCGCGGCGTTCAGGAACACGGACCGTGCATTGGACACGCCGATCTTTCTTACGACATAAGGAGAGATCATGCTGGGCAGCAACCCCAAGCCCACCTCCGACAGACAGAACCGGACATCCGACGCGCAGACGACAACATCGCAGATCGCGACGAGGCCCACCCCGCCCCCGTACGCCGGGCCGTTGATGCGGCCCACGACCGGCTTGGAGAGCGTGTCGAGCTCGCGCAGCCAGAGGGCGAGCTTGCTCGCTTCGGCGATGCGGTCGGCGTGCTTGCGGACACGCTGGCTCTGCTGGTATTGGAAGTCGCCCCCGGAACAGAACGCGTCGCCCGCGCCGGTCAGCACCAGGACCCGGATCGCGGGATCGGCATCGACCGCGGCCACGACCGCCCTTGCTTCGTCGTACATGTCGCCGTTCATGGCGTTCTTGACCTGCGGGCGGTTGAGCGTCAGGCGCGCCACGCCTTGCTCGCTGACCTGGAACTCGATCGTGTTGTAGCCCATCGCCTTCCCCTCGCCTGACCCTTCAAGATTGACTAACGTACGTTAGTTAATATAACATTGCCGGCATCGAAGTCAAATCGGGTGAACCGACCATGTTCCGTCTGACCGATGAGCAGACCTTGTTCGAGGATTCGCTGATCAAGGCAATCGGGCGAACGTCGCCGCTGGAGAAGGTCCAGGCGCTCGACGCAGCGAAGAAGTTCGACGACGATCTCCACGCGACGCTCGCTCAGCTCGGGGTCTGGGGACTCGGCGTCCACGAGCGGCACGGCGGCAGCGGCGGCAGCAACATCGAGCAGATTCTTGCGCTAAGAGCCCTGGGCAATCTCGCGACCTCGATGGCCGTCTTCTGCGTCGTCCAGTTCATGGTCACGCGGCTGCTGAAGGACAACGCGAACGAGGAGCAGAAGAGGAAATACCTGGAGCCGTTAGCGGCGGGACGGATGAAGGCCTCGTTCTGCCTGACCGAGGCCGGCGGCGGCACGGACATCCTGCGGGCGATGAAGACCCGGGCCGTCAAACGCGACGGCATGTACCGGATCACGGGCGCGAAGATGTGGATCAGCGGGGCAACGACGTCCGACTTCTACGTGGTGCTCGCCCGCACTGCCGAGGGGAAGACCGAGGGCGTTTCGATGCTGCTCGTGCCTTCGGACGCGCCGGGAATATCGGCTCGCGAGGTCGACACGTTCGCGATCAACGGCTACGACACCTGCCAGGTCTACTTCGATGACGTCGCGGTGCCGGAGGCCAACCTGCTCGGCGCCGAAGGGAGCGGATTCCGGCAGGTGCTCGCGACGCTGAACTCGGAGCGAATCAATGCCGCGGCCGTCGCACTCGGGATCGCCCAGGGGGCGCTCCAGTACGCTGCGGAGTACGCCAAGGTGCGGCCGGCATTCAAGCGGACTCTCTCCGAATTGCAGGCGGTCCAGCACATGCTGGCGAACGCGGCAACCGAGCTGGAGATGGCCTGGACCTTTCTGCTCCAGACGGCGCAACTCGACGACGAGGGCGCGCCGGTGGACGTGGCCAGCTCGATGGTGAAACTCGCGGCGTCGAACGTGGCAAAGCGAGCAGCCGACGTCGGGATGGACGTCATGGGTGGCGCAGGCTTCGACACGTCGAGCCCGATGCAGCGGTACTACCGCGATCACCGTCTGTACGTCTTCGCGCCGCTGAATGACCAGATGTGCAGAAACCTGATCGCCGAGCGCTATTTCGGATTCAAGCGGGCGTTCTAGGGGCGGCCATGACGATTCGCGGTGAATCCGGGGCGCAGGGGGCAGACGGCCCCGGCGGTCGCGTGGCCGTGGTCACGGGCGGCGCCGGCGGCAATGGCCAGGCGATCGCGCTGGCGCTCCATGCAGGCGGGTACCAGGTCGTTCTTGCGGACATCGACGAGGCACGATTGGCTCGCGTGCGCCGTAGCGCCTTCGGAGACTCGGCGGAATGCATGACCGTCGTGTGCGACGTCTCCAACGCGGCGGATTGCGAGCGCGCGGGACGCTCGATCGTCGACGCCCACGGACGGATCGACGTGCTCGTCAACGGCGCCGGCCTGTATCGAGTGAACCAGATCGGGGACGCGGACTTCCGCGCAACGTACGAGTTGCTCATGCGGGTGAACGTCGAAGGCGTCTTGAACATGTCGTTGGCGCTGCGGGCGCAGCTCGAGCGTGCCCAAGGCGCGATCGTGAACATCGCGTCGATCGAGTCGTTCCTGGCCGGCTCGTCCTCGGTGGGCTACACGGCTTCGAAGACAGCGGTTGCCGGACTTACGAGGGCGTTGGCGGCGGAACTCGCTCATCAAGGCGTTCGGGTGAACGCCGTCGCGCCCGGCATCGTCGATACCCCGATGGTCGCGCACCTCACCGGCGACGAGCGCGCGCGTCAGCGAGCGCGCAGCCGCATTCCAATGAAGCGATTCGCCGCGCCAGAGGAAATCGCGGGCATCGTGGCTTTCCTCGCATCCCCGGCAGCGTCGTACATGACCGGCTCGGTCGTCGTCGCTGACGGTGGCTACCTGCTCGGTTGATGGAGTCTTCGATGCCAATCGATGAACCTGGGCCGCGTCGACAGATCCATACCCGCGAGATCGTGAGCCGCGGGTACGTCCGCGACGATGGCATGTTCGACATCGAGGCCGAGCTGGTCGACCACAAACCGTTTGTCTACAAGGACCGCGAGCGCGGCGACATGCGGCCAGGAGCCCCGATTCACCAGATTCGTGTGCGCGTCACAGTCGACAACGACCTGATCGTCAGAGACATCGCCTGCGAGATGCCCGAGATTCCGTTCGGCTACTGCCGAGGGGCGCTCGGCAGCGTGCGGTCGCTCGTCTCGGTGTCGGTGGGGCCCGGATGGCGCCGGGCAGTGGACGATCGCATGCGCGGAAGGAAGGGCTGCACGCATCTGCGCGAGCTGCTGTACTGCGTCGGCACCGTCGTGTTCCAGGCGATCTCTCCGTACCGTGAGCAGTTCATGAGCGAGATCGGCGCGCCGAAAGGCGGCGATGACGGCTTGCCGTTCTTTCTCGACCAGTGCTATTCGTGGTCGACGGACAGTCCGGTCGTCCAGGAGTACTTCCCGGTGCACTTCCGCCGCAAGGTCGAATGACCGGGCCGCGGCGAAGGACGTATGGCGAGTGGAGGCGCATATGCAGGCGAGCTGGTTCGAAAAGACGTTCTCGCTGCGGGGGCGAACGGCGTTGGTCACCGGCGGTGCGGGGGGCCTCGGGTCGGCCATGGCCCACGCACTCGGCATGGCCGGCGCGAGGGTCGTCGTCAATGGACGCGATGCGCGTCGCTGCGAGGAGTTGGTCGCCGCGCTGACTGGTTCCGGCGTCGAGGCCCTCTCCGAGCCCTTCGATGTCGCTGACGAAGAGGCAGTCGTCCGGGGGATTGCACGGCTACGGGATCGAGGCGTCGTCATCGATACGCTGGTGGCCAACGCCGGGGCGCAGAATCGCAAGGCGGTGCTCGAGATGCCGCTGGCGGAGTGGCAGGCCTTGATGAGCGTCCACGTCAACGGCGCATTCAACTGCGCACGCGCCTGCCTTCCGGCGATGCTCGAGCGAGGGTTCGGCCGAATCATCGTGATGTCGTCGGTGGCAGGCCAGGCTGCCCTTCCCAATGTCGCCGCGTATGCGACGGCCAAGGGCGCACTGGCATCGTTCACCCGCGCGCTGGCGGTGGAATATGGCGGCCGCGGCATCACGGCGAACGCATTGGCCCCCGGCTTCGTGCGTACCACGCTTACCCGCGCGCTGCAGGAGAACCCCGAGTTCCAGAAGTTCCTCGAATCCGGGGTGCCCGCAGGCCGCTGGGCCGATCCGGAGGAGATCGCCCCCGCCGTGGTTTTTCTCGCCTCGGCGGCAGGTTCGTTCGTCAACGGCCACGTGCTGACCCTCGATGGCGGCATGCTGGCGCGGATGTGAGGTGCGCTGCAGTGTTCCACCACGTGGTCCTGATGGAGTTCACCGCTGCGGCGGATCGGCATTTTTTCGAGCAGGTCGAGGCATTCGCCGAGCGCGTCCGCCGCGACGCTCCGAACCTCTTGCGATACGTGTTCAGTCGAAACATCGCTTCGCGAAGCGACGGCCTGACGCACGGGATCGTCTCGAGTTTCGTGAGCGCTGCCGATCACGATGCCTACCAGGTTTCGGACGTGCACCAGCAGATGAAGGCGTACATGACACCGTTTATCGCGCGAATCATCGTCTGTGAAATCGACGAGGAACAACCGTGAGCGCCGGCGCCGACAGCCAGCTGGGTCGGTTTCTCGCGCTTCACCGCATCGCAGACTACGAAGCGCTATGCGATCGCGCCGCCAGAGACCCCGACTGGTTCTGGCGTGCGGTGATGGAGTTCCACCGCTTGCGCTTCTTCCGACCATTCGACCAGCTGCTGGACACGTCGCTGGGCCCCGAGTGGGCTCGCTGGTGCACGGGCGGGACGACGAACATCGCATGGAACTGCCTGGATCGGGTAATCGAGGCGGGGCGCGGCGAGCATTCGGCAATCGAATGGACAGGCGAGACCGGCGAATGCCGAACGCTGAATTATCAAGAGCTCGCGTCGCTCGTGCGACGCGCAGCCGCGGGCCTGGCCCGGCTGGGCTATCGCGAAGGCGACGTGGTCGGCCTGTATATGCCGATGGTGCCGGAAACCATCGCCGCCTACCTGGCGATCGTGAGTATCGGCGCGATCGCCCTTCCGATGTTCTCCGGGTTCGGCGCGCAGGCGGTTGCGGAGCGCCTGGCCGACGCGGGAGCCAAGGGGGTCGTGACCGCCGACGTCACGCTGCGACGGGGCAGGAAGATCGCGATGCTCGAGGTCATCGAGGAAGCGGTGACCTCGGTCCCGACGCTCGAACACGTGTTCGTGGTCGCTCGCGATACGGTCGCCCGGTTCCCGGAAGGTGGCCGCACGCGCTCCTGGGATGACCTCATCTCTGCGAGTGGCGAACTTCGTCCCGTCGAGCTGCCGGCGGAAGCGACAGCGATGATTGTCTACACCTCCGGAACGACCGGCAAACCCAAGGGTACCGTCCACTCGCACTGCGGCTTCATGACCAAGGTCGCGCTCGATTTCGGCCTGATCCTCGATCTCCAGTCGAGTGATCGGCTTCTCTGGATGAGCGACATGGGTTGGCTGACCGGCCCGATCCTCGCGGTGGCGGTGCCACTGATGGGAGCGACCCTGGTGCTTGCCGGAGGCGTTCCGGATTACCCCGAGCACGGACGCCTGTGGAAGCTGGTGCAGGACTACCGGATCACCTTCCTGGGTGTGGCGCCGACCATGATCCGCGCCTTCATGCAGCAACCGCCGGAGGTAGTTGCGCGCTACGACCTGTCGAGCCTGCGCGTGACGGCAGCGACGGGCGAACCGTGGACGCCCGAAGCATGGACCTGGTTTCGCCGCGAGGTCGGCCGCGACCGTGTGCCCCTGCTCAACTACTCGGGCGGAACCGAGATCGGCGGCGGCATCGTCGCGGGTACCGTATTGCACGACGATCTCGAGCCCTGCGCGTTCGCCGGGCCGATTCCGGGCATGGGCGCAATCGTCGTCGACGAGTCGGGCAACCGGGTCGGCGCCGGACAGGTGGGAGAACTGGCGCTCTCAATGCCGTCGATAGGATTGACGCGGGGCTTCTGGAACGATCCGCAGCGCTACATCGAGAGCTATTGGTCGAAGATACCTGGACTCTGGGTGCATGGCGACTTCGCTTCGATCGACACGCGCGGCCGCTGGTACATCCACGGCCGCTCGGACGACACCATCAAGATCGCGGGCAAGCGGACCGGGCCGGCAGAGATCGAGGCGGCATTGCTGGCCACCGGAAAGGTCGCCGAGGCGGCGGCCGTGGGTGTACCCGACGCCCTGAAGGGGTCCGCCGTCGTATGCGTGTGCGTGCCGTCCAGGCACGCAGCAGCCGACGCCGACCTCGCCGACGAACTGCGTTCGGCGGTCGTCGAGGCGCTGGGATCGTCGTTCCGGCCGAAGTCAGTGCTATTCGTGGCCGATATTCCCAAGACCCGAACGATGAAGATCATGCGCCGACTGGTGCGCTCGGTGCTGATGCACGAGCCTGAGGGCGACCTGTCTGGACTGGTCAATCCCGATTCGCTCGAGGCGCTCCGCAAGACGGTTGGCTAGAACATCTCAACCTATACCGTCGCGCGGCTCGCGCCGACCGACACCCCGGCCGAGCGGGGCGCCTTGACTGCAGAGCCCGGACCGGCCTGCGCGCCGAGCATCTTGTACGCCAGGTCCGTGTGGATCCGGACAAGCTCCTGCTTGCTCATCCGGCCGTCCGGCCGGTACCAGTTGCAGACGCCCGTGAGCATTGCCAGCACGGCGAACGTGGTGACGCGGGAGTCGACGGCCTCGAAGACCCCCATCCTGACGCCATCGTCGATGATCGCGGTCAGGCGCCCCGAGTACTCGTCGCGCAATCCGGTGACGACCTTGTAGTGCGGCTTGGTCAGGTTGCGCAACTCCATGTTCCCGACGAACACCTCAAGCCGCGAGTCCAGATGGAAATCCATGTGGACATTGATGAAGTTGCGAAGCCTGGCAGCCGGATCGGCCACGTCGCGATTCGCTGCGTCGAGCTCCGCGAGCAGTGCAATCAGCACGTCACGCAGAAGGTCGAACAGCAGGCGCTCCTTGCTCTTGATGTAGTTGTAGAGCGACGGAGCCTGAATTCCGACTTCCTTTGCGAGCATGCGAAGGCTTGCCGCCTTGAAGCCATGCTTGGCAAATACGCGGATCGCGGCCGAGCGAATCGCCACCTCGGTCGGGTGTCGGGCGGGGTCCTCTGTTCGCATGCGTTCCTTCCGATCTGGCTGGAGCCGGCAGTAAGAATCGACTAACTATAGTACGTTAGTCAAACGCAGCTTACACCGCCATCGATCGCCAGGATCTGGCCGGTGATGTGCTTGCCGGCGTCGGATGCGAACAAGACGGCCGCTCCCTTCAGGTCCTGGTCATCGCCGAGACGGTGAAGCGGCGTGGCGTTCTTGACCATCGTCTCGATCTTCTCGAGCGCCCCCTTCGCCATTTTCGACCAGAAGAAGCCGGGGGCGAGCGCATTGACGGTGATGCCGTATTGGCCCCACTCCCCTGCGAGCGTACGCGTGAAATTGACGAGCGCACCCTTCGTCGTGTTGTAGCCGAGAGTCTGGATCGTTCCGAGCGGATTACCCCGTAGCCCGGCGATCGACGCCACGTTGATGATCCGGCCATAGCGCCTCGGGATCATCGAGCGCTTGCCGATTGCCTGGCTCAGCAGGAATGGCGCGTTCATGTTCAGCGAGACCATTTTCAACCAGGCATCGAACGGGTAATCCTCCGCGGGCGCACCCCAGGACGCCCCCGCATTGTTTACCAGGATGTCGCAGTGTCCCAGCTTCGCCAGCGCCGCGTCGGCGAACGCATGCACCGACTCCGGCTTTCCGAGATCGGCTGCGACCGCGTGCGCCTTCACGCCCATCTTCGCCAGGTGCGCCACGGCCTCGTCGAGTTCGTCCTGCTTGCGCGCGGCCAGCAGCACCGCGGCGCCCATCTCGCCGAGCGCCTCGGCGATCTGCAAGCCGAGCCCTCGCGAGCCGCCGGTGACGATTGCCTTGCGGCCGCCGCGATCGAGCGCTTGCTTCAACGACATGATGGTCTCCAGAAAGTGACAGGTTCAGAACCAGGCATCGCGCATCTCGAGCGCGGTCGCGTCGAGCGACTCGAGCAGGTCGAGCATCGGCGCGAGCTTCGGCAGCTCCCAGCGATGGAAGTAGCGCGCCGCCTGCAGCTTGCCCAGGTAGAA
>JAKOVA010000116.1 GCA_029782335.1 Actinomycetes bacterium | reverse complement strand
CGTCGAGCGCCTGCACCGCGTAGGTGTAGGTGCTGGAGGCGGCGACGGCGCTGTCGGTGTAGCTCAGCCCCGAGACGGTGGCGATGGTCGTGCCGTTCCGGACGACCCGGTAGCCGGTCACGCCGCGGTTGTCGGTGGCGGCACCCCACGTGAGGGTGATGCCGCCGGGTCCGGCGCCGTCGGTGGCCAAGGTGCCGGGCGCGCTCGGCGGGGTGGTGTCGGGCGGCAGGACGATCGGATTCGTCTGGGCCGGGCTTCCGCCGGTCGTGCTCGCTGCGGACCAGTTCGCTGGGTCCGAATTGTCGAGACCGGGCGCCATCAGCTCGAGTGAGGGGCCGGTTCCGTCGGCGGCGGTCGGCCACGGGGCCGTTGCCGAGTAGGTCACCTGGTCGACGACCCGGGCGCCCTGACGCAGGGTCAGCGTCTGGCCGGCGTCGTTGAGGTGGCCGCTGTATTGGCCGCCGACGAAGTGATCGCCGCCGTAGCGGGCACGGAAGTCGGTGTCCTTCGAGACGAACACGACGTGCGCGCCGGGCAGCAGCACCGTGCCGGCCTGGATGGTGAGGCCGAGTTCATCGATGGTCCAGCCGGTGAGGTCGATGGACTCGTTCGTCGGATTGGTGAGCTCCACGAACTCGGTGTCGCCGGCCCCAGCCGGGTGGTACTGGATCTCGTTGATCACCACGTTCGGTGTCGCCGACTGGGACGGGGGAACGGGCTTGCCCGCACCGGTGTTCTCGGAGATCACGGTCCGCCGGTCGGTCAATCCCTGGACGAACTTCGTGCGGGCGAACGACGAGCTGCGGGTACCCCACGCTGCGGTGTCGAGCGCCCAGTCCGGGACGTACGGATTGACGATCGCGTCCCACTTCGCCTCGTACTGGCCGGCGCCGAGGTACTGATCGGCGAGGGTGCGAAGGCGCCGGTAGAACATCTCCTTGTAGTCGGGGTAGCGAAGCATCGCGACCTCGAGCTTGTTGTTCACCGTGGGCTCGAGGAAGAGACCGTCGTGGTCTTCTGCGTCGGTCGCCCAGATCCAGTTGAGGTCCCAGAACCAGAGCTCCCAGCGGCCGGTTCCCTCGGTGTCACGGGCGACGAACCAGTTCTTCCAGCCTGAATCGGTGTGACGCATGAGGCTGCTGAGCGCCATGTAGTTGATCAGCACCGGGACGTTGATGTTCGCCTCGATCCACGCCTTCTGAGCAGCGGAGGCAGGGGCGTCGACGTTCTGGCCGACCTGCCAGACATCGCTGAAGTCCTCGTCCTCGCGGGTCTTCTTGTCGAGCCACAGGTTCGAGACCAACTCGGCGACCGAGGACGTCCTGCGAAGCCCGCCGCCGTCAGCCTTGTAGATCGCCCACTTCTTGACACCCTGCGCCCCGCGCCAGGTGCCGTCTTCCTTCTCCATGAACCGCCCGACGCTCCAGAACTGGCCGTTGCGCTGCGTGCGGATCGCGGTGATGTTCAGGCCCCGGGCACCGGACTCATTGACGGTCCGCCATGCGAGGTCGGCGAGCGGATCGGGGTCGCGCTGCATCGCGAACTGCTTGAGCTGATAGGGCATGTACGGCGAGAAGTCGATCAGGTAGCCCTCGGGAAGCTCGACCTCCCAGTTGACCTTCGCTTGGGTGCGGGAGGATTGGCCGCGGATCCGCATCCGGGCGTTGTCCCAGACCGTGCCGTTGTACGCGATGACGGCCTCGCCCATGTAGTCGTCGAAGCGGTGATTGGCGAGGATGTCGTTGTAGACCGAGTCCTCCATGAACCACTCGATGACCGGGAGGTTCGTCGACACCGACGGGTTCCGCACGACGACACCGAGGTAGTTGACGGTGTCATCGGCCGACGGTGCCGACAGAGCGAGCGCGCCGACGGTCGCGTTGATCCGGTAGCGGACCAACTGGCCCGCACCTTGGCCGGGAATGGTGGCAGCGAACCGGCCGTCGCCCGCGCCGCCGGGGCTCGCTGCGTCATCGAGGAACGGAATCGTGATCTCGGCGCCGAACATCACCTTGTAGGTGAGGGTCGCGGTGGCGCTCGGGGGAAGCAGCGCGGACACGACGATGGCTTCACCCGGCTGCGGCTGACGCGGCGTCGCTGCGACGTCGGTGATCGCGGGCTGGGTCGCGGTGCCGTCGATCGAGTTGACCGCACGTGGCGTGCCGCCGGCGACAGTGGACGGACCCCAGCTTTCGGGGAGTGTGTTGTCGGCGGTGAGTCCGCGGAGTTCGAGGCTCGGACCCGTGCCGTCGGGGGCTCCGGGCCACGGAGCAGCGTCTGCGTAGGTCACCGTGTCGATCACGTTGGCGGCTGTGTCGACCAGGGTGACCGTCTCGCCACCGTTGGAGAGCTTGCCGGTGTAGACGGCGTCGGGGGCGAAACCGTGATTGGTGCTGAACGTTGCAGCGTCGGCGGCAACGACGAAGTACCCACCGGCGGGCACGATCGATCCAGCGGGAAGGGTCGCAGTGATCCCTTCGGTGAAGGTCCAGCCCGACATATCGATGGCGGCCGGACCCGTGTTCGCGAGTTCGAGGAAGTCGGCGGTGTCCAGGTCGGACCCGTCGTGATAGTTGAGCTCCGAGATGACGATCCCGCCCGGCTCCGCGGATGCGAGCGGTGCAGTCGTGACTGCACCAGCGGCACCGACCAGAACCGCTATCCCCGCCGAAACGGCACGAAAGCGCCGCGTTCGACCCACCATGTTTACCTCCCTCGCCAAAGGTGATGCGGCTACCCCGCCGCTTCGTCCACGCTACGACGGGTGGATCGGTCTGTAAACCGGCAGTGACTGGGAAAACCTGCTCAGTTCTCGGGCACCGTGCGAGGCCCGGGTGTGGTCGGGTCGATCGTGGTGGTGGGTGCCGCGGTGGTCGTGGGCGCCGTCGTCGTGGTGGGTGCCGTGGTGGTGGTCGGCGCGGCCGTCGTGGGTGCTGTGGTGGGCGGCTGGGTCGTGGGAGGTTGGGTCGTGGGCGGTGCCGTCGTGGGTGCG
>JAKOVA010000045.1 GCA_029782335.1 Actinomycetes bacterium | reverse complement strand
TTCCCTTCGACGGCGAGCCGATCGAGGTGGAAGGCCTGCTCGACCTTCGTGACGACGGATACGGCTTCCTCCGGGTGAAGGGCTTCCTACCCAGCCGTGACGACGTCTACGTCTCGGTGAAGCAGTGTCGGCAACTCGGGTTGCGGCGCGGCGATCACCTCAAGGGGGCGAGTCGGCCGGCGGGTCGTCAGGAGAAGAACCCCGCGATGCTGCGAATCGATGAGGTCAACGGGATGGATCCCGAGGCCGCACGTCGCCGGCCCCGCTTCGAGGACCTGACGCCGCTCTTTCCCGACGTTCCGTTGCGTCTGGAATCGAAGGATCTGCCCTTCGACATGACGACCCGGATCATCGACCTGATCGCCCCGATCGGGAAGGGTCAGCGGGGGTTGATCGTGTCGCCGCCGAAGGCTGGCAAGACGTCGATCATGAAGTCGATCGCCCAGGCGATCGAGCGAAACAACCCCGAGGTGCAACTCATGGTGCTGCTCGTCGATGAGCGGCCCGAAGAAGTGACCGACATGCGCCGTTCGATCGAGGGGGAGGTCATCGCGTCGACTTTCGACCGTCCCACCGAGGAGCACACGGCGGTCGCGGAGTTGACCATCGAGCGCGCCAAGCGACTCGTCGAGTACGGCCAGGACGTCGTGGTGATCCTCGATGGCATCACCCGCCTCGCGCGGGCGTACAACATGGCAGCGCCCGGCACCGGGCGCATCATGTCCGGCGGGATCGACACGGGAGCGCTGTATCCGCCGAAGAAGTTCTTCGGCGCCGCACGCAACGTCGAGGAGGGTGGATCCCTGACGATCCTCGCCACGGCGTTGGTGGAGACCGGATCGAAGATGGATGAGGTGATCTTCGAGGAGTTCAAGGGGACGGGGAACATGGAGCTCCGCCTCGATCGCCGGCTCGCGGAGAAGCGGATCTTCCCGGCGATCGACGTGGACGGCTCGTCGACCCGTCACGAGGAGTTGCTCTTCGACGCCAAGCAGCTCCAGCAGGTGTGGAAGCTGCGGCGTGTCCTTTCCGGGCTGGCGGCAGAAGGCCGGAGCGGGGCGGGCCTCGAGTTGCTGATGGAGCGGATGCAGGCGCTCACGTCGAACGAGCGGTTCCTCGCGGAGATCGGCAAGGCCCCGTCGCCCTGACCCACCCCACCCGAACTTTGGGTCGTCCGTACCGAATTCGGCAGCCTCGACCCAAAGTTCGGGGGCTGGTTCGCTCGGGCAGCCTCGACCCAAAGTTCGGGGGCTGGTTCGCTCGGGGGAGCGTCGGGCCCCTACGATGGATGGCCGCTATGAAGGCTGACATCCACCCCGACTATCGCCAGGTCGTGTTTCAGGACACGTCCTCGGGTGACCTGCTCCTGACTCGTTCGACGATTCGCACCGACGAGACCATCGAATACGAAGGGCAGACCTACCCGCTGGCCAAGGTCGAGATCTCGGCCTTCACCCACCCCTTCTATACCGGTCAGATGAAGATCATCGACACGGCCGGGCGCGTGGAGCGCTTCGAGCGCCGCTACGGCACTCGTCGCAAGAAGTCCTGACGGCAGGAGCCCTCTCCTGATCACCGACGAACGGCGGGCACGCCTGACCCAGGCGAAGCTCGTCGCGCTCGCGCGGCGTGACCAGTCTCCGCCCGCTGATGACGCGGCCAGCGGACCGTTTCCCGGCGGAGCAACGCTTCGTGACGGTGATCGTGGCTGGGTGCTCGTCGACGCAGCGACGGAGCGGAGCGCGGGTGCCGTCGCCGTTTGGGTGGCGCGACACGAGATCCGCCGGCTCCGCCTCTTCGTCGGCGGCATCGCATTCACGCCTGGGTCATCAGCAGTCGGCCCAGCCGCGGCCGGGCCGGCTTCGCCGGGTTCGCTTCCGGTCGGATCGAGCGACGATGCGCTTCGTTCCCTGACCGCGGACCTCGCGAGGCGGATCGGCTTTCTCGCCGTCGAGACCTCGTGCGCCGCGGTCATCGGGACCGATCTGGTCGACGTCGAGCCCGCTGCGGTTCCGGCGCCCGCTGGAGCGCCCGGCGCGATTCCACCGGCGGCGGCGTCGAGCGTCGCGCTCTTCGACGACGTGGGCTTGGAGACGGTCGTCGAACACGGGGTGGTCAAGGGGGAGGTATGGGGCCTCGAGGTCGCCCGCATCGAGGTCGAGGATGACGCTGCGGTGCTCGGCGTCGGCGTCGGGCGTTTCGACCGCGAGATCACCGCGATGTTGCATGCCGATCTGCCGGACCGTGACGCGTTGGAACGCGCAGCGGCAATTGTTCGTCACCATCGGCACCCCGGGGCGCCACCTCATCCACTCCAGGCAATGGCCCACGCCCGGTGGCTCCGAGCCGCGCTCATCGGCGAGCCGGCGCTCCTCGACATGGCGACCCTCGTCGCGCTCGACACCACCGTCGAGCCGCCGAATCTCCGCGATCCGCACCCCGCCGCGGCGCTCGGCCGTGACACGGCGGGGCGCAGGACGCTCGTCGTGTGTACGAGCGGGGTCGATCTCGACGCCGTGACTCTGGCGGCCGACACCCGGGCACGACACGCACCCGACGCGACGCTCGTGATGGTCACGCCCCAAGGCGCTCGGGTATCGGCCATCGAGGCGGTCGGGGACTTGCTCTCGCACCCGCCGACCTGGTGCGAGATCCCGGCGCCGTGGAACTGACCAGGCCCGCGCAGCGGTAGGTTCCCCCTGGTGTCAGAACGACTCGAGGCGCTCGAACGCGAGTTTCGGGAGGTCGATGCGCTGCTCGCCGACCCTGCCGTCTTTGCGGATCACCAACGGTTCGTTCAGTTGTCCAAGCGGCGCAAGGAGCTCGAACCGATCGTCGAGCGCTCCGCGGCGTTGCGGGTCGCGCACGACGATCTCGCCGCCGCACGCGAAATGTTCGGTGACGCGGTCGGCGAAGATCGCGAAACCCTCCGTGTGGAGATCGACGACGCCACCCGAAGGATCGCCGAGCTCGACGACGAGCTGAAGCTGTTGCTGTTGCCACGCGATCCCAACGACGACCGCAACGTGATCGTCGAGATCCGCGGTGCGGAGGGTGGCGAGGAGGCGAACCTGTTCGCCCGCGACCTTTTCGAGATGTACAAGGCATACGCCGCTCGGCAGGGATGGGGCTTCGAGGTGTTGTCCTCCTCGCCGTCAGATTTGGGTGGCTTCGTCGAGGTGACCTTCCTGCTGAAGGGCGACAGTGTCTGGTCACGGATGAAGCACGAGGCCGGGCCGCATCGGGTGCAGCGGGTGCCGGTCACCGAGTCGCAAGGGCGTATTCACACGTCCTCGGCGACGGTGACGGTGCTACCCGAGGCGGAGGAAGTCGACATCGTCTTGGACCCCAACGATCTCCATTTCGACGTGTACCGCTCCTCCGGTCCCGGTGGGCAGTCGGTCAACACGACCGATTCGGCGGTTCGCGTCACCCACAAGCCGACGGGCCTCGTCGTGTCGATGCAGGACGAGAAGAGCCAGCTCCAGAACAAGGAACGGGCGTTGAAGGTGCTGCGGTCGCGGCTGTTGCGCCTCGAACAGGATCGTCAGGCAGCGGAACTCTCCGACGCCCGCCGAGCCCAGATCGGTGGCGGTGGGCGTTCCGAGAAGATCCGTACGTACAACTTCAAGGAGAACCGGGTCTCGGACCACCGGATCGGGCTCACCCTCTACCAACTCGAGCGCATCCTCGCCGGTGAACTCGACGATGTGTCTGATGCACTGGTGGCCGACGAACGCGCACGCCAGCTCAGCGAGGCCACGTGAAGGACCCGACTGCCGCGTCGACGACGTGGCGTGAGTTGCTTGCGGACGCGGTCGCACGGCTCGGCAACCCCGACGGTCGGTTCATCGTCGAGGAGGCTGCGGGCGTTGACGCAGCCGGACTTGTGGCGATGCTCGACGAGACTCCGACGGTGCGAGCCGTCGCCTCCCTCGACGGCATGTTGGCGCGTCGGGAAGCGGGCGAACCGCTCCAGTACGTGCTCGGTCACTGGTCGTTCCGCGGTCTGGATCTCGCGGTGGATCGTCGAGCGCTCATCCCCCGACCCGAGACCGAACAGGTCGTCGAGGCGGCCCTGGCTGAACTCGACCGCGTTGGCGCTCGAGAGCGCACGACGACGGTTGTCGACTTGGGGACCGGCACCGGCGCGATGGGATTGTCGATCTGTGTCGAACGGCCCCGCACCGAAGTCGTGCTCACCGATCTCGACGCGGACGCGGCGTCACTGGCGCGGGCGAACATCGCGGGCCTCGGCCGATCCGGGGCGCGGGTTACGGTTCGGGAGGGGTCCTGGTACGACGCACTGCCGGCGGAACTCGAAGGTCGTGTCGATCTGGTGGTCTCGAATCCGCCCTACGTGCGAGACGACGAGTTGCTGCCGGCGGAAGTTGTCGGCTGGGAGCCGCGAGCCGCTCTCTTCGGTGGGCCGGATGGCCTCGACGCCGTCCGCACGGTGATCGCCGGCGCGCCACGATGGCTGCGGCCCGATGGCGCGGTGGTCGTCGAAGTCGACCCGGCACAGGTCCCGGCGGTGCGCCGCCTCGCCACCGAAGCAGGACTCGTCGCGGTCGCGTCGGGCACCGATCTCGCGGGTCGCGATCGGTGGGTCAGCGCTCGCCGCCCGGCGTAAGCCCCTCGAGCAAGCGGTCCTGGACGAGCACGGCCCCCGACGCGCGGGAGAACGTCGATGCGATGGTGGTGGTGTCACTGCCGACGATGACCGTGGCGCGCAGCGCGCCGCGGTCCGCGGCGGTCGGAAAGCCTCGGTAGGAGGCGACGACGTCGTAGGACGCGGTCACGCCGTCGGCGGAGTTCGCGTTCAGGCTGATCTCCGAGATCGTCACACCGTCGAGGAGCGCTCCCAACAGCGTGGGGATGGCCTCGTCCGGGTCGGCGATCGGGGTGGTCGACGCGACGACGAGCGTCGCCGCGAGACGCTGGCGGCCGTCGCGTTTCGCAGCCGGCGACGTGGTCGACGCATCCAACACCGCGTCCCAGCCGTCGTCGATGCCCACCTGGGCTCGGGTCAGAAACCCGGCCCGGGTGTCGACGGTCTCGACGAGGGGTTCGCCGGGAAGCTGGACGGTCACCCCGGGTACGCCGCGAAAGGTCCGCCAGTTCTGACCCGGCTGATGGGTCTGGGCCCGATGCGCCCACGACGGGCCGTAGCCCAACGAGACGTAGTTCCAAGCAGCGAGGGCCACCATGACGAGCGCGAGCAGCGGGATCAGCGGCCGACGTCGGGGACGCCCAGCCGAGCCGCGGACGGGGTTCGCGTAGAGCGCTTGCTCGTACACCGCTTCGCTCGGGAGGCCGGCGTGGGGCAGCGTGCGGGTGCAGACCCGGCAGCGGGACGAGTCAGGATCGTTCTTCGTGCCGCATGACGGACAGCGGTTCGTCTTGGTAGAGACGGGCATGGGAGCTCCTGGGTCGGTGATGACCTTCGGTGCTCATATCGGCATTCCGCCGCGAACCCTGAGCGCACTCGGCTGGGGGGTGGGCTGCTCAGGGCACGACGAGGATCTTCGCGTGGGCGTCGGGATCGGCGAGCGCCTCGAACGCGCCAGCCACGCCGTCGAGGCCGACGTGACCGGTGATGAGCGGCGCGACGTCGAGTTCGCCCTCGGCGATTCGCCGCAGCGTTTCCCCGAACTCGGCGGGGTCGTAGCCGAGCACGAACTGCACGGACAGTTCCTTGCCGATGGCGATCATCGGGTCGATCCGGTCCGGTTCCATGCAGACGCCCACCACGCAGATCCGAGCGTTGCGGGGCGCGGCGGTGATCGCTTCGGCGAGCATGCCGGGAATCCCGACGGCTTCGAAGACGACGAGTTGCCGCCGTCCGTCGACTCGACGCCACGCGTCCACCGGGGGTTCCTCGCGGGGGTCGACGACTTCGGTTGCGCCGAGCGCCGCGGCGAGCGCCCGTCGACGTGTCGAGTAGTCGGCCGCCACGATCGTTTCGCATCCGGCGGCGGCCAACGCGGCGATGACGGCCAACCCCACGGGTCCGCACCCGATGACCACCGCCGCGTCGCGTTGGGTCACGCGGGCTTTGTTGACGGCGTGGAGGCCGACGGCCATGGGTTCGGTGAGTGCGGCATGCTCGGCGGTGAGGCCGTTGGGGACCTTCAGGCTCAAGACGTCCGCGAGCACGACCTCCTCGGCGTAGCCGCCGGGATACAGGTTCGAGTAGCCGATCGGATGGACGCCGCTCATGTCGAAGACGATGGGCATCGACACGACGAGGTCGCCGACCGCCGCGTTGCCGACATTGGGCCCCACCTCGAGGACCTCGGCGGAGAACTCGTGGCCCATCACGACGTCGGAGTTGGGGTCCATGAACACGGGAGCGATCGGCTCTCCGCGAGCGGAACTGCGACTCATCTCGACCATCCGGTCGGCGTGGTGCAGCGTGTGGAGATCGCTGCCGCAGATGCCGCACGCCTTCACGCGGGCGCGGATCTGGCCGGCCTGAAGGGGCGGGGTTTCGACATCGTCGACGACCAGGGCACCATCTCGCATCACGACTGCTCGCATGGGGCGCACCGTAGCGTCACCGGGTGCCGCTGAGCCGTGGGGATGTGACGCTCGCAACGGTGTTGCTGCGGCGGGGTAGGGTCCGGCCTCCCATGGAACTGCTTGGTCGTGACGAAACCGCCTGGCTCCGAGCGGCCGAGTTGCTCGAGGCAGGTCGGATCGTGGCGTTGCCCACCGACACCGTCTACGGGGTCGCCGCTCGGGTCGCGGTTCCCGGAGCCGTGGCGAGGTTGTTCCCGTTGAAGGACCGAACCCTCGCGAAACCGGTCGCGGTGCTCGTCGCGGACGTCGACCAAGCGTCGGAGCTGGTCGAGTTCTCGGAACGTGCGTCGGCGCTCGCGGCGCGTTTCTGGCCGGGCGCGTTGACGATCGTGGCTCCGCGGCGCGCGAGCTTCGAGGTTGACCTCGGCGGTGCCGGCTCGACCATTGGCGTGCGTTGCCCGGACCACAGCGCCCTGATCGAACTGTGCCGACGGGTCGGGCCGATCGCGACGACCTCCGCGAACCGCTCGGGGCGGCCCACGCCTCCCGATGCCGCGGGGGTCGCGGCGGCGCTCGCGGGAACCGAGGTGGCGGCGGTCCTCGACGGCGGGCGAGCGGCCGGTCGTGCATCAACCGTGGTGCGGGTCGACGGGGAGGGAATTGAGGTCCTTCGCGAGGGCCCGCTCAGCGCCGCAGATCTCGCGGCATCACACGACGCAGTGTCCTAGCCTCACGCCATGACGTTCTGGAAGCGGCCCGCCGAGGGGGTCGAGTGGTTGGCGGGGGTCGATCTGTTCAGCGGGTTCACACCCGAGCAACTCGCTCGGGTCCAGCACCTCTCGACAGAAGTGGAGTTCGCCCCCGGTGAGGTGCTCATCGATCAAGGTGACACGGGCGTCGACTGTTTCGTCATCGTCGACGGATCCGCCGCCGTCTACATCGGCACCGACTACGTCGCGACGGTCCGGGGTGGGGGAGTGGTGGGTGAGATGGCCCTGGTGGACCATCGGCCCCGCACCGCGAGCGTGATCGCGGAAACACCGATGCGTGCGCTCCGTTTCGACGCTCGGCGCTTCGCCACCCTGTTGAGCGAGATGCCGAAAGCCGAGGAGCGCGTCATGGCGATGTTGACGGCCCGCCTGCGCGCCAACGCCTGACGCCCACCTTCAGAGTTCCAGACGGGAGCCGGCCGCGATCTGCGCGTCGTGTCCGACCACGTCGGTCTCTCGCAGGAGGGTCATCGCTGCGGGATCGTCCGTTGCCGCCCACGCACGTGTGCCGCTCGGTGTGCGCAACGTCGCGTGGGCCCGTTCGGGGGATCCGTCGCGACCGTGCATCACGGTGTAGGACTCAATCGAGGCGGCCCCGACGTAGTCGGACTCGACCGTGACCGACTCGTCGGCGGCGTCGATCTCCGCCTGGGGGGTGGCGTGGCGGAACGCGCCGCTCGGCGGTGGCGCGCTCGAGTACACGCCGAACGCGTGCTTCTGGATGATCCCGCCGTTCGCCGTGACGAGCCCGATCGTGTCGGGGTCGTTGCGAAGAACGTCGGTCATCGTGGCGATGGCGTGGCCGACGGGGTTGTTCCACGGCCCCCCGGCGAAGCACAGGCCACCACCCACGGTGAGCGGGCGATCGAGGTCGATCCCGAGTTCATCGCACGCAAGCTGAACCGCTGAGGGGAAACACGAGTACACGTCGAGGTGGTCGACCTCCTCGACGGCGACTCCCGCGAGACGCAGCGCCGTGCCGCCGGCGACCCTGATCGCCGCTGAGCGTCGCAGCGAGTTTCGCTCCGAGAGGTACGGGTCGACACCGTCGGTTCCCGACCACACGAACACCCACCGATCGCGGGGGATGTTGCGTCGATCGGCCTCCGCCGCCGAACACACGATGATCGCCGAGGCCATGTCCACGTCGGGGTTCGACACCATGTGTTTGGTGTACGGCGAACCGATGTAGCGGTTCGCGGCGCTCGGCGTCGCGATCTCCTCGGCGCTATAGCGGGTCCGGTCCCAGGCATATGGATTGCCGGCAGCGACGGCGGAGAAGCGTGCCCACAGTTCACCGAGGAGGTGCTGGTGCTCCTCGACGCTCGTGCCGCGGTGATGGCGGATGGCTGACTCGAACAGCGGGTAGCACTGCGTCGGCATCATGACACCGAGGGCCAGCTCCGCTGGATGGCCGACATCGAGCGACTGTGCGTCACCCCAGGTCGGCAGCTCCGAGTCGGCCTGGGTTGTCCATTCCGGCCGCTCCCCGGAGCGACGCAGCGCCTGGCGTGTCCGGTACGACTCGCCACCGCTGATGACGGCGACATCGCAGCGACCCGCGGCGATCGCGGCGGCCGCGCGGTTGATCAACAGTTGGGGGGTGTGTCCACCCATCGCCGGGTACCAACGTTCGGCGGGTCGCGCCGACCACTCGTCGGCGAGTAGGCGGGCCGGGTCCATGTAGCGCCACGAGATCACCGGGGCGACACCGATGAGGCCCGCGGCGCTCAGCAACGTCGGGTCGCCGGCGTCCTCAGCAGCGACCCGACCCGCACGTGCCATCAAGGTGACCGGTTCGGGGCCGCCCTGCCGCTCGAGGTACTGGCCGACACCGACGACGACGGGAAGGCGCGGATCGAGGCCCGATGGGAGCGTCATGGGCGGGCAGAATAGGCACGGCCGCTCACCGTCCTTGCACCGGTGGGCGGATCGGTAGGCTGGCGCCGATGTCACGAATCGCCGTCGGTGCCGACCACGCAGGCTTCCGTCTCAAGCAGCTGCTCGCTGATCGGCTTCGCGCCCTCGGCCACGAGGTCGACGACCACGGCACCGTGAGCGAGGAGCGGGTCGACTACCCCGACTACGCCGTGAGCGTCGCACGAGCGGTTGCCGGGGGTGATGCAGACCTCGGCGTGTTGGTGTGCGGATCGGGTGTCGGCGTGAGCATCGCCGCCAACAAGATCGCCGGTATCCGCGCCGCGACGGTTCACGACTACACCTCGGCCCGCTTGGCGCGCGAGCACAACGACGCCAACATCGTCTGCCTTGGCGCCCGCTTTTTGGGGGAACAGGTTGCGATCGACGCGCTCGACGCGTTCCTCGGAGCCGCCTTCGAAGGTGGCCGTCATATCGACCGGGTCGCCAAGATCACCGCGCTCGACGCGCAGCTCACCGACTAGGAGCCCACGATGGCCTGGCCAACAGATCGCGACGACGAACTGTTCGCGTTGATCGACAACGAGATCGACCGGCAGAACACCGGTCTCCAGCTGATCGCCTCGGAGAACTTCACCTCTCCGGCGGTGCTGGAGGCAACCGGATCGGTGCTGACCAACAAGTACTCCGAGGGCTATCCCCACAAGCGCTACTACGGCGGCAATCAGGTCGTCGACGAGGTGGAAGACCTCGCCCGACGGCGCGTGTGTGAGCTCTTCGGCGCGGACCACGCGAATGTCCAACCGCATTCCGGGGCGAACGCGAACCTCGGCGTGTACCTGGCGTTGCTCGAAGCGGGCGACACGGTGCTGGGGATGAGCCTCGATCACGGTGGTCACCTCACGCACGGTTCACCGGTGAACATCTCCGGTCGGATCTACGACTTTCACGGGTACCGGGTGACGCCCTCCGACGAGCGCATCGACATGGACCAGCTCCGAGACCTCGCACTCGAGCATCGCCCGAAGATGATCGTCGCGGGGGCAACGGCCTACCCGCGCATCATCGATCCCGAGCCGATCCGCCAGATCTGCGACGAAGTCGGCGCCCTGTTCCTCTTTGACGCAGCGCACATCGCCGGGCTCATCGCCGGCGGCGTTCATCCAAACCCGGTGCCCTACGCGGATGTGGTCACCTTCACCACCCACAAGACACTGCGCGGGCCGCGTGGCGGGACGATCCTCTGTCGATCCGACTACGCCGCAGCGATCGACAAGGCGATCTTCCCCGGTCTGCAGGGCGGTCCGCTCGAACACGTCATCGCAGCGAAGGCCGTGGCGTTCCGTGAGGCCTCGGACCCGTCGTTCCGCGACTACGCGGCGCAGATCGTCAGAAACTCCCAGGCGCTTGCTGCGGCGTTGGCAGGGGAGGGGTTCCGCCTGGTCTCCGGCGGGACCGACAACCACCTGATGCTGGTGGATCTCCGGCCGTTCGACGCGGATCTCACCGGCAAGGATGCCCAGATCGCGCTCGACGCCGCCGGCATCACCCTGAACAAGAACACCGTGCCGGACGACCCACGTTCGCCATTCGTCACTTCCGGGCTCCGGATCGGCACCCCGTCGGTCACCACGCAGGGCATGGGCGAGCCGGAGATGGTCGAGATCGCCGGACTGATCGCTCGGGTGCTGCGGGCACCTTCCGACGAGTCGGAGCTCGCCGTGGTCCGCGACGAGGTGCGCACCCTCTGCTCGAAGTTCCCGGTCTACGGCTGAGCGGCAGGCGCTGTCTCGTCCCGGCGCGTCGAGATGCTCGTAGCGGGCGCCGTGACGCTCCTTACTAGATTCGGGCACCGATGAGGTCGTCGTGGTCGCTCGCTGTGGTATTCGCAGCGGCGATGCTCACCACCTGCGCGTTGATGCCGGTCGCGATCTGGGTGGCGCGCAAGGTCGGTGCCGTGGTGCCACCAGGCGATCGGCGGGTTCACACCACCCCGACGCCAACGCTCGGTGGGATCGCGATGTTCGGCGGTCTCCTTGCCGGGCTCGCAGCGGCATCGTTGCGGACGAGCTTCGACGCCGTCTTCACGTCCCGCACGACAGTCCTCGGCGTGGTCGGCGCGGCGTCGGTGATGTGGATCTCGGGTCTCGTCGACGATCTCCGGGAGGTGTCCGCGCCCGCGAAGTTGGCCGGCATGGTGTTGTCCGGTTCCGTGTTGGTGATGACCGGGACCCAGATCGTCAACGTGCCGATCCCCTTCGTCGGTTTCACCGTCCTGGCACCCGACCTCGCGGTCGTGGTGTCGGTGCTGTGGGTTGCGGTGATGGCGAACGCGACGAACCTGATTGACGGATTGGACGGGCTTGCCGCCGGAATCATCGCCATCGCTGCGGGGTCGTTCTTGGTGTACAGCATCAAGTTGGACGACGCCGGTGCGATCGACTCGACGAATATCGGGCCGCTCATCGCCGTGATCGTGGTCGGGGTCTGTGTCGGGTTTCTCCCATGGAACTTCCATCCCGCGAAGGCGTTCATGGGCGACTCCGGTGCGTTGCTGTTGGGTCTGTTGATGGCGGCGTCGACGATCGCCGTGGGTGGTCAATCCGACGATTCGTTCACCGGACAGTCCTGGTTCTTCTTCGCCCCGCTGGTGCTGCCCTTGGTGATCCTCGGAGTCCCGCTCTTCGACATGGCCTTTGCGATCCTCCGGCGGACGACGCGTCGAACGGGCTTCGCGACGGCGGACAAGGACCACCTCCACCATCGCCTGTTACGGCTCGGCCACGGTCATCGACAAGCGGTGCTGATTCTGTGGGGATTCACCGCCGTGCTCTCCGGCTTCGCCCTCGTCCCGGTGCTCACCCGTCATGGGGAGGGTCTCTGGCCGGTGTTGGCGGCGTTCGTCGCGCTCTGCCTGTTCACGCTGCTGCGACCGCGCGTCCGTCGCCGCGGCGAGTTGGACATCCGTCGTGGCGACGAGGCCGGCTCGTCAGCAGAGGCACGGCGAGCGACGCCGGAACCGGAAGCGTCGCGAAGCGGTTCCGCGCAACGAACGGGCTGACCGGCGCCCCGCGACGGGGACGCGAGGTCGCCCGGTCGGCGCTGCTGCGGCTCAGGCCGACAGCGGAACGACGGTGCGGGTATCGGTACCGGATCGCAGCACCCGGCCCGCCTGAGCGTCGGTCGGCTCGCCGTCGCGGACGGTCGTGACACCCGCGACCCACACTCGCTTGACCCCGATGGAGGGTGCCACGAGCCGACCCGTATTCGCGGGGAGGTCGTTGACCAGTTCGATCGGACCCGCATCGACGGTTTCGGGGTCGAACAGCACCAGGTCGGCGTGGTAGCCCTCGGCGACGATCCCGCGGTCAACGAGACCGAACAGACGAGCGGGCACACCGGTGAGGTGCTGCACCGCCCGCTCGAGCGTGGTGAGCTTGCGACCACGGATGCAGTCGCCGAGCCATTGGGTCGTGTAGGGCTGCCCGCACATGCGATCGAGGTGCGCGCCCGCATCGGAGCCGCCGATCATCACCGACGGGTGCTCCCAGGCTTCGGCGCGGAGTCGCCAGCTCTCGTCGTCGTCGTCGGTGGGTCCGGGCCACAGGACGGTGCGCAGGCCGTCGGCGATGACCACGTCGAGCAGCGCGTCGAAGGCCGACACGCCACGTTCGGCTGCGAGGTCCGCGACGAGGCGACCCTTCAGCGACGGGTCCGCATACGTATCGCCGATCACGTAACGGTCCCAGCCCGTGAGGCGGGCGAAGACGCCGGCCTCGGGCGACGCGGCTCGCTCCAACAGGAACGCCCGAACGTCGGGATCACGCAGACACGCCAGGCGAGCGACAGGGGTGAGCCCGAGAATCGGCCCCCAGTCGGGCAGCATGTTGAGGGCGCAGTAGTTGAGGAAGCTCATGTTCATGCCGACCAGAATCGGCATCGTCAGCGCGACGACCTCGACGCCCGATTCCCGGCAGCGGTCCATGGCTGCGAGCTGGTTGCGGTACCGGTCCGGCGCGTGGGAGTCGACGGTGAGCACGTTCCAGTTGAGCGGTCGGCCGGCGGCAGCGGCGAAACGGATCATGAAGTCGACCTCGTCATCGTCGAAGCCGTCGAGACAACCGTCGGATGCGAACTCGAGCTGGGTGCCGGGGTGCTCTCCGACTGCCCGGGCGAGGGTGAGCAGTTCCTCCTCGGTCGCCCACCGCGACGCGACGGGCTGGCCGTCGCCGTCGGAATGGGTCCGGGCGCGGGTGGTGGAGAAGCCGATGCCACCTGCCTCGATCGACTCGTGGAGCAGGCGCACCATCTCGTCGAGTTGCTCGGGCGTGGCCTCGTTGCCGACCGCAGCGCTGCCCATGACCCGGCGCCGGAGCGCACAATGGCCGACCATGAACGCTGCGTTCACGCCGAGCGAGGCGTCGAGGCGATCGAGGTAGTCCGCGAACGTTTCCCAGTTTCCGTCGACGCCCTCCTCGAGTGCGGCGAGGGGCATCCCCTCCACCTTCGACATCATCCGTCGGAGGTAGTCGCCGTCTCCAGGGGAGAGTGGCGCAAGGGTGAACCCGCAGTTGCCGGCGATGATCGTGGTGACCCCGTGGACGTTCGACGGTGATGCGGTCGGGTCCCAAAAGAGTTGGGCGTCGTAGTGGGTGTGGGGATCGATGAAGCCCGGCGTGAGGACCAGGCCGGTTGCGTCGATCCGCTCGGCTGCGTCTTCGTCGACGTGTTCGGCCACGACGACGATGCGTCCGTCGCGGACACCCACGCTCGCAGTGCGTGCCGGGGCGCCCGTCCCGTCGATGAGGGTGGCGTTGGCGATCAGGAGATCGAGCATTCGAGGGTCCTCCAAAGCCGGATAGTCTGCCGACTCGGCTCAACGAGTCAGTTTCTGACAGTGTGTCAGAAACAGTTTCTGACACTGTGTCAGAAACGCTGTAGTGCGACAACCGACGGGGACCTCTCTCCGTTGGCTGGACTCTCATAAGCTGCTCGACTCATCGGCAACTGTGCCAAGGGGGAAGTGTTCATGAAACGGCTGTCGGTGCTCTGCGTTGCCCTCGTTGCGCTCGTCGCTGCGGGGTGCGGGTCGAAGCATGCCGCGAACGGGACAACCGACAACTCGGGGAATACCGCGACCACCGCCGCTCCGGCCGGAGGCGGCGCAACGAAGTTCGGCACGCTCGACTCGCCGTGTGGAGAAGCGCCGGAGGGCAAGACGGTCACGATCAAGGCCGACGAGGCGGGGACCGGAACCGACAAGCTCTACCTCGGCGTCGGCAATGACCGCACTGCCGATGCGCAGCCTGGCCTCAACAAGGAGCTGTGGGACGCGAGCGTCGCCTTCGCGAAGTGGTGCAACGACCAGGGCGGCATCGTCGGCAAGAAGATCGAGCCCGTTGACATCGACGGCCAGCTCATCAAGGTCGAGGCGGCGATGACGACGGCGTGCAGCCAGACGTTCGCGATGGTCGGCGGCGGCTTGGTCTTCGACAACCAGGTGTTCTCCGGCAAGGACGGCTCCGACTTCCACAAGTGCAAGATGATTGCGATCCCGGGATTCGCCGTCTCCACCGACTTCAGCGAAGCGACCGGCGTCATCCAGCCGATCCCGAACCCGGCGTATCGCAAGTCGGCGGTGTGGCTCCACGACATCGCCGAGCTCTACCCCGAGGAAGTGAAGAAGACCGTCGCCGTCTACGGCGAAGGTGTCCCGTCGATCGCCATCAACCGAGACCAGATCAAGGCCACGGCAAAGGCGGCGGCTCCCGAGATCAAGTTCCTCGACGACATTTCCTACAAGCTGATCGGCCAGGACTTTTCGGTGATCGCCCAGAAGGTGGTGAGCTCGGGAGCGACCGCGATGACCTTCGTCGGAGAGCCGGTCGACCACTCGGCGTTGCTCTCCGAGCTGGCGGCGAAGGGATGGCACGGCCCGTCCTTCGTCGACGCCAACCAGTACGACGAGAAGCTCTTCGTGAAGGGTCCGTCGGTCGCGGACAACGTGCTGATCCGTTCGGCGATCCACATGTTCGAGGAGGCCGACACGTTCCCGGTCATGGGTGAGCTGCGAGACATCATCAAGGCCGACGGCCCGGCCGACCCGACGATCGCCTCCCTGTCGGTGCAGTCGTGGTCCGCGAACCTGCTCTTCGCCCAGGCCGTCAAGGACTGCGTCACCAACGGATCCGGGGAGATCTCGCGGCTCTGTGTGTTCAAGGCGGCAAAGAAGATCGACTCGTGGGACGGGGGCGGCCTGCATGCGGCAGCCTCACCCGGAAAGAACGAGCCGCCGTCGTGTTCGATGCTCATCACCGGCAAGGACGACAAGTTCGTCCGGCGTTTCCCGACCGACACCTCCAAGGACGACGGGTTCCACTGTGATCCGGCTCTGACGATCGACGTCCAGGGTGATCTCGGAAAGGGCAACGTCGATCCGAGTTCCCCCTACAAGTAGATCTCGCCCGATCCGCTCCGCGAGATGCATCAGTTCCTCCAGTACACGATCATCGGGATACCGCTCGCCGCGGTCTACGCGATTTCGGCGACGGGACTCGTCGTCACGTACACGATCTCCGGCATCTTCAACTTCGCGCACGGCGCGATCGGCATGCTCGCCGCGTTCGCCTACTGGCAGATTCATGTCGGATGGGGCCTGCCTTCGTGGCTTGCGTTCATCCTCGTCGTCTTCGTCATCGCCCCGCTGTTCGGGGCGCTCATCGAACGGCTCCTGATCCGGGGGATCGAGGGAGCGTCCGAGGTCATCACGATCGTCGTCACGACATCGCTCATGATCGGCCTGCTCGGCCTCGCCAACCTGGTGTGGCCGCCGGGGGAGAACCGCAACGTCGTGGGCTTCTTCAACGACACCAAGGCGATCAGCATTTTCGGGGTGAACGTGACCGTGCACCGGCTGATCATGGTTGGTGTCGCGGTGGTGGTTGTCGGGCTGTTGTGGTTGCTGTTGAACCGCACCCGAATCGGCGTCGCGATGCGTGCGGTGGTCGATGATCGGGCGCTGCTGCAACTGAACGGCGGTCGCCCGGGCCTCGTCTCGATGTTCTCGTGGGCGTTGGGCTCCTCGCTCGCCGCGGTGGCGGGCATCCTCATCGCCCCCACATTGAATCTCCAGCCGATCACCCTCACGCTGATGGTGGTCACCGCCTACGCGGCGGCAGCGATCGGCCGACTCCGGAGCCTTCCCTGGACGTTCCTCGGTGCCTTGATCCTCGGATTGGGCGAGTCGTGGCTCAAGGGCCTGATTCAGACCTCGTGGACGATCGGCTCGTTCCAGCTCGACAAGTTGGGCTCGGCGTTCTCGCCCATCGTGTTGTTGGTGGCGATCTTGTTCCTGCCGCAGCCACGCCTCCGGAGCGCCGGCCAGCAGCAACAACGTGAGCACTGGAAGGTGCCGTCGATGCGCACCGCCGTTGTCGGTGCGGTCGCACTGTTGGCGGTCGCTGTCGGCGTCGCGTTGCTCTTGAACCCGACGCGCCAGCTGCTCCTCGTCGACGGCTTGTTCTTCGCGCTCGTTTCGCTGTCGCTGGTGCCCCTGACCGGTTACGCGGGTCAGATCTCCCTCGCACAGATCACCTTCGCCGGTATCGGCGGTGTTGCGACCGCCATGATCGGTGCCCAGTTCGAGCCGCTGAACGTGATTGCCGCCGTCGCGATCACCGCGATCTTCGGGGCTCTGGTTGCGTTGCCGGCACTCCGGCTCCAGGGGATCTACCTCGCCTTGGCAACCGCCGCGTTGGCGATGCTCATGTACGAACTGGTCTTCCTCCAGGACCTGATCATGCCGGCCAACAGCCGCCAGGTTCCGCCGCTCGGCGTCGGAGACTGGCTCGGCGTCGGAGAATGGTCGGTGTCGAGTTCCCTGGCGCAGATCGTGGTGCTGGCGGTCGCGTTCGGGTTGTGCGGGATCGGCCTCGTCAAGCTCCGACGCGGTCGATGGGGGAGACGTTTGACCGCGATGAAAGACAGCCCCGTCGCGTGTGCGACCCTGGGGCTCAGCCTGACCCGGACCAAGGTCGCGACCTTCGCGTTGTCCGCCGGGATCGCGGGTCTGGCAGGAGCGATCGCCGGACAGACGCTCACCACCGATCAGCTGCGGTTCGAGGCGAACTTCCCGATCACGGTGTTCGCGGTCGTCGGCGGCGTCGGCGTCGTGAGCGGTGCGCTCATCGGTGGCCTGATGCTGGGCGTGTTGCCGGTGATGAACTCGGTGTTCGCCACGAACGCCATCGGATTCTTCAAGGTCTTCGAGATTCCCGTCTCCAAGCTGACCGCCGTGCTGCCAGGTCTGATGGGCGTGAGCCTCGGTCGGAACCCGACCGGTATCAGCCCGCAGATCGAGGCAGGGTTCGCTCCGATGCTGCGCAGCCGAGTCGCGACGATCGGCTCGATCATCGCGATCCCGATCGTGTGGGTGTTGGCATACACCGAAGTGATCGATGGCTGGACGTTCCTCGCGGTGCTCGCCACCCTCCTCGGGCTCCTGCCGGCGCTGGCGGTCCTGGTGTCGGGCACGCTCGCCTCGCGGCGGGCCGCCGTCACCACGATCTTGGCCGTCGTCGGTCTCGCCGGTGCGTTCGTCCTGCCGTGGGCGACGTTGTCGGAGTCGTCGAACGCCATTCGGTTCTGCGCGCTCGTCGCGTACGGGGTCGTCGTCGGAATCGCAGCGACCGCCACCGCCGGGCTCTTCGAGGTGCCCGAGGAGTTGCGTCCACCGTCTCCGGACATGATCGGTATCACGAGTCCGTTGGGACGGACCGACGCCGTCGAGGCCGAGCGTGCACTCGGATTTCGTGAGGGAGAGCTCGTTGGCCGCTGAGCACGTGGATGCCGCCGAGGCCCCGGTCGCCCGAGGAGCCCGCTGAGATGGCGTTGCTCGAGACGCGCGGCCTGTCGATCCGATTCGGGGGTCATCTCGCGGTGTCCGACGTCGACCTCGACGTCGAGGCAGGGCTCGTCACCGGGCTCATCGGACCCAACGGCGCCGGCAAGACGACCACGTTCAACCTGATCTGCGGCGTGCTCAGCCCGACGGGTGGTCGTGTCAGCCTGGACGGTCGTCAGATTGGTTCCCTCGGGACCCACGAACGGGCGCGGCTGGGAATCGGGCGCACCTTTCAACGGCTCGAGGTCTTCAGCTCGATGACCGTTCGTGAGAACGTGCTCGTCGGGGCGGAGATCCGTCAGGGCTGGGCACGTTTCGGCCACAGCGAGCCGCCGTTGCTCGCCGCGGGCGGGGATCCGTCCCTCGATGAAGAAGTCGATCTGCTCGTCGACCGGCTCGGTCTCGGTCCCGTCGCCGACACTCGTGTCGGCAGTCTGCCCACCGGTCAGGCTCGGCTCGTCGAGATCGCCCGAGCCCTGGCGATCCGCCCACGGGTGTTGTTGTTGGACGAGCCGGCGTCCGGCCTCGATGACAGCGAAACGCACCACCTCGGTGACCTCATGGTGCAGCTCGCGACCGCTGGGTTGGCCATCTTGCTGGTCGAGCATGACGTGCCACTCGTGATGAAGGTGTGCAGCCACGTCTTCGTCCTGGATTTCGGTCAGGTGATCGCGTCGGGCACACCGGCTGAGGTGCAACAGAACGAGACGGTCCAGGCCGCGTATCTGGGATCCGCGTCATGACCCCGGCACAGCCCGTGACCGCGGATCGTCAACCGTTGCTCGCCCTGCAGGGCATTCGGGCGGCGTACGGCAACATCGACGTGCTCCACGGCGTCGACCTGGACGTCCCCCGCGGTGCGGTGGTCGCCCTCCTCGGGCCGAACGGTGCGGGGAAGTCCACGACGCTGAAGGTCGCCTGCGGACTGATGGCGCCCAAAGCGGGCAAGGTGCTCGTTGCCGGCAGAGACGTCACCGGAGCGCGCGCCGAAGATCTGGCACGGCGGGGGCTCGTCACGATCCCGGAGGGCAAGGGTGTCTTCCCGAACCTGACGGTCCGGGAGAACCTCGTCGTTGCGACCTACGGCGGCCAGAAGCTCGCCGCCATCGAGGCCGTTGCCTATGAGCGCTTCCCGCGCCTCAAAGAACGACGTAATCAGCTTGCGGGCACGATGTCGGGCGGCGAGCAGCAGATGCTCGCGATGGCTCGCGGCCTGGCCTCGAATCCCGCCATCCTGCTGCTCGACGAGCTGTCGATGGGCTTGGCGCCACTCGTCGTCGAGGAGCTCTACGAGATCGTCGCCCAGATCGCCCGCAGCGGCGTTTCGATCCTCGTGATCGAACAGTTCGCACGAACCGTCCTCGGCGTCGCCGACGTCGCGGTCATCATGTTGAACGGTCGCGTGCGATCGATCGGCACGCCCCAGGAGATCGAGGCCGAACTCTCCTCCGCCTACCTGGGTGGATGAGCGCACCGCGGAACTCCACCATTCGCCACCACGACCCATCAACCAATCCGAGGACAACATGAACGAACAGCCGGACCGAGTTGCCGAGTTCACCGCCGAGATCGAGTCGATGAAGCTCAAGGCAGGCGGCGCGAGCTCCGAGAAGTACCTCCTGATCTCGGGCGTGGTGGCCGTGCTCGTCGGAGTGGTGCTCGCCGTCGTCGGCGCCGTGCAGGTCGTCAACGCCGAGACGCCGATGGACCAGCAGGCCTTTCTCGCCACCGGCGCGTTCCTCGGGATCGCGTTGGTGATCGCGGGGGCGGCGTTGTTCGTCCGCTACTCGCTGGCGCGCTATCTCCGGTTCTGGATGGTGCGCCTGGTCTTCGAGAGTCGGGCGAACGCCGACCGCATCGTCGAGGCGATCGATCGGGCCTCCGCCCCTCGGTAGGCGATCGCGCGGCGGTCACGCCTCGCGAGGGGAGTGGCGGATTTGCGCGGGAAGGAGCGCATTCCTAGATTGGGAATGCTTTCACAAGCTCGTCGTCGGGAGCGTCGACGAGCGTCGTACGACGGGGATCCGTGGACGTCAGCCAGCAGCGTGAACTGAACCGACAACTCAACGAGGGACACGGAGCGTTCGAGCTGGTGTTGTCCCCCGTCATCTTGTCGTTGCTCGGTTACCTGGCCGATTCGCGCGTCTTCCACACCACGCCGGTGCTCACCATCGTCGCGGCGGTGCTCGGCGTGGTCGGCGCCACGATCAAGCTCTTCTACGGCTACCGGGCGAAGATGGCCGAACTCGCCGAAGCGAGGCCAACCCGAGTTGGGCGAGGTGCCTCGGCGTGAGCCCCGAGTCGAACCCCACGGGCAACGCGTTGCTCGGCGCCATGGAAGGGCCTGCCCCAGCCATGGAGATCGCGCTCGACATCGTCAAGCGTTCGCTGTGGGTGCTCCCGGTGGTGCTGTTCGGATGCGCTGCCTTCTGGGGGATGAACGGTGCCCTCTCCGGTGCGTACGCGCTGGGGATCGTCGTGGTGAACTTCGTGCTCGCAGCGTGGCTCCTCCAGGTGACCGCACGCATCTCGTTCGCGGCGATGGCGGGTGCCGCCCTCTTCGGCTACCTGCTGCGACTCGGATTGATCTTTCTCGCCGTGATGCTGGTCCGCAGCGCCTCATGGGTGTCGCTGGTGCCCCTGGGGTTGACCCTGATCGTGACCCATCTCGGATTGCTGTTCTGGGAGCTCCGCTACGTGTCGGGCTCCCTGGCCTACCCCGGCTTGAAGCCGAAGGGCACATCCACCCTGTCCACCCCGTCGATCGAGCGCGCCGCGTAGTCGCCCCCACGAGGAGATCAACCGTTGTTCGCAGCCGTGGAATTCCCACCCATCGAGAACATCGTCGAGTGGCCGAACTGGTTCGGTTCGGGAGCCCTCGGGTTCAACAAGATCGCCTTCATGAGCTTCCTGGCCTTCCTGTTGCCGGTGTTGCTGTTTCTGATCGCGAGTTCCAAGTACAAGGCCCGCCTGGTGCCGCGTGGCGTTCAGACGGTGGTCGAGTCCACGGTTGACTTCGTCGAGAAGCAGATCATCCTGCCGACGATCGGCCCGGACGGCATGGGCTACCTGCCGCTGTTGCTGTCGATGTTCGTCTTCATCTTCATCGGCAACATCTTCGAGGTCATCCCCACGGCGCACATGCCGGCCAACGCACGGATGGCGAACCCGATGTTGTTGGCGCTGCTCACCTACGTCGTGTTCATCGGCGCCGGCCTCAAGCACAACGGACCGAAGTACTTCGTCCAGGCGCTCTTCCCCCCAGGGGTCCCCAAGGCGCTGTACATCCTCGTGACCCCGATCGAGCTCATCTCGACGTTCGCGGTGCGGCCCTTCTCGCTCGCCGTCCGTCTCTTCGCCAACATGCTCGCGGGCCACATCCTGCTGATCACCTTCTCGGTTCTGACGATCAGCCTCGTCGGTGGCGGGATCCTCGCGATCATCTCGCCGTTCAGCTTCTTCATGCTGACGGCCTTCACCGGCTTCGAGATCATGGTCGCCTTCCTGCAGGCCTACATCTTCACGCTGCTGACCGGCGTCTACATCGGCGGCGCGATCCACCCGGCGCACTGAACCCAACCTCGCGGACAGTTCACCGACACCTTCTCCACCCCATCCTCGACACATCAGGAGACAATCCCAAATGAGCACCCTCAGCCACATCGTGCACACCGTCGCCCAACAGGCCGGCGAGGCAACCGCCGACGCGGACGCGGCGAAGAACACCGCTGCGGCGTCCGGAGCCGGCATGGCATACGGCCTCGCGGCGATCGGCCCGGGCATCGGCATCGGCTACCTCGTTGGCCAGGCCGTGCAGGCGATGGCCCGCCAGCCCGAGTCGGCCGGTCAGGTTCAGACGACCATGTTCCTCGGCATCGCCTTCACCGAGGCGCTCGCCCTCATCGGCTTCGTGGTCTTCATCCTCTTGAAGTTCGTCTGATCCATCACTCGTCCGACCTCGTGACGACCCGTCCGTATTCACCCCTTCGAGCGGAGCAGCAATGCTGGCAACCCTGAGCGCACTCACCGCCGCCGCGGCGGAGACGAAGGAGACCGTCAACCCGGTCTTGCCGACCACCAACGAGATCATCTACGGCGGCATCTTCTTCGTCTTGCTCCTCATCTTCATGTGGGCGGTCTGTCTGCCGCCCATCAAGAAGGCGATGCGCCAACGCGACGAACAGGTTCAGGCCGATCTGGAGGCCGCCGAGCGAGCCCGGGCCGAAGCGGAACAGGTTCGCCGTGACTACGACGCAACCCTGGCCGAAGCCCGAAGCGACGCGGCGCGGATCATCGAGGAGGCCCGTCAGGCCGCCGAGGCGCGACGCGCAGAGCTGATCGGCGCTGCGGAGAGCGAGATCGCCGCGCAACGCCAAGCGGCCCTCGCGGAGCTCGACGCCCAGCGCGCCGCCGCTCTCGGCGATCTGACCGCCGAGGTGGCCGGCATCGCAACCGCCGCGGCCTCCCAGGTCGTCCAGCGGGAGCTCGATGCCGTCTCCCAGCGGCCCGTCGTCGACGACTACGTCAACCAAGCCATCGCGGCTCGCTGAGCGGAGACCATCATGCTGAGCACCATTGCACTCATCGCATCCGAAGAGGGGGCCCACCACCCCAACGGGCTCTGGCTGCCGGGTGACTGGAAGGAAGTCCTCTGGGGCACCCTCGCCTTCGTCGTCGTCGTCGCCGTCATCGCCTGGAAGGCGGGCCCGGCGATCAAGAAGGTGATGGTCGAGCGTTCCGAGCGGATCGGGTCGCACCTCAGCGCCGCCGCATCGCAGCGCGCCGAGGCCGAGGCGGAACGGGATCGAATCAAGGCGGCGCTCGCCGACAGCGATTCCGAGGCGGCTCGCATCGTCGAGGATGCACGCCAGACCGCCGACGCGCTCCATGCGGAGCTCGAAGAACGGGCGAACGCCGAGGTCGTGGCCCTGCGGGATCGAGGGGCGGCAGATCTCGAAGCCGCCCGTCGGCAGGCCGTCGCCAACCTCACCGCCGAGCTCTCGCGGCTGGCGCTGGGAGCAACCGAGCGAGTCGTTCATCACAACCTCGACGACGCCTCCCAGCAGGTGTTGATCGAGGAGTACATCAGCCGGGTCGGCGCGACGAACTGAGAGCAGGAGACATGACCGAGACCCGCACCTCCGCCTACGCCGAAGCAGTGCTCTCCATCGCCCGCGCCGAGGGTGCGCTGGGTGAGATGCCCGATGAGCTGTTCCGTTTCGCCCGTGCCATCGAAGGCCACGACGAGCTGCGCTCCACGTTGAGCGACCCACGCATCCCGGCCGCCACGCGTCAGCAGATCGTCCAGGATCTGCTCGGCGAGCGCATCTCCAACGCCTCGGTCGCGGTGATCACGATGCTCGTCGGCGCCGGCCGCATCGGCGATCTCGAGAAGATCGCAGATGAGGTGGCCGAGCGCGCAGCGGCGGGCCAGGGCGAGGCGATCGCCGAGGTGCGATCTGCCGTGGCGCTGACCGACGAGCAGCAGCGCCGCCTCGCCGAGGCGTTGACGGCCAAGACCGCTCGCCCGGTTTCCATTCGCAACATCGTTGACCCGACCGTCCTGGGCGGCGTCATCACCACCATCGGCGATTCCGTGCTCGACGGCTCGGTTCGCACCCGCCTCACCCAGCTCCGCGACGCCTTCTGAGAGGACGACATGGCTGAACTGACGATCAACGCCGAGGACATCACCGCGGCGATTCGCAAGAACCTCGAAGGCTTCACGCCCGACCTGGCGCTGACCAAGGTCGGCCGGGTGATCGAGGTCGGCGACGGTATCGCCCGGGTTTCGGGCCTGCCCGACGCAGCGGTCAACGAGCTGCTCGAGTTCGAGAACGGGATGTTGGGCCTGGCCCTCAACCTCGACGAGGAGTCGATCGGCGCCGTGGTCCTCGGCGAGGTCAACGAGATTCAAGAGGGTCAGTCGGTGCGTTCCACCGGCGAGATTCTCGACGTGCCCGTCGGCGACGGCCTGCTGGGACGCGTGGTCAACGTGTTGGGCGAGCCGATCGACGGCAAGGGTCCGCTCACGAACGTGACCCGGCGACGCATGGAGATCCAGGCGCCGGGCATCACCGGTCGCAAGCCGGTGCACGAGCCGATGCAGACGGGCATCAAGTCGATCGACTCGTTGATCCCGATCGGCCGTGGCCAGCGCGAGCTCATCATCGGCGACCGCAAGACCGGCAAGACGACGGTCGCGGTCGACACGATCATCAACCAGCGCGGCCTCGGCGTGAACTGCATCTACGTCGCGATCGGCCAGAAGGCCTCGACGGTCGCCCAGACGGTGAGCCGTCTCCACGACGCCGGCGCGATGGAATACACGGTGGTCGTGGTCGCCCCTGCTTCGGATCCGGCACCGTTCAAGTACCTGGCTCCCTACGCCGGTTGCGCCATGGGCCAGCACTGGATGGAGAACTCGGGCCACGCGCTCGCCATCTACGACGACCTCTCCAAGCAGGCCGAGGCCTACCGCCAGGTGTCGCTGCTGCTGCGCCGGCCGCCGGGCCGTGAGGCGTATCCGGGTGACGTCTTCTACCTGCACTCACGCCTGTTGGAGCGTGCGGCGAAGCTCTCCGACGCGAACGGCGCCGGCTCCCTCACCGCCCTTCCGATCATCGAGACGAAGGCTGGCGACGTGTCCGCCTACATCCCGACGAACGTGATCTCGATCACCGACGGCCAGATCTTCCTGCAGGACGACCTCTTCAAGAACGGTGTCCGCCCGGCGATCGACGTGGGCATCTCGGTGTCCCGAGTCGGCTCCGCTGCCCAGATCAAGGCGATGAAGACCGCCGTGGGCACGTTGAAGTCGGACCTTCAGCAGTTCCGTGAGCTCGAGGCGTTCGCAGCGTTCGGTTCCGACCTCGACGCGGTGTCCAAGGCGCAACTCGAGCGCGGCTATCGCCTGACCGAACTGTTGAAGCAGGGCGTTGGTGAGCCGATGCCCGTCGAGCGGCAGGTCGTCAGCCTCTTCGCCGGTACCCGTGGGTATCTCGACGACATCGACATCGTCGACGTGCGCCGATTCGAGGCCGAACTGTTGGACTACTTCGACGCTCGCCACTCCGGCCTGCTCGCGGACATCAAGGCCACCGGCACCGTCAACGAGGACGAACTCGAGGCCGGCATCAAGGCATTCGCCGCCCAGTTCCAGCGGACTGCTGGCGCGACCGCGACCGAGCCGACCGGCGGTGCCGCAGATGCCGACACCGTGAAGGTCACCTCCCCGATTCATCTTCCCGAGGACGAGACCACCCTCGTCGAGGACGAGGACTGAGGTAACGGGCGATGCCGGGCGCACAGGAGCGCGTACTCCGCGGACGAATCGCGGCGACGCAGAACACCAAGAAGATCACCCGCGCGATGGAACTGATCGCGGCGACCCGGGTGGTCAAGGCGGTGCAGGCCGCCAACGAAGCGCGCCCCTACAGCGAACACATCACGACGGTCATCAGCGACTTGTCGGGCGCCGGGGTGGCGACGAACCACCCGTTGTTGGTGCGTCCCGAGCGGACCGAAGCCGTTGCCGTCATCGTGTTGAGTTCCGATCGTGGTCTCGCCGGCGCTTACAACAGCTCGGTCATTCGTGCCGCCGAACGTGAAGTACTCGCCGCCAAAGATGCCGGCCAGCGCTACGTCCTCATCACGATCGGTCGCAAGGCCGAGGGCTACTTCCGATTCCGGGGCTACGACGTGCACGCCGCCTACGGCGGGTTCACCGAGCGCCCCTCCTACGCTCACGCCCGCGACATCGCGGCCGAGGTGACCTCACTGTTCGGCGAGACCGTTCAGGAAGTCCGTCTCGCGTACACGCGCTTCATTTCGATGGGCACCCAGGAGGTCGTCGTCCGGCGGTTCCTCCCCCTCGAGACCGGTGCCACAGACCACGTCGATTCCGAAGCGGCCGCGGCCACGGCGCAGTTCGAGTTTGAACCCTCCTCGGCCGCCGTGCTCGAGGCGCTCCTGCCCCGGTACATCGAGAGTCGCCTCTTCGCCGCACTGCTCGACGCAGCGGCGTCGGAGCTCTCGGCCCGTCAACGGGCGATGAAGTCCGCGACGGACAACGCCCAAGAACTGATCATCAAGCTGTCCCGCAAGATGAACCAGGCCCGCCAGGAGGCGATCACCACCGAGATCATGGAGATCATCGGCGGTGCCGAGGCGCTCGCGGCGGACCAGGGCGACGACGAAGACCTGCTCTTGGACTACCTGTCCTCCGATCCCTTCCAACCGCTCACCCGCGGCCGTCAGCCATCGCGTACCGGCCCTTCGGCCTGATCCCCACTTCGAAGCCATCACCACGGAGTCACCCATGACCATGACCGAGCCCGAACTGAAGAACGGCCACATCGTCGCTATCGCTGGGCCTGTCGTCGACGTCGAGTTCCCCGCCGGCGCGCTGCCCGAGATCAACCAGCTCCTCGAGTTCTCCCTCCAGGTGGGCGGCGAGGACGTCGTGGTGAACGCCGAGGTTGCTCAGCAGATCGGCGACCACCGGGTGCGGGCCATCGCCCTCAAGCCGACCGACGGGCTGACCCGTGGGACGGTCGTCAAGAACCTCGGCCACGGCATCACCGTGCCGGTCGGAGACGTGACCCTCGGCCACGTCTTCAACGTGGTCGGCAAGCCGCTCGACGTGGATGAGTCCACGCTCGACATCAAGGAGCGCTGGGAGATCCACCGTGCCGCCCCGGCGTTCGACACCCTCGAGCCGAAGGCCGAGATGTTCGAGACCGGCATCAAGGTCATCGACCTGCTGACCCCGTATTTGCGTGGCGGCAAGATCGGTCTGTTCGGTGGTGCCGGCGTGGGCAAGACGGTGCTCATCACCGAGATGATCAACCGTGTGGCCTCGCAGTTCGGTGGTGTGTCGGTGTTCGCGGGTGTGGGGGAGCGGACCCGTGAGGGCACCGACCTGCTCATCGAGATGGGCGAGACGATGATGGGTGGCACCGATCAGTCGGTGCTCACCAAGGCGGCTCTGACCTTCGGTCAGATGGACGAGCCGCCCGGCGTGCGCCTGCGCGTCGCCCTCTCGGCGCTGACGATGGCCGAGTACTTCCGTGACGTACAGGGCCAGGACGTGCTGCTGTTCGTCGACAACATCTTCCGCTTCACCCAGGCGGGCTCCGAGGTGTCGACGCTGTTGGGCCGCATGCCCTCGGCCGTGGGCTACCAGCCGACGCTGGCAGACGAGATGGGCACCCTCCAGGAGCGCATCACCTCGACCGGCGGCAAGTCGATCACGTCGCTGCAGGCCGTGTACGTGCCCGCGGACGACTACACCGACCCGGCGCCGTTCACGTCCTTCACCCACTTCGACGGCACGACGGAGCTGAGCCGTGACATCGCGGCGCTCGGCATCTACCCGGCGGTGGATCCGCTCGCGTCGACCTCGACGATCCTCGCTCCCGAGGTCGTGGGCGACCGCCACTACGCAGTTGCCCGCCGGGTGCAGGAGGTCCTCCAGCGCTACAAGGAACTGCAGGACATCATCGCCATCCTCGGTCTCGACGAGCTCTCCGAAGAGGACCGCGTGACGGTCGACCGGGCCCGCAAGGTGCAGAAGTTCCTCGCCCAGCCGATGTTCGTCGCCGAGGTGTTCACCGGCCTCCCCGGCATCTTCACGCCGGTCGAAGAGACCGTCTCGTCGTTCGAGGCGCTCGTCAACGGCGATCTCGACCACCTTCCCGAGCAGGCCTTCTACAACGTCGGTGGCGCTGAAGACGCCGAGCGCAAGGCCGCCGAACTCGAGAAGAACGCCTGAGATGACGCTCCAGGTCGAACTCGTCTCCCCGGAACGGGTGGCGTACTCGGGCGAGGCCAAGATGGTCATTGCTCGAACCACCACCGGCGACATCGCCTTCCTCGACGGCCACGTGCCGTTCATCGGGGTGTTGCAGACGTGGCCGGTCCGGGTGTTGCACGAGGACGGCAACGAGGACGTCATCGCAGTGCACCAGGGCTTCGTCGAGGTCTCTGCGCACGATGCGGAGACGCCCACCCGCGTAACGATCCTCTCCGACGTCTGCGAGCTGGCCGACACGATCGACGTGGAGCGCGCGAAGCGGGCGAAGGACCGTGCGGTTCACATGCTCGCAGCGCAGCCCGACGACGAGGACGCGAAGGCGGCCCTTGCCCGAGCCGAGGTGCGCCTCGAGGTTGCGGGCGTGCCGAAGTCCGGCAACTCACACCCCTGATCTACTCGCACCCCTGATCTGCTCGCACCTCTGATCTGCTCACACCCGACCCGAACTTTGGGTCCTGGGTACCGAATTCGGGACGGAGCACCCAAAGTTCGGGGAGGGCTGGGATCAGGCCTCGAGCTTCTCCGGTTGGTGTTGGGCGTCGATGCGGCGAACGGTGCCGGAACGTGAGCGCATCACGAGCGACTGCGTCGTTGCGACTGCTCCTGCTTCGTAGTGGACCCCCCGCAGCAGTTCGCCGTCAGTGATCCCGGTTGCTGCGAAGAAGCAGTTGTCGCCGGCGACGAGACGGTCGGTCGTCAACACCTCGTCGAGGTCGTAACCCTGCTCGAGGGCAGCGGTGCGCTCCTCGTCGTTGCGGGGCCACAGCTTCCCGATGATCGCGCCGCCCATGCACTTGAGCGCCGCGGC
>JAKOVA010000026.1 GCA_029782335.1 Actinomycetes bacterium | reverse complement strand
CCGCATTCGCGGCATGCCATCGCCCGCGTCACGCCGGCGGCGCCGGTTCACGCGGGAGGTGCCATACTCGACGCCGAACAGCCGCGACGCTTCAGCGGCCGCCATGGGGAGGGCGCATGAACCGATCGATCCTCGGCTTCGCCAACCTGCTGCTCGCGGCGTTGGTCATCGGCACCGTGTTCGGCATCTGGCTCGGATACGACCCGAGCGGCCTCTCGGCCGCGGCGTGGGTCGAGCAGCAGCAGCACGCGGTCTCGGCGCTCAACACGATCCTGCCCGCGCTGGGCGCCGTCACGATCGCGCTCACGCTTGCATCGGCCGTGCTCGCCCGCGGGGATCGCCGCGCGTTCGCGTCGCTGCTGTGCGCCTGCGCCTGCTTCGTCGCGGTCGGGCTGGTGACGAGGTTCGAGAACCAGCCGATCAACGCGATCGTCCTGGGCTGGTCGCCGTCGGCGCCGCCGCTCGACTGGACTGCATGGCGCGACCGCTGGTGGCACTGGCACGAGCTGCGCGCCGGCCTCGGCGTCGCGGGGTTGTCGCTGCTGATCGCCGGCCAACTCGCGCTGGCCAGGCGCGGTTGAGCGCTCAGGAATTCGCCGCGAGCAGGTCGACCAGCGACGGGACCGCCGATTGCCCGTGGCCGTCCGCCGCGCGCGCGTAGGTCTGACGCACGGCCTCGGCCGTCGCCCGCGCAGCGCCGAGTTCGCCTGCCATCGCGGTGTAGTAGCCCATGTCCTTCGAGGCGTTGGCGATCGTGAACCGGAAGCCCGAGGCGTCGCGCGCTTCGAGATAAGGGCGCATCCGCTCGAGCACCACGCCACCGCCGCCGCCCTTGGCCAGCACCTGCACGAAGACCCCGGTGTCGACACCAGCGCGTTGCGCGCACGCCGCCGCCTCGGCGAGCACGGTCGCGAAGCCGAGCGACACGTAGTTGTGCAGCAGCTTGAGCTGGTGCCCCGCGCCGACCGGGCCGGCGTGCACGACGTGCTCGGCGAAGCTTGCGAGCAACGCGCGGCACTGCGCGAAGAGCGCCGGCTCGGCACCCACGAGCAGGTTCAATCGCCCCTCGGCGGCTTCCTTCGGCGTGCGCGTCATCGGCGCGTCCATGAATCGGCCGCCAGCCGCCGCAACCGCCTCGGCGATGCGTAGCGTCGAGGAGGGCATTGCGGTCGAGCAGTCGATGACGATGCCGCCAGGCCGCAGGCCGGCGAGTACGCCATCCTCGCGCAGCAGCACGTTCTCGACCTCCGGCGAGCCGGTGACGCAGAGGATCACCACGTCGGAGCCGGCAGCGAGTTCGGCGCACGCCGACACCGGACGTGCGCCGGCGGCCACGAGGTCCTGCGTCGGCTGGTTGCCAAGGTGCTCGAGGAACGCCAGCGGATAGCCATTCCGCAAGACGCTCGTGGCAATGCCATGGCCCATCAGGCCCACGCCGATCATGCCGATCCGCTGCTTGTCCGCCATGTCCCGATTCCTTGCCTGCGATGCGCGCCACTTTAAACCCCGGTGCGCCACGATCGCTTCGCGCGACGGGGGCGCGACTGGTTCGGCGTCCTGATCGACGGTGTGGTGGGTTCGGGGTCGCGAGTCCGGCCTGGCCTGATCTCGCGCGAAATGCGCATAATGTATATTATGTCTAGTCATAGGGCCTCCAAGCGGCGCCGGTGCTGGCGCCCGAGCCTAGTGTGACGTTGCACTAGCTGGCCGCAAGCGCCGCATCGCCGCCGCGCCGACATGGCCGCCTCCACCGCCGCCAGCGCCTCGAGGTGCTCCGGCGTCTGCGCCAGCCACCTCAACCGCCAGCGTACCCGCATGGCCAGCGATCGGCGCTCCGGGGTCATCCGGGCCAGCCGCCACAGCCACAGGTCGCTGCGCAGCTCGGCCAGCAGCGTCCGGGCGTCCGCCCGGCTCAGGGGTCGGGGCTTTCGCATGGCTACCCGCCCCCCGCCCGACTGCCCGCAAACCCGCGCCGTTGCTGGGTTTGGGCCTTCCGCGTGTCACTTGTTATATAAGGACAAGCCCAGGGCGCCCGCCGCCGTCCGCGGCCCGCTGGCGCGGGCCTGCGGCCGTCCGCCTGGCGCCCCGGCGCCGCCCCCGTGCCCAGAATTGCGCCCGGCGTCCGGCCACGCTCGGCCGGCAGGCAGCTTGCAGGGCCGCGTCCGCCCGCCCGGGCATGCATGCCTGCGCGCCCGCGTGCCCGCGTGTCGGCGTGCGCCTTGTCGATGAAGGCAGGACAGCAGGGGCGTCCCGCCCCACACCCCCGGCCGGGCTCCCGGCGGCCCCCTGCGGGCGTCTGTATATTATGTCTAATCAGATCTGTTCCTCCGGCATGCCCGTCCAGCTGTTGAAGAAAAAGGTTTGCTTGGCAACGCTGCAGCCTAAGGCTGCCAACGGGTCCAACTCGAGGATGCCAACGGTCACAGCGACCTCGGGCAGGTCATGCGGGCCGTTGGGTCTTCCTTGCTCTGGTCGTGTTGTGGTCAAGGAACTCGCGAAATGCCCATATCCCGATGTCGCTTGGTCGCTAGAGTCTAAATGTCGCCCTAAGCGCTGGCCCCACCTGATGGCGTTAAAAGAGTCGGAGAAGCCCCCAAGGAAGCGTCTCGGTCGGAGACGGCCTCACGCAATCGCTTGCGATGGGCCGCTTTCGAGCACTTTGCCAAGCGATTCCTGACGCTGGCTGAACCTTATCCCGGTACTCGAGGCACTTCGTCAACACATCCGCCTGGAAGACATCGGCCTCCCGAGCTCAGAGCGGAAGGTGTTCAAGGACAGCATTCCCCTTCATCCTTCGAACCTCAATGACGTACGCCGCGACGTCTGGGATGCTGTAGTCAACGACTACCTCGACTACTTCCGTTGCTGGCGCGCCGGATTTCTGTTTCGTCGGGTAGTCAGAAATACGCTTGAAGTCGCTCATTCCACGTTTGTGCGGAACGGGCCAAGTGTTACCTGAGTTCATCCGACAGAGCCAGACCGACGGCCTGTACCGCGCAAGCAGGCCGGCTGCGTCAATGGTGAGCACGTCATGCTCCAAGTGCCGGTAGCTCCGCGCCCCTAGCAGGCCGAGCAGACGCTCTTCCTGAGCCCACATGAAGACGCGCCCGTTCAGGAACTTGTACCACTGCTCTGGCGTTGTACCATCGACTAGAGCCTTCTTGAGCCGAGACGGCTCCATCGGCTTCTGGTCGCGCAGGACGACGCTTGCCCCACCCTGTCCGACCGCGACTTTTTCGGGGCGGTGTCGCTCTTCGAGTTCTATCCGCCGGGCGCCGGATACGCCGAAGCGGTCCAGGACCGCCGACGTGCTGAGGAGGCCGTTGGCTCTGATATACGGCCATGTGCCCTTCTCCGCCATGTGGTAAAGGCGAGGATACCGCTGGATGAGGTCACCCAATTCCACGCTGTTCTTCTAGTTCGTAAAGAATATCGTTACCACATCCGTCGGTCGATAATGTTGCGGTCATTGAAAGCAGTCGAAATCATCGAAACCGGCACTCCACACACCTTCTCTATCTCTTCGATGAATCGCAGCGTCGCGTCGTTGAGCTGCTCGTATCGGTAGGCCTTTCGGTTGTCGACGCCAAGATAGTCCGCGAACGTTAGCGCAATGTCTGTGGGCCCATTGAGCAACAAAGAACGTCGAAGCTGAGCCCAGTCGAACTCGGCAACCCGTCGAGGCCGACCCGAAACCGACCCGACTTCAGTGCCTTCGAGCTCCGACAATGGAACTCCCGAGCGCCCTGCGATTTCCTGGAAGGTGATGGGCTGGCCCATGGGTCCGGACGTTCTTCCATCCACTGAGTCTCCGACTCGAATTGGATAGGTGCGACACACCATGACCACGTGACGAACGTGCCGGGCTGCGATGCCTGCCTCCGCCATGCAGGCAGCGGCGGTTGTCGCTCTTGAAGTGACATACGGATAAAACCCGTGATGCAGGCTCAGAGACGTTCCCTGTGTTCCCTCAAGCATGATTTTCCTACCGTTGGAGAGACAGTGGGAAAAATACTCGACAGTGTCATTCACATAGTGCTTCAGAGCAGATATGTCGCGAGCAAGCTGTACGGTGGTGTCAGGTCTTCTATAGAGAATCTTGCGCGCGGTCGCAGCGCCAATTCCCTTGTATGTTCGAATCGAACCGATTTCGCGGTCGGTGCGCCAAACCTGTCCTTCCCTTGAGCCCCGAGCTCGCAGCGCAGCATCCGGTCAACGCACTGGCCCGATCCAACCCGAGCGATCAGCCCGAACAGTTGTCGATGAGGATGAAGAACATGAATCCGCAAGGTGGGGCAGCGCAAGGTCGTCCGAGGCCCAACG
>JAKOVA010000015.1 GCA_029782335.1 Actinomycetes bacterium | reverse complement strand
GAGTACAGCTTCATCGCCGAGGCTTCGGCGAGCGTCATCGACTTGCCCGCCTTGGACATCTCGATGGATCGGAACACGAGGTTCTGGCAGTTCATCCGCGCGACCTCCATCTTGGCGAGCTTCAGCTGGATGAGCTGGAACTCGCCGATCGGCTGGCCGAACTGCTCGCGGTTCTTCGCGTAGTCGACGCACAGCGACAGGCACTGCTCGATGATGCCGAGGGCCATCGCGGCGACACCGGAGCGCTCCATCATGAAGGTCGCCTTCGCTCCTTCGCGCCCACCGGCCGGTACGTCCTCGGTCTCTCCGATGAGCCGGTCACGGCCAACCCGGACATCGGTGAGGAACAGCTCGCCGGTGGGTGACGAGTGGAGGCCCATCTTGCGGAGCGGTTTGGATTGCTCGAGGCCCGGCATGCCGGAGTCGAGGACGAACGACAGCACCTTGCGGTCCTTCGGGTCGTTGCCCTCGTCGAGCTTGCAGATGAAGACGATCGTGTCGGCGTAGGGGCCGTTGGTGATGAAGGTCTTCGAACCGTTGAGGACGTACTCGTCGCCGTCGCGTCGAGCGGTCGAGCGCATCGAGCCGAAGGCGTCGGAGCCCGATCCCGGCTCGGTGATCGCCCAAGCCCCGATTTTGTCGAGGGTCAACAGGTCGAGTGCCCACCGCTCCTTCTGGGCGATGGTGCCGCGGGACATGATCGCGGCCGAGGTGAGGCCCATCGAGACGCCCATGGCGGTCACCATGCCAGGGCAATAGCGGCACAGCTCGATGATCGGGATGAGCGTGAAGCCCGAGTCCATCCCGCCGGGCATATCGTCGGATTCAGCATCCTCCGCTGGCGACGCGGCCGCCTCGCCAGCGGCGAGCGCCGCCTTCTCGCGTTCGATCCGCTTCGCGAAGTTCGCCCGGGCCATCGCGTCCATGCCGAACGTCGAGAACAGCTTGCGGAGAATGCCGTAGGGGGGCATATCGCCGTGTTCGAGTTCTTCGAGGTTCGGCTTGATCTCCTTCTCCACGAAATCGCGGATCACGGTCTGGAGCATCTTGTGTTCGTCGGACCACTCGTACATGGGCGCCGATCGTACTTGACCGATCGGTCAAGTACGGCCCGATGGCGGTGCAATCCCCGCCTACGCTCGAGGTCGTGAGCCGACGAACCACGCACCGCATCTCCGGTCGGCGAGTCGCTTGGCGAATGCTGGGCGGCGTTGTCGCGGCCGTCCTCGTCGCCGGAGTCATCGGCTGCTCGGACGCGAAGAAGTCAGCGAAAGGCTCGAAGTCGCCCGCAGCGGAAACCGTGATCGCCGCTGCCATCGACGGCGTGGGCCCCGGACGTGCGCAGCTCGACTCGGTCGAGGGCAATCGAGCCTTGTTGACCGCGGTGCTCGGTGTTCGCGGTGTGGCCCTTCCCGAAATCGATTGCTACTTCGCGAAGGTGATACCGGTGCTCGGCGAGCGTCGCTTCCAGTCACTCACCGTGCACGAGATCCAGGCGTGGACGAAGGTGACGGTCCTGCAACTTCCCCTCAGCGTTCGGGAGGACGCCGCCACCTGTATCGGGCCCGAGACCCTCGCCCGTCGCAAGGCGAAGGAGATCGCGCCCGACTTTGATCTGGCGGCTGCCCGCCAGGCGATCCGCACCGCAGCGGTCGCTCAGGCGGTTGCTGTCGGGCTCACGACCGAGGAAGCAGAGTGCTACACGGCGGCGAGCATGGACCGGCTCACCGACGAGGAGTTCCACGACGGCCTCACCGGTCAGGCATCCCGCTCGATCCGCCGGACCGACGAGTCGATCCGATCGTGTCTCACGCCGAAACGCCGAAAGCAGCTCGTCGAGCCGCTGAGCGCGGCGATCGAAGCGCAGACCCAGATCGACGCTTCGGAACGCAAGATCGTCGAATCGAAACTGAACAACGAGGTCCGCAGCCAGATGACCACAACGACCACGGGCCGCTGATCTGCTCTGCCGACAACTCCGCAATCAGGTGAGTGCCGGACCCATGTGACGAACCGAGGGTGGGCCGAGCGCTCAGCGGTGGCGACGAAGTACGGGCAGGTTGTCGGTGCTCGCGTCCACGGCGAACAGCGGCGGGACGTCTTCTTCGGGGATCGGCGCCGGCTCGGTGGTGAACAGCGGAGGATCGGTGAGGTCGATGGTGTGCGGCTCGATGTCGAAAAGGTCCGTGTGCGTCGTGATCATCTCGTCGTCCGTCTCGATCGGATCGGCCGGCCGATGCCTCCGCAGCGACCAGCGACGTTCTCGTTTTTCGAGCACCATTCCTACCCCGCTCTGCGCAAAGGGGAACGGGGACGACTCCCCGCGGGATCGTCGGGCCGCCGTGGCCGGTGAACTCGGGCCATCCTAGACGGGGGAGCCGCCTGCGCCGTGGGAACCCGGAGCCAGTTGCGCCGACTCGGTTGCCGCCCAGCGGAACACGCCACGGGCCATCGTCGAGCGTTCGAGTTCCGCCCGACGCCCGAACACGACGGAGCGCACCCGGTGCAACGCCGGGTCGTTCGGTGCCGCCTGCACGGCGAGCTCCGCGAGGTGACCGGCCAGTCGATGCTCACCCTGATCCGACAGGATCTCCGCCCGGCGAGCGAGCGCGCCGGGCCCACCCGCGAGCGTCGCCAACTCGGTCGCGAGGAGGGCCTCAGGCGCAGGCTTGAGATGGGCCGGATTGCCGTCGTACCAGCCGCCGTAGAGGCGCCACAGGTTGTGCACCACGAACTCGGGTTCGTCATAGACGGGCTGGAGCCACGGGCGGTCCAGCAGGTGCGGGGGCGCGGTCACCTCGTGGACGATCTCATCGAGGCGTGCCCCTTGGTTCATGAGCGCGAGCGTCTGCTCGACGAGCGATTCGAGCAGCTCCGCGGTGTCGTTCAGCACGCCGCGGATCCGTGCTTCCCCGGCGATGGGGAGTCCGTGGCCAGGGAGCAGCAACGCCGCGCCGAGGTCGACCATGGCGCGCAGTGCCGCCGCCCACTCCGCCGGGTAACGCTGCACCTTCTGCGGGTTGCCGCAGTTGGGCGACGCCCAAATGAACAGGTCGCCGGTGCAGAGCACCTTTCGGTCCTCCAACCAGACCCAGGTCCCGTCGTCGGTTTCACCGCGGTCGTGTCGCAGGTCGAAGGGGACTCCGCCCACCTCGAGGCGGAGTTGGTCGCGGTAGGTCCGGTCCGGGTAGCGGTAGTTGCCGGGGAAGACCGGCTGGGGCAGCTGGAACTGCCGCTGGTTGATCACGGCGTTGTACCCGTTGGTCCGCTCATAGCGACGGAAGCGGTCCGGCAGCGCCTCGTGGGCGACCACCTCGGCTCGGGGTGCGCCCTCCTCCGCCTCGAAGATCGCGACGGCGTAGATGTGATCGACGTGGCCGTGGGTGAACACCGCGGTGTGCAGCGGTCGGTGACTCCACCCCCTGATCGCCTCATAGGCAGAACGCGCATGGAGCGGCCCTGCGGCATCGACGAGCACCAGGCCTGCGTCGGTGTCGACGGCGACAACGTTCGCGAACGCCTCCACGAAGGCGACACGGTCGCTCACCTCCTGAAGGGTCGACGCGCCTTGGAGCCGAAGCGGATGGTGATCGTCAATTGATGTGGAGCCGTCGAGAATGCGTTCCGACAACGCCAGAAGATCGTCTGCCATCTGATTCCCCCAAATTCGCATGGTGAGCGGTCCCCGGAGCGTAGGGCGGCGGATTCGAAAGGACGCGTTGAGGATTGTGGTGACATAGCGCTACCCTTCGTACCGGCTGCTCCTTGGCGGGCGGCAGGAGGAGTTCTTGGTGATGAAGCGTTGGATTGCAGGAGTTTCGATCGCCGTGACTTCCGTGGCGTTGTCGGCGACGCCGGCGGCGTCCCAGACGGACGTCCCCTCAACGGTCGACGTCCCGACGACCATCGCCGAGACGCCCACCACGGTCGCGACCCCCACGACGGTGGTGGAGACCCCGACGACTGAAGCGCCGCCCGCAACCACCCCGACGCCCACCACGATTCCTCAGGTCGACCTCCCCGGTGAACACGTCGTTGCAGGCCAGCTGAGCCTCGGCGCCACCTTCAAGGAGCAGACGGCCGCCTCCTGCACCGTGTCGGGCTCGGTCGCCGGCGGCGAGATCAACATCATCAAGGACGAGGCCGGCAACATCGGCGTGGTGTACGGCAAGGCCGATCTCGGTGCGGGCCAGGCCGGCGTCGTGATGGTGGCGCTCGGTCCGTTGCCACTCGCGATCGGTGCCTTCCGCACGACCGGCACCTGCAATCAGGACGTCGTCGGCATCGGCTCCTACGAGGGCACGCCGACCTCGGCGAAGCTGAGCTCCGTCGGCTACGGGCTCTACCCGCGTGACTTCGCGAACCTCGTCGAGATCCAACTCGACGTCGCAGGAACCGAGCCGACCGCGTCGTTGAACCTCCAGGGCGCATACGACTTCCTCGCCGCACCCCGCGACGCAGCCAACTGATCCGCGGCGGTAACGTCGGCGGCCGTGCTTGAGGTCCGCCATCTGACGAAGCGCTTCGGCGCGGTGCTCGCCGTCAACGACCTCTCCTTCGATGTCCGGGAGGGACGGGTTACCGGATTCCTGGGCCCGAACGGGTCGGGGAAGTCCACGACGATGCGCATCATGCTGCAGCTCGACCGTCCCCAGGCGGGCACAGCAACCTTCTCGGGCCGGAGTTACCGCGAGCTCAAGCATCCGCTCCGCGAGGTCGGCGCCTTGCTCGACGCTGGTTACGTGCATCCGACCCGGACGGCGTCGAAGCACCTTCGCTACCTCGCGCTCAGCAACTCGATCCCCACGCGGCGAGTCGACGAGGTGCTCGAGCTGGTCGGCCTCGGTGAGGTCGCCGACAAGCGGGTCGGCGGCTTCTCCCTCGGGATGCGTCAGCGATTGGGCCTCGCGGGGGCGCTCCTCGGCGACCCGGGTGTCCTGCTGTTCGACGAACCGGTGAACGGGCTCGACCCCGAGGGCATCTTGTGGGTTCGGACCTTCATGCAGCGACTCGCCGCGGAGGGGCGCACCGTGCTCGTTTCGAGCCACCTGCTCTCCGAGATGGCGTTGACCGCGAACGACCTCGTGGTCATCGGCAGAGGCCAACTGATCCGCCAGGGATCCGTCGATGAGTTCCTCAACCAGACCGCCTCGGGTGGTTGGGTCGAGGTTCGCAGCCCACAGGCCGAGGTGCTCGCGGCACTCGTCGAAGGCTCGGGCGGACGGGTCACGCGTGGTCAGGGGTCCTTCAGCGCATCGGGCGTCACCGCGGCCGACGTCGGCGAGTTGGCCGCAGCGAACGGCATCGTGCTGCACGAACTCTCGCCGAAGCAGGTATCGCTCGAAGAGGCCTTCATCGAGGCGACCCGTGACGCTCAGCAGTACACATCGGCGCCGCTCGCGGACGGTGCATCGTGATCGGGCTCATCCGGGCCGAGTGGCTGAAGCTGCGATCGGTGCGATCGAACGTGATTCTGATGATCTCGATCGCCGTGCTCGCCGTCGGTCTCGGCGCACTGCTCGCTGCAGTGGTGCCACTCGACGACCCGGGTCCCAACGGCCTCCCCCTCTCGCTCGACCCGCTCATTCGTGTCCAACTCGTGACCGCAGGCTTCGGGCTCGGGCTGGCGTTGCTGGGGGTGCTCGGCGTTCAGGTCATCGGCCAGGAGTACCGCTTCAACACGATTCGCGCGACGTTCGCCGCGACCCCGCGACGGGGACGCGTCCTTGCCGCGAAAGCGGTGTTGCTCGTCGTCGCGACGCTGCTCATCGCAGCGATCCTCGTTTCGCTGTCGGTCGCGATCGGCGGGGCGATTCTCGCGGGGCGCGGCGTCGGCCTCGACATGTCGGCGCCCGGGACGTGGAGACTGCTCATTGGAACGTGGCTCCTCGCGCCCGGCTACGCGCTGGCAGGGTTCGGGGTCGGGATGATCCTCCGTCAACCAATCGGCTCGATCGTCGCCGTGTTGGCGTGGCCGATGGTGATCGAACAGATCGTCGTCGGGTTCCTCACCGATTCGGTCGGCCGCTGGATGCCCTATCACGCCGGTGGGCAGGTCGTTGAAGAGCACGCGCGCGAGCACATGTTCGGCCCGTGGGCGGGTTTCGCGTACTTCCTCGGGTTCGCGCTGGTGCTGTGCCTGATCGGCGCCGTGCTCGTGCAGCGGCGCGACGCATAGCCGGCCGCTGCCGACGACCGTTCAGAGGTTCGCCGCGAGGAGATCGACCTGGTGGCGACGGAGACCACCCGCCACTGCTGCGAGTACCCGGGCCCTCGTGACGTAGCGGTGGGCGGAGTGCTCGAGCGTGAAGCCGATCCCGCCGTGGTTCTGGATGTTGATCTCCGCGTTGTCGATCGCGGCGCGTGCCGCGATGACGGCGGCTGCTTCGACGTGGAAGTCGGCGTCGGTCGTCGCGTCGCGGAGCGCCAGCGCGGCGTAGTGGACCTGGGTGGTCGCTGCTTCGGCCCGCACCGCCATGTCGGCGCAGCGGTGCTTGATCGCCTGGAAACTGCCGATCGGAACGCCGAACTGCTCGCGGTCCTTGCCGTAGGAGACCGACTGCTCGGCGACCGCAGCGGCGATGCCCGCGAGCACTCCGGCGATCAGCACCGATGTGCGTCGAGGATCGAGCCCCGAGGCAACGGCCTCACCGGAGCTGAGCGAGAGTCGGATCAGCGGGTCGAGCGACGGCTCGTCGGAGAGGCCGGTGAGGCGCACCAACGAGTGGTCGTCGAGACGCAACGCGAGACCGCCGTCGGTGGCGTCGAACACGCGTAGTCCGCCCTCGTCCCCTTCGGCTTCGGCGAGGGCCACCGGCGACGTGCCGCCGATGACGGACTCACGGATGGTGGCGTCGGCGGTGTGGGCGGCGAGGATCGTCCCGAGGAAGGGTCCGGGAACGGCGACTCGACCCAACTCGATCGCGAGCAGCGCCTCCTCGACGACCGAGTATCCGACACCACCGGAGGCCTCGGGGACCCCGAGGCCGAACCATCCCTGTGCGGCGGCGGCTTGCCACAGCGTGTCGGAGGCAGGTTCGCCGATGGTGTGGTGATCGGCGAGCACCGAGCGGATCGACTCGATGATCTCTTCCTGTTCGGGGGTGGGCAGCAGGTCCACGGCTCAGCTCCTCACTTCACCCGGGGAAGGCCGAGCACCCGCTCGGCCACGATGTTTCGCTGGATGTCGGTCGTTCCGCCGCCGATCGTGTAGGCGAAGCTCTGCAGGTACGGGCCGGTCCAGACACCGTCGCCGTCGACACCCGTCAGCCGGAAGGCGTCCGCGCCGATCACGTCGAGTGCCAAGCGGTACACCCGTTGATGCAACTCGCCGTGGAACAGCCGGATCATCGACGCCTCCGGGCCGGGGATCCCGCTCCGGCGGGTCCGCGAGATGCCGGCGATGGTCATCGCTCGGAGGGCCGCGACCTCGGCGCGGCAGTTGGCGAGACGACGAGCGAGTTCATCGTCGGCGATGACCGGCCGCTTGCCGTCGGCGCCCGTTCGAGTGCGGGCCTCGTGGATCAGGTTCTCGACGACCTTCGCCAACTCGACCTGATCTGCCATGAACGCGGTGCCGCGCTCGAAGGAAAGCGTGGACATCGCGACGCGCCAGCCGTCGTTGAGCTGTCCGACGACGTTGGAGAGTGGGATCCGCACCTCGTCGTAGAACACCTCGGCGAAGTCCGTGGTGTGCGCCATCGTTTCGATCGGCCGAATGTCGATCCCGGGGGTGCGCATGTCACAGATCACCCACGAGATCCCCTTGTGCTTGGGGGCCTGGGGGTCGGTCCGGACCAGCAGTTCCTGGTAGTCCGCGACGTCGGCGTAGCTCGTCCAGATCTTCTGGCCGGTCACGATCAGCTCGTCACCGTCGATCTCCGCCCGGCACGACAGCGAGGCGAGATCGGATCCGGCGCCGGGCTCGGAGAAGCCCTGACACCACACCGCTTCGCCGCGGAGAATGCGGGGGAGGTGCGTGGCCTTCTGGTCGTCGGAGCCGCATGCGATGAGGGTCGGCCCACCGTGGTTGTTGCCGACGAACGTGCACGAGTTGTTGAGGCTGAAGGGCGGATCAGCCTTGGCGAACTCCTCGTACCAGATCATCTGCTGGATGTCGGAGAGCCCTTGGCCCCCGAACTCGACCGGCCAGTTGATGCCGGCCCATCCGCCCTCGAAGAGCGTCCGCTGCCAAGCAAGGTCGAACTCGCGCATCGGCTGTCCCATGGCGGGCCGATCTTCGGAGGGCAGGTTCTCCGCGAGCCAGGTTCGAGCCCGCTCCCGGAACGCCTCCTCCTCTGGTGTGAAGTCGAGGTTCATGCGGGGGTCGACGATACCTGGGGGTCGCCCGGTTACGCGAGCCCGAGGCCGATGACGGTCACGATGAGAATCACGGTGCCGATGAAGTCGGTGGATGCGGTGACCACGGGAATCCCATACGAGTCTGGGTCGACCTCGATCTTCCAGGCCCCGATCGTGGCGTAGTAGCTGACGGCGACGACGAACAGCATGGCGAGGGTGGCGGCGATCAGGGTCGTCAGGAGGATCCACCACCAACCGGGTGCCGTGTCACCCGAGGCGGTGATGGTGCTGAAGCTCCACGCCCCGAGGGCGTTGAACACGAACATCGGGACCGCCAAGGCGAGCAGGAAGGAGATGTCGCGGCGCGTGCCAGGGCCGGGCACCAGGGTCGGCTCGACCGAACCGAGGTGCAGGTTGGTCGCGACGCGGCCCGAGAGGATCCCACCGAAGGCGCCGCCGGTGGAAACGAACGCCGGCTGGAGCAGGAGAATGGCGGGGAGCGCCTCGAGGACACGGAGTTGCTTCTGGAGCACCAAGCCTCCGAGCGCCGACAACAGCAGCGCGACCCCGAGCACGGGGATCGACTCGCGAACGATCTGACGGAGTTGCTCGAGGGGGGAGCGGAGTACCCAGATGACCGCGGCAATCGATGCCGTCCCCACGATCGCACCGATGACGCCCGTGATCGACCCACGGCCGACGAGCACCGCGGCCAACCACAACGACGGGATCGTGATGCCGTCGCCGAGGGTGCCGACCGTGGGAGCAACCAGATTGTCGAGGTCCCAGCCATAGCGGGTCGCGCCACGGGTGAGCGCCACGGTGACCACCGCGATCGGCACGGACGCGATGACACCTCCGAGAACGGAGATGAACATCAGATCGGTGAGGCTCACGCTGTGCTCGATCCCGACAGCGATCGAGATGATCTTCGCCAGCACCGCAAGGACGACCGACATGAAGACCGTCAGCGAGAAACTCGCCAGCATGTTCTGGCCGAGGATCGACTCGCGGCGGAGCGACGGGCTGAACGTCCCGGTGTGAATCGCGGTCGACAGTCGGTTGCCCAGCGATGAGAAGACGTTTCCCCGGAGGCCGATCGCAGGGGTGACCAGAACGAGGAGTCCGGGGAGGCGCCGGAACGTCGGAATGATGCCGACCAGTGCCCAGCCGGCGACGAAGCTCGTCAGCGAATTGAACGCCAGCGCGACCAGGCTCTGGCGCGCTGCGCCGCCGGTCGGACCGAGGAGGTCGACCAGGCGTCGAGCCAACCGCGCCGGAGCGAGGTCGGCCCACCGGGAACGGGGACGGCGAGCCATGAGGAATGGGTGGGTGACGGAGGGTCAGCAGACATCATGGCGCCGTCCGAGCGAGTCGGCGGAGGACGGTGTCGGTGGGCTGAAGGCTATGCGGGGGGCAGGCAGACGTTGGTGACCGAGTCGTAGGCGGACCCGTCGGGACACGTCGTGGTCGAGTCGAAACCGAACGGCCCGACCCAGGTGCTCCCAGACCAGTCGCCGGTGAAGTTCGCCCCGTAGTACAGGCTCGGACCCGTCATCGTGGTACCGGTAGATGTGACGCCGGAGAAGTCCGCGCCGTTGAGCACCGCGTTGGCGATGTGTGCGCCCGTGAGGTTGGCGCCCGCGAAGCTGGTCGATGACAGCGGCGCGTCGAACTCACCCGACAGCTCGAGGGTCGCGTGGCCGGTTCCCGGGTTCACCTCGAGGCCGAGCGAGGCAAAGCTGAAGTCGGTGTCGGAGAGGTTGAGCAGGTAGTACGGCGAGACATAGCCGTTGTCGGGCTCACCGTCACCGTCGAAATCGAGCTGGTTCTCGAGCGCCCAGTTGACGATCTCGGAGCTCGCGAAGTTGGACCCGGTGAAGTTGGTCGTCGACATCACCACCCCGACCCAACGCGACGCGGAGAAGTCGCTGTCGGTGAGATCGATCGCGTACCAGTGGGTCGAGTGTTCGCCGACGCCTGTCGACGTGAATGTCGCGCCCCCGAAGCGCGCTCCGGTGCCGGACTGGCAGCCGAAGGCCGTGTCGATGAACTGCGCCCCGGAGAAGTCGGCGAGCGACCAGTTGATCCCCCGGAGGAGCAGGACCGCTGGCAGGTCCTGGTCGGAGAAATCGAAAACGGCTCCGGCGAACGAGGTGGACCCGTCGACGACCACGGAGCGCTTTCCGGCTGCGGCGAGTTGCGCTTCGGTCCGGTGCACATAGAACCAGTCGCCCCACACGGCGCCGACGTTGGGATTGCACAGCGGGTGTCCGTTGTCGACGGTCGCCTGGTTGAAGCCGGGGCAGTAGTCGCCCGTGCACTTCGATCCGCTGGCCTTTCCGCCGCCGAGGCCCTTCGACCCGTAGACGGTGCCGAAATCGAAGCTGGCTCCGGAGAGAATCGCCGACGCGAAGATGGCTCCGATCAGGATGGCCCCGGCCAACACCGCCTCCGTGAGATTCGCTCCCGTGAGGTTGGCGCCCGTGAGGTTGGCGCCGGTGAGATCCGCGCCGGTGAGGTTGGCGCCGCTGAGATCGGCGCCGGTGAGCACCGCCCCACGGAGATCAGCGCCGCTCAGGTCGACGCCGCTCAGCAGTGCTCCGGCGAGGTTGCAGCCGTAGAGCGATGCCCCGGATGCGATCGTCGGGGGTGGTCCGCAGTCGGCGCCGCGCCACGGTACCGACGGCGGGGTCGTGGAACACCCCATTGCGATGAGCCCGGCGACCGCGACGAGTGCGGTCCAGACGATCGATCGGCGTCGCGACGGCTGACGTGACATAACGCTCCCCCCAGGGTCGTGTCGTATGAAACGAAGGCCCGACGATACTGGCTCGACCGTCACCGAGGGAAGCCTGGAGGTGGATCGACTCGGTACATCGAGCCGTCTCGGGTCGCGACTTCCACGATGCCCTCGGAGGTCGCGATCAGCCGCGCCAGCGTGTTGTCGTTCGATGTGATGAGCCACGCAGCGAGGCGCTGCGCATAGTCGAGCATCTGCGCCGCAGCGGCGGGATCCGTGGCGAGGTTGTGCAACTCGCCCGGATCGGCGTCGAGGTCGTAGAAGGCGGCGGGCATCCCGGCGAACTGCACGTACTTGCCGTGGGCGTCGCGAATCACCGCGAGGTTGGAGGATTCGAGCGGGACGCCGGTGAGCGCGGTGGCAGCTGGATCGCGCCAGTCCCACTCCCAATGGGCCGCGTCTCGCCAGTTCGGCGGATCGCCGCCGCCGAGGAACGGTTGCAGCGGTCGGCCGTCGCACTGCGCCGGCACGGTCGCTCCGACGGCGGTGAGGATCGTCGGCATGACGTCGACGTTCTCGGTGAAGTGGTCGACGACGACGCCCTCCTCGACGCCGGGTCCCGCGATCACCAGTGGGATGTGATAGCTCGACTCGAAGTAGGCGAGCTTCTCGATGAGCCAGTGATCGCCGAGTTGCTCTCCGTGGTCGGAGGTGAGCACCACCAGGGTGTCGGCCGCGTCGGTGGCATCGAGGTGGTCCAACAGCAGACCGAGTTTCTCATCGACCTCCGCGAGCATGCCCCAGTACGTCGCCCGGAGCTGACGGGTGTCGAGGTCGGAGTCCGGAGCGCGTGCGTCGTCGACGAACATCGCACCCGCGATCAACGGGTGCTCAGCTCCTTCAGCGGCACGATCGGCGTGGCGCACCGGCATCGGAACCGTTGCAGGGTCGATCAGATCGTGAAACGGCGCCGGAGCGACATATGGCGGATGTGGTCGGAGGAAACTCACGTGCGCGAACCACGGTGATCCGTCGGGGAGTCCGCGATGCCACTCGATGAACCGCTCGACGAGGAACGCCGCCTCGGTGCGGTCTGCCGGATATCGCACCGGCGCCCACGTCGCTCCCCGACCCGCAGCGTTTGTCGTGTCGCGGTCGCGGTAGAGCTCGTCGACCCGTTCGGGGGCCGGGTAGCCCGCCGCGCGGAGCCAGTTCAGCCACTCGTCGGCCGCCTCGGGAAGTTGCACTTCGACCTCGAAGCCGGGAAGCACACCTTCGTAGGTGCGGAGCCGGGGGTCGTCTGGGTCGGGGACGGTTCGAGGGTCGACGGTGGTGTCGGTGTAGCCGAACAGGGTGGGCCGGTAACCCGCTGCGGCGAGTTCCCGCGCGAGGTTCGTGAAGCGATCGTCAAGGGGCGTGCCGTTCGCGACCACGCGGTGGTTGTGTTGGTACATCCCGGTCAGCAAGGACGCTCGGGCCGGCCCGCACGGCGCCGCCTGAGAGTAGTGACGGGTGAACCTCGCACCACGCGTTGCGAGCCGATCGACGTTGGGCGTGCGTGCGACGGGGTGGCCGCCGCAGCTCAGACTGTCACCGCGCCACTGATCGAGCGTGATGAGCAGGACGTTCACTGCGGATCCGAGAGCCGGACGATGACCTTGCCGGTGTTGGCACCCGTGAACAGTGCGTTGAGTGCGTCGACCGACGATTCGAGTCCGTCGAAGTAGTGCTCGACGTGGCGGAGTCGACCCTCGGTCACCCAGCCCCGCAGCACCGCTTTGATCTCATCGAAGCGGCCCCAGTGATCGAGCGCGATGAACCCCTCCATGCGTCCCCGCCGCGAGATGAGGTTGAGGTAGTTGGCCGGGCCAGGAGGCTTGTGCACGTCGTTGTAGGAGGAGATCGACCCGCACAACGCCACTCGGCCGTGCTGTGCGATTCTGCCCAGCACGGCGTCGAGCACCCGTCCGCCGACGTTGTCGAAGTAGACGTCGACGCCCCGCGGGCAGTGCTCCTTCAACGCGGCCGCGAGATCGTCCTCACGATGGTTGATCGCGGCGTCGAAACCGAGTTCCTCGACGATGAATCGGCACTTCTCGGCGGTGCCGGCGATGCCGACGACCCGGCATCCGAGGATCTTGGCGATCTGCCCGACGAGTGAACCCGTCGCACCGGCGGCGGCGGACACGACCACCGTTTCGCCTGCCTGCGCGGCGGCGACCTCGATCAGCCCGACATACGCCGTCAATCCGGTCGCCCCGTAGACCGACAGCATCGGTGCGAGCGGTGTCCCCGGAGGCAGTTTGGAGGTGAAGATGTCGTCGGCGCAGACGGAGTACTCCTGGAGTCCGGTCAACCCGTAGGCGACGTCGCCGACCTCGTAGGCGGGGGAGTTCGTTGCGACCACCGTCCCGATCCCCGACGCCCGGACCACTTCGCCCACCTCGACGGCGGGCAGGTAGCCCTCGCCGGCGTTGAGCCAGCTCCGGACCGTTGCGTCGATTCCGATCAGTTCGGTCTTGACGAGCGCCTGGCCGTCGCCCATCTCGGGGAGCGGCGCGGCCTCCTCGAGGACGACGTCGTCCCACGAGACCAAACCGGTGGGCCGCTGCCGGAGGACGATGCGTCGTTGCGTCGCAGGCAGGTCGATCATCGGGCGGAACGTACTCGGTGACGTAGCGTCGAGGTCGGTGAAACGCCGGGTGACCGTCGGACTCCTCGTGGCAGCGCTCGTGGTGGCGGTCAGCGCATGCCAGCCACCAGCGCCGAGGCCGGACGATTCGCGCCTGGGTCGATGCGACCCGGGACCGTTCAGCGAAGCGGCGGTGATCGCGCTCGATCCGGCGAACGCTCACCATCTCAGCGTCGCGGTCTACGACGACCGGACGGACTGTTGGTACTTCGCGCGGCGCGACCAACGGGTCACGACGGCGTCGGTGGTCAAGGTGCAGATCATGGCGGGGGTGCTGTTGCGGGCCCAGTCGGCGGGCCGGATGCTCACCCGGCGGGAATCCGCGCTCGTGTCGCCGATGATCCACCATTCGGCCAACGCTCCCGCCTCGTCGCTGTGGTCGGAGCTTGGGGCCTCTCGTGGCATGCGGCTCGTCGGCGCAACGTTCGGGATGAATGCGACGCGCGAGGTCACACCGAAATGGGGCCTCACCGTGACCACTGCCGAGGACCAGGCCCGCTTCCTGCATCAACTCGTGCAAGGACCGGGCCCCCTGCAGGCGCCCTACCGCGGCGTCGCGTGGGCGTATCTGCGCAACATTCGCGCCGACCAGCGGTGGGGAGTGAGCGCCGGGGTGCCCGCCGGTTGGGCGGTCGGCCAGAAGAACGGGTTCGCGGCTTCGACGGATCGGGGTTGGCGACTGAACTCGGTGGGCTACGTGGCGGACCCTGCCGGGGGTGGGTACTCGGTGGCGATCCTGTCGGACGGATGGCCGAACCAACCCGCGGGAGTCCCGACGCTCGACGCGGTCGGTCGGCTCGTCTCCGCTGCGTTCGCCCGCTGACCCACCAGCCGGTTCAGGGCCAGCGGAGACCGCATCGCCGCGCCACCTCGACGACGAGCGCCTGTGTTCCGTCGCGGCCGCCGCCGTGATCGCGAAGCGCGGTGTAGAGCCCCGCGGCGGTCGACAGCCCGGGAAGGTCGAGGCCGAGTCGGTGCGCGTGGTCGAGCGCGAGGCCGAGATCCTTGACGAAGTGCTCTACGGAGAAGCCCGGCGCGAAGTCCCCGTCGAGGACCCGCGGTGCCAGATGCTCCAGTGACCAACTCGCCGCCGCGCCCCCGCCGACCGATCTCAGCACGGTACGCGCGTCGAGTCCGGCCTCGCGGGCGTACACCAACGCCTCGCACATCCCGACCATCGTCGCCGCGATGAGGATCTGGTTGACGAGCTTGGTGTGCTGCCCGGCGCCCGGCCCTCCTTGGTGGACCACCGTGACGCCGAGGAGGCCGAAGATCGGCAGTGCCCGCTCGTAGGCCGTGGTGGTGCCGCCGACCATGATCGACAACGTCGCCGCGCGTGCCCCGACGTCGCCGCCGGACACCGGGGCGTCGAGGGACTCGACACCAGCATCCTCGGCGCGTTGCGCGATCTCGACCGCGAGCGACGGGTCCGACGTGGTGAAGTCGATGAGCAGCGTGCCGGGCCGCAGTGTCTGGAGCACCCCGGACGGTCCGACGACGACGTCGCGGACGTCATCGGGAGAGCCGACCATCGTGGCGGCGAGGTCTGCGTCAGCTGCGGCGTCGGCAGCGGTCGCGGCCCAGCGTGCGCCGGCGTCGAGCAGGGCCGCGGCTTTGTGCTTCGTGCGGGTCGTCACCACCAGGTCGTGGCCGGCGTCGAGCAGGTGACGCGCCATCGACGCCCCCATCACGCCGGTTCCCACCCACGCGATCTTCACGGTCGGACCCGATTCACGCGGCGACCTCGGCGGTGGCGGGGTGCCGCCGGCGGTCGAGCGCGCTGATGAGCGTGAAGGACCACCCCATGACGTGGCCGACCCCGGCGGCGAAGAGTGCCGTGCCAATACCAGCACGGCCACCCAGCGCGATCCCGGCCACGAGGACGATCACTTCCATCGCGAGCCGAACCCATGCGATGGGGATGTCGAACCGACGGTGCAGGCCGGTCATCAAGCCGTCCCGTGCGCCGGGGCCGAGGTGCGCGGCGAGATACAACGCGCATCCGAAACCGCACACCACGACGCCGGCGACGCTCTGTGCGAGTTGCCAGCCAAACGCCGAGGGCCGTGGGACCACTGGCGACATGACATCGATCGCCACGCCGATCAGCACGATGTTCGAGAAGGTCCCGAAGCCGGGCCGCTCGTCGAAGGGGATCCAGCTGACCAGCACCGACAAGGAGATGAGGATGGTGATGAGCCCGATGCTCAGCCCGGTGCGTTCGGCGATTCCCTGGGACAGCACCGTCCAGGGTGTGTTGCCCAACCGTGACTCGATCAACATGGCCTCGCCGGTTCCGAAACACCACAGTCCGACGAAGAGCACGATGACCGTTGTCGGTCGCAAAGACCACCGCCCGGTCGCGCTCCACGAGCATTCCGAGACGGTGCGACTCGCAGCTGGCCGTGCCACCGTCTCATCCTCGCAGGAACCCGCTTGGGTCACCCAGCCGTATTCTCGGTGCATGGCTGACGTGACCATCCTGCACAACACGAGCTGTTCGACCTCGCGCTTCGCGCTGGGCGAAGCCGAGCGCCTCGGCTCCGATCATGAGATCGTCGAGTACCTGAAGCACCCGTTGGATCGCGACCAACTGCTGGAGCTGATGGAGAAACTGGAGGATCCTCCTGCAGATTTGGTGCGGAAGGACGGCTACTTCGAGGAGCAGGGCCTCGACGCGGACGACTACACCACGCCCGAGGCGGTGGCCGATCTGCTCGTGGAGCACCCCCGCCTGATGCAGCGCCCGGTGTTGGTGCGTGGCAACCGGGCGATCATCGGGCGGCCGAAGGACCGGGTCGACGCGTTTCTGCAGTCCTGATCCCGGCCCGATTCGCCCAGAACCGTCCGGGTTCCGAACACGAAGCCGGGACGTAGACTCCGCCCATGGCTGAGTGGCACCCTGCTGTCGAGGAGTACTGCGAGACGATCTTCGAGCTCAGCGAGGACGACATCACGGTGGTGCAGGCCCGGATCGCCGAACGACTCTCGGTCTCCCGGCCGTCCGTCTCGGAGATGATCAAGCGGCTCGAGAGCGAGCAGTACGTCGAGATCAACTCCCACGTCATTCGCCTCACGGCGAAAGGAGTGGCACTCGCCGAGACGGTGGTGCGTCGTCACCGCCTCGCCGAACGCTTCCTGACCGACATGTTGGGTCTGTCGTGGGCCTACGCCCACAAGGAGGCAGGGAAGTGGGAGCACGTCATCAGCGAACCGGTTGAGGAAGCCCTCGCCCGAGTGCTCGGGGATCCGACCACCTGCCCGCACGGCAACCCGATCCCCGGGAGCGGCTACGAGGCGCCAGACGTCTCGCCGCTCGCGGAGGTGACGGTCGGATCGAACTTCCGAGTGACCCGCATCCCCGAGGAACTCGAGTTCTCGCCCGGACTGCTGGACTTCCTCGAGGAATCGAACCTCGTTCCGGGCAGCACCGGGGTGGTTACGGCGGCATCGCCCGACGGCACCCTCACCGTGGAAGTGAACGGCCGATCCGTCGGCGTCGGCCCGTTCGCGTCGGAGCGCATCCTCGTCACGGTCTGAGCGCACCGCCAGAGATGGCGAAGCACACGGTCCGGGTCGAGGTGTCGGCCGAGATCACCCGAACCCGGACGCGATCGCCGGGAGCGACGCCTGCTGCGGGGCTTGCCTCAGCGATGACCGCCGGCTCGACGAGTTGAACGACGACTCGGTCGTTGCGTGTCGTCGTGACCACGCCGTCGAGTTCGTCGCCGACGCGATGCTGAAGGACCGCCGCTTCGACGAGGTCGACACACGCGCGATCGACCGCGGATGCGTGCGACGCCGTGCGGTCCATGACCTCTGCAATCCTGCCGAGTGCTTCGAGCGCCCATCCCGGCGGGCGGCCGCCGCGCGAGACCGCAAGCGCACACTCGGTGCCGAAGCGGTCGACCAACCGTCGGAGCGGGGCGGTGACGTGGGCGTAGGGAGCAGCGATCGCGTGGTGTTCCGGTGACGCCGGAGCAGCGCCGTCGAAGGCGGCGTAGCCGGCGCCGCGCAGGGTGCGTGCCGCCGAGGTCATCAACGCGATGCCGTGTGGCGTCGAGGGGTCGAGCGTGCGAACCCACTCGGGGTAGGTGAGGGTCTCGGGCCAGGGAACGCCGAGGCGGATCGACGTGGCACGCAGCGACGCGAGGGTGTCCGCATCTGCTGGGGGCAACGTCCGCAGCACGCCGACGCCGCCCGAGAGCATCAGCCGCGCCGCAGCGATTCCGCAGCACAACGACAGTTGTGCGTTCCAGGCTTCGGTCTCGAGGTTCGTGCGGTACTCGATGCCGTAGCGGCCGCCGTCGGCGACGACGACCTGGTCGGGAAGCGAGAGGCTCACACCGCCACGGGCCGCTTCGCGGCGCTGGCGAAGTCGTCCGATCTCGGCGAGGAGTCGGAGCTGCTCCGCGACCAGCGGGCCGACTTCCACACCATCGTCGAGGTGCGCCTGGGCCGACACGTAGTCGAGGGCTGCGAGGTTGCGGACGGTCGCACGCTCCACCGCGATGTCGGTTGTCGCTCCGGCGTCGTCGAGGTCGATCGTCCACAGCACCGCGGGTCGCTCGACGCCGGCGAGCAGGCTCGCCGATCCCTCTGAGAGGACCGTCGGGTGGAGCGGGGCGCGCACGTCGGGGCAGTAGATGGTGGCGCCGCGCGCCCATGCGGCGGCGTCGAGCGGTCCGCCGGGGAGCACCCACGCTGCGACGTCCGCAATCGCATAGTGGAACCGATAGCCCCCAGGGCGGGTCGCGAGATGAAACGCCTGGTCGAGGTCGCGTGAGCCGTAGGGGTCGATCGACACGAAGGGCAGGTCGCGTCGGTCGACCCGCTCGTCGTCTCCCGTCGCGCGAGCTTCGGATGCCGCTCGGAGCACTTCTGGCGGAAACTCGACCTCCACGCCGAGCTCGGAGCGAATCCGCGCGAATCCCTCGTGGAGTGTGGCGGTGGCGTCGCTGAGGCGGGTTCTGGGCACGCGGTCGCACGATACGCAGAACTGACGCCGTCCTCCCGCGATAGAACAGGTTTCAGTTCCGCTCTACGCTCGGTCAGATGCACAACGACCTTTGCGAACGACTCGGCATCGAGTTCCCCATCTTCGCGTTCACCCACTGCCGTGACGTCGTCGCAGCGGTCTCCAACGCCGGCGGTCTCGGCGTGTTGGGGGCGGTCGGCTACACGCCCGAGCAGCTTGCGATCGAACTCGACTGGATCGACGAGCACGTCGGCGACCACCCCTACGGCGTCGACATCGTGATCCCCATGAAGTACGAGGGCATGGGGGAACTCGACGCCGACAAGTTGCAGGACGAACTGCGCGACATGATCCCCCAGGGCCATCGCGACTTCGTCCACGAACTGCTCGACAGCCACGGGGTTCCGAAGCTGCCCGAAGAACAAAAGGCGCCGGAGCTGATCGGGTGGACCGAGGCCACCGCCGGCCCGCAGATCGAGATCGCGCTCACGCACCCGAAGGTCAAGCTGATCGCCAACGCCCTCGGGACGCCGCCGGCGGACATCGTCGCCGAGATCCAGTCCACGGGTCGGTTGGTCGGCGCGCTCTGCGGGGCTGCGAAACAGGCGCTGTCCCACAAGGAGGCAGGGCTCGACTTCGTGATCGCGCAGGGAACCGAGGGCGGCGGTCACACGGGCGACGTCGGATCGATCGTTCTGTGGCCCGAGGTGATCGATGCGGTGGCCCCGTTGCCGGTGCTCGCCGCCGGAGGGATCGGCTCCGGCCGCCAGATGGCTGCCGCGATGGCGATGGGCGCTTCGGGGGTGTGGACCGGCTCGCTGTGGTTGACCGTCGAGGAGGCCGAGACGCCGCCCGCCCAGCAGGCCGAACTGCTCGCGGCCACCAGCCGGGACACGGTGCGGTCGCGGAGCTGGACGGGCAAGCCATGCCGGATGCTGCGGAGCGATTGGACCGAGGCGTGGGAGGCTCCAGGCAACCCCAAGCCGCTCGGGATGCCGCTGCAGTTCATGGTGACCGGTGAGGCGGTCGCTCGGACCGCTCAATACGCGGACCAGTCGAAGGGTGTGATGTTCAACCCGGTCGGCCAGATCGTCGGGCGCATGAACAAGATCCGCAAGACGCGAGACGTCATCTTGGAGATGGTCGAGGAATACGTCGACACCGTCGAACGGATGAACCGCGGTCTCGGCGTCGACGCCTGAGCCTCGGCGGGCCTCGCGACTCGCGCAATGCGGCTCGCCACGTTCAACCTGCATCACGGAGCGCCGCCGGGGCGGCTGCTCGCGCACAACCGACGTGCCGTTCAGGCGTGCTCCTCCCTCGACGCGGACGTGCTCGCGTTGCAGGAGGTCGAGGTCCGGTCGCTACGGGCCTGGCTTGCCGACCAACCGGGCCGAATCGCCGGAGCGACCGGCGCGGTCGCGTGGTTCGTCGCCAACTGGGCCCATCCGCTGTGGGGCCGCTTCGGCAACGCGTTGGTCGTCCGCGGCGCTCTGGTCGATCGACGCGTTGTCGAGCTGGCCGCCTCGGGCGCGGGTCGACGGCGCCGGGCACTGATCGCTCGCGTCGAGCTCGACTCGGGAGAGCAGCTGACCGTGGCGTCGACCCACCTCGACGAACGTCGCGGTCGCGGGGCGGTGCCCCCTGCGGCGCCCCAACTCGGGTCGCTCCTCGACGCGATCGCAGCGGAGCGACAACCCCGGGCGCTGTTGGGCGACTTCAACATGCCGCAGGAGTTGCTGCGGCCGCTGGTCGAGGCGGGTGGATTCGACCTGGTGACGACCCCGGCCACCTACCCGGCACTCGCCCCGACGGTGGCGATCGACGGCGTCGCGACCTCCGGATTGACGGTGATGGGGGCGGAGGTGCCCGACGTTCGCGTCAGCGACCACCGTCCGGTCGTGGTGTCGGCCGTGCCGCGTGGCGTGTGACCTCGACGTTGCATTGCCGCGACCCCCGACGCTCGGTACCCTCGCCGCAGGCGGACGGAAGAGGCGACGACGCATGCGGGTAGGTCGGCAGTGAGTGACGGATCGGGGTCCGAAGCGAGTCTCGGAACAGCTGGGACGACGCAGGACCGTGTGGTGATCGACCTCCGCGATGAGGCCGTGTGTGAGGCGCCGCTGCCGGCCGCGGCCGTGGCGGTCATGCCCGACGACGACCTCGATGACACGCTGCAACCGTTGCTGGGCAAGGTGGCGGTCGTGACGGGCGGTGGCGGACCGGTGGGTCGTGCCGTCGCGCTGTCGCTGCTCGATGCGGGCGCCAGGGTCTGTGTGTTGGACCGCGAAGTTGCGGATCTACGCGAAACAACCGCTGCCGCCGGTGCGGACGCGTCGATCCTGTACCTGCAGTGCGACCTGGGAAGCATCTCGGAGGTCGAAGGCGCCGCGGATTTCATCACGCGTTTCGACCGGCCGGTCGATGTGTTGGTCCATACCGCCGACGTTCACGTTCGCCACGGTGTCGGCGACGGCGTGGTCGCCGACCTCGACGAGCAGTACCTGGTGAACCTGCGTGGCCCGTACCTCATGACCCAGCAGCTCCTGCCGCGCCTCCGGCAGGGCCCCGGCCACATCGTGTTCGTGAATCCTGTGGCTCCCGCTGATGACACGCAGTACGCGATGACGCGTGCGGGCCTCCGGTCGCTGGCGGACGGCACTCGCCGCGAGGCGGGAGCGAGCGGGGTCCGGGTGTCGACGATTCACGTGATGGCTGCGCCGGGCGGAGCGGACGCCGACGAAGGCATTCAGCCGGTCGACATCGCCGACTGTGTGATGGGCGCGATTGAGATGCCTCGACGCGTCGAGATCTGCGATCTCCACTTGCGTGCCCGATCGCATGTCGACACTGCGGCCCCCGAGTGATGTCAAGGGCGTGGGCGCTACCGCTGGGTAGCGTGGCGCCATGAGCGCGTCGTGCCGTCGTCCGGGCTGCACGCAGGTCGCGGCTGTCGCGATCCACTACGACCCGGTGTCGTGCCAGTTGTGGCTCGATCCGATCACGGTCGCGGATCGGTCCGCTCAAACCCTCTGCGAAGACCACGCCGAGCGACTGTCCCCGCCGCGTGGGTGGGTCGTCGTCGACCGCCGGGGAGCGCAGACGACGATCCTTGCCGCTCCAGGGGTTTCGGCGACGGGGCGACCCGTCCAGCGGCGCGCGGTGCGGCGCCGCTGGGGCAGCTTCGAGGAGCCGACCCTTGACTTCACGGCGTCGGAGGCCGTGACGACCGCAGCGACCGTCGTTGCCGAGTCGGTGGCCGCGGCGACGCCGGAGCCGGAGGTGGCCGTCGTTGTCGAGTCGGTGGCCGAAGCTGAGCCCGAACCAGTGCCCGAGGGAGCGGCGGCGTCCGAGCCGACCGTCGAGCCCGAGCCCGAACCGCAGCCGGAGCCGGAGCCCGAACCGCAGCCGGAGCCCGAACCACAGCCGGAGCCCGAACCGCAGCCGGAGCCGATGACGGATTCACCCGAGGACATGGAGCGGCTGCTCCATCCTCGCGGCGGTCTGCTCGGTCGGGCCTTCGAGGCGACCGGTCACCAGCGGTCGGTGCTCACGCTCCCCAGCGAATCCGACGAGTAACGAACGCCGCGAGCACCAAGAGCCACGCGCTCGCCGCGACGAGGCCCAGGGAGATCCACAACAGCGCGGCAGGGGGAAGCGTCAACTCGAAATAGCGCCGACCCAACGGGGTCACGATCGCGAGGAACAGGCCGGCCCCCATGGCCGCGACCAGGAGACCTTTCCAGAGCACGAAGGGCCGCGCGGTACGGATCACGACGAGCAGCGACACGCCGGCGAGCACGAGCACCGCGGTCGTTCGCTCCTGGGTCACCGACACGTCCTCGAGCGAACGCGCGATGAGATAGCCGACCATCGTCGCGGTCGCGGCGATCAGCCCCGATGGGATCGAGACCAGCGCGACCGATCGGAGGAAGTTGCCTTGGACTCGCTCATGGTTCGGCGCGAGCGCGAGGAAGAACGACGGAATCCCGATGACCATCGTCCCGACGAGCGTGAGGTGTCGTGGGAGGAACGGGTAGGTGATCGTCGTGATCCCGGTGAATACGGCGATCAGGAGCGCATAGGTCGTCTTGGTGAGAAAGAGGCTCGCGACGCGCTGGAGGTTGTTGATGACCTGCCGTCCCTCGAGCACGACCTGCGGAAGGCCGGAGAAGTTCGAGTCCAGGAGGACCAGTTGCGCGACCGCTCGAGTGGCCTCCGAACCCGAGGCCATGGCGATGCCGACGTCCGCGTCCTTCAGCGCCAACACGTCGTTGACGCCGTCGCCGGTCATTGCAACGACGTGGCCGCGTTCCTGGAGGGCTCCGACCATCGCTCGCTTCTGATGCGGGTTCACCCGGCCGAACACCGTCGCCGCGTCGACGGAGCGGCCCAGCGCAGCGACGTCATCGATCGGCGGAAGCTCGCGGGCGTCAAGCGCATTGTCGGCATCGGCGAGGCCTGCCCGTGCTGCGACCGCGGCGACCGTCGTCGGGTTGTCGCCGGAAATCACCTTCAGGGTGACTCCCTCCTGGGCGAAGTAGGCGAGCGTCTCGGGAGCGTCGGGACGGATCCGATCTTCCAGGAACACCAGCGCCGTCGGTGTGAGGGGGTGTGGCCGCGACTCCCCCTCGAGCGGCTCTTGGCTGCTCGCCAGGAGCAGTACGCGGCGTCCGGCGCGAGCGGCTTCCTCCACTTGGGGCCGCAGCCGCTGCCACTCGGCGTCATCGAGGACCATCTCGGGAGCCCCGAACACAAACGACCCGTGACCCTCGAAGCTGGTCGCGCTCCACTTGCGTGCCGATGAGAACGGGATCGAACCGTCGATCTTCCACGGTTGGTCGGGTTGGGGGAGGTGGTCCTGGAGGGCCTGCTGCGTGGCGTTCGGGTTGTGGTCTGACCAGGCGAGCGCAGCGAGCGCGGCGCGTACCGACGGCTCATCGCCGTCGAGCACGCGGATCCCGGCGACCTCCATCGCCCCCTCGGTGATCGTGCCGGTCTTGTCGAGGCACACGATGTCCACCCGGGCGAGTGTCTCGATGGCCGGCAACTCCTGAACGAGGGTTCGTCGTCGTGCCAACCGGATGACGCCGACCGCGAACGCGACCGAGGTCAACAGGATGAGCCCTTCCGGCACCATCGCGACGACGCCACCGGTCGCCGAAACCAGCGCGGTGCGCAGTGAGCGGTGGTTCGAGGCGATCTGGCTCCAGAACAGCACGGCCCCGGTCGGAATCAGGGCCCAGGTCACCCACGTGATGATCTGCTCCATCGAGGCGCGGAGCTCACTGCGCGCCAGCGTGAAGCGCTTCGCTTCCTCCGCGAGTCGGGCGGCATACGCCTCTGCCCCGACCTTCGAGACGCGCCCGCGGCCGCCGCCCGCGACCACGAAACTGCCGGAGAACAACTCGTCGCCGACCTCTTTGATGATCGGGTCGGACTCACCCGTGAGCAGCGACTCGTCGACCTCGAGCCGCTCGGCTGCGATCACGTCGGCATCCGCGGGGATCTGCATCCCGGGCCGGAGATCGATCACGTCATCCAGCACGAGCTCGCCGAGGGGGTGTTCGGCGACCTGGCCGTCGCGCACGACGAAGGCTCGTGGTGCCGACAGCACCGCGAGCCGGTCGAGGGTCCGCTTCGCCCGGAGCTCCTGGATGATCCCGATCACCGCATTCGCGACGATCACCCCGCCGAAAAGCGCGTCCTTGTACGCCCGACACGCCAGCACGATCGCGAGCAGCGTCCCCATGAGGGCGTTGAAGCGCGTGAAGATGTTCGCTCGGAGGATCTGGCCGACGGTGCGTGACGGCGAGTCGGGGATGCTGTTGATCTTGCCTGCGGCGATCCGCTGCTCGACCTGCGCGGCGCTCAGCCCGAGTTGAGGGTCGATACCACCGTCGGGTTCGGACATGGGGCGCCAGCGTAGGATCCGCGAGCCGAAGGGGGTGGCAGTGTCCGTCGCAGACGTGATCGTTCGGGGTGGCACCGTGGTGGACGGGACCGGTGCGCCGCCGGTTGTGGCCGATGTCGAGATTCGTGGCGACCGCATCGTCGCGGTGGGTGCCACTGGCGGTCGGGCGCGCCGAGTGATCGATGCGGACGGGTTGATCGTCACTCCGGGTTTTGTCGACGTCCACACCCACTTCGACGGCCAACTCACCTGGGACCCGATCGTGGCCCCCTCGAGTCTGCACGGGGTGACGTCGGTCGTCGTGGGCAACTGTGGGGTCGGCTTCGCTCCCGCCCGAGAGGATCGCCACGAGTGGTTGATTTCTCTGCTCGAGGGGGTTGAGGACATCCCCGGCAGCGCGCTCGCCGAAGGCCTCAGTTGGGGATGGGAGACCTTCCCCGAGTACCTCGACGTCGTCGCGGCGATGCCCCGAACCGTGGATGTCGGAGCGCATGTGCCGCACTCGGCCCTCCGCACCTACGTGATGGGGGACCGTGGTGCGGATCACGCCGCCATGGCCGACGACGACGAGCTCGCAGAGATGGGGCGACTCGTCAGTGAGGCGATCGCGGCTGGTGCCGTCGGATTCGCGACCTCGCGCACCGAGGTGCACCGCACCGCCGCCGGCGATCGGATTCCAACGCTGACGGCTCCTCGCCGAGAACTGCTGGAGATCGCGTACGCCCTGCGCGACGCCGGTGGGGTGATCCAGCTGATCAGCGACCTCTACCAAACGACCGACGACCACTTCGCCGCCGAGGAGTTGGCGCTGCTCGAGGAAGTCGTCGTGACGAGTGGCCGCCCGTTCAGCTTCACGATGCAACAGGCGTACCACTCGCCGCAGCGATGGCGGCACCAGATGGCATGGGTCGAACGAATGGCCGCGGCGGGCTACGACGTGAAGGCGCAGGTTGCGACCCGTCCGATCGGTGTGCTCCTCGGCCTCGAGGCGACCGCGAACCCCTTCCTGTTGTGCGCCGGCTACGCGGAGGTCGCCAGCCTGCCGCTCGCCGAGCGCGTCCGTGCGCTGGCGGACGACGCACGCCGACAACGGATCCTCGCCGAGCACCGTGACGTGACGGCGGCAGTGCCGGAGGGGATCCTTCGGCAGATCATCAGCCAGTTCGACACGATGTTCCGCCTCGGTGACCCGGTTGACTACGCGGTTCGGCCCGACCGCTCGATCGCATCGAGTTCCGAGCGGAGCGGGTCGACACCCGCCGCTGCCGCGTATGACGCGCTGTTGGAGGCCGACGGTCGCGAACTGCTGTACCTGCCGCTGTTCAACTACGCAGAGCGAAACCTCGACGATCTCGCCGAGATGATCGCGCACCCCCGGTCGCTGTTCGGCCTGTCCGACGCCGGTGCACACTGCGGTGCCATCTGCGACGCCTCGATGCCCACCTCAGCGCTGACGATGTGGGCCCGAGACGGAGTCGACGGAGAGCGCCTCCCGCTCGAGACGGTGGTTCACGGCCAGACGCAACGCACTGCCGCGCATGTCGGGTGGCGTGACCGCGGTGTCGTCGCCCCCGGCTACCTCGCGGACCTGAACCTGATCGATCTCGACGTGCTCGCATGCCGGCGCCCGGAGATCGTCCACGACCTTCCCGCAGGAGGTCGGCGCCTGATGCAGCGCGCAGACGGCTATGTCGCCACGATCAAGTCGGGGGTCGTGACCTTCGAGCACGGCGAACCGACCGGCGCACGGCCCGGCGAACTGGTGCGTGGAAGCCGCCCAGGCCCCCGGTAGCGTGGGTTCCATGCGTGCCAAGATCCTCGTCGGGGTCCTTTGTGTCGTGTCGATGGCGTGGCCTGCTGTCGCCTCGGCCGATGACGTTCCACCTCCGAGCGTGCCCGACACGACCACGACGACCCTGCCCCCGGCCCCGCCTCCGCCGCCGGAACCGGCGCCGCAGCCGAGCGCTCCGACCCAAGAGCAGATCGACGCGTTCCTGCGCGCGCTGGTTCCACCCCGGAGCGGTCAGGGGCGCCGGATCATCTACTCGAACCGTTGGCAGCGCGTGTGGATTGTCGACGCGCAGGACCGCCTCGTCCGTTCCTATCTCGTCTCGGGACGTCGGGGGATGCCGGCGGTCGGGGTGTATCGGGTGTACTCGAAGAGCCGGTACGCGTCGTCGGGTTCGGCTCGCATGGAGTACATGGTTCGCTTTGCGCGCGGCCGGCGACTGCCGATCGGCTTTCATTCCATCCCAACCTCCCGCGGTCGCCCGCTCCAGACCGTCTTCCAGTTGGGGACGCCACGGTCCCACGGCTGTGTGCGGCAATGGATCGGCGACGCGGCGTTTCTCTACATGTGGGCGCCGATCGGAACGGTGGTCGTCGCGCTGCCCTGATCGCCACGCGATTCTCACCGGAATCTCGTTCCACTCTTACCGCAGTTCGGCACACTCGCCGGCATGGATCAATCCGCACCGTGGTACGAGTACAGCGATCTCTCCTCCTCCCCAGCGCCTGACGGCGGGACGGGCCGATCACCCAAGAGGTGGCGGCGGCTCGCGGTCGCCGGAGTCGGTTCGCTCGCGGTCGCCGGGGGCATCACCGGTGTCGCATTGACTTCCGGAGCTGCGGCCACGACCGATCCGACCACGTCGACGACCACGGTTCCCAAGGGAGCGTCCGGCGCGTCGAAGAGCGATCGGGCGGCGAAGCGAACCGAACGACTGAAGGAGATCCTCCAGCCGCTCGTCGACGCTGGCACCATCACCGAGGCGCAACGCGACGCCGTCGTGGGGCGACTCGCTGACGTGGCGGGCTCGATGGGTCGCGGCCACCGTGGCGACCGGGCGGGACATCTCGGAGGGGGCGCCTTGCTCGACACGGCGGCGAAGGCGCTCGGCATCTCGGCAGACGACCTGCGGACAGCGCTGCGCGAGGGCAAGTCGATCGCGGAGGTCGCTACCTCCAAGGGCGTGGACGTGAACAAGGTCATCGACGCGCTGGTGGCTGAGCGTACCGAGGCGCTTTCGTCGCGTCAGCTTCCCGAAGGTGTCACAAAGCCCACCGAGGCACAGATCCGTGAGCGCGTGACGGCGCTGGTCAACGGCGAGGTTCCGATGGGTCGACGGGGCCACCGTGGTGACCACCGAGGGCCGGGTTCCTCCTCTGGCGGAGCGGATACGACGACGACCACCGTCAACTGATTGGTCCCATCGGCGGTGGCGGTGGGGGAATCGGGAGTCGCACGACGACCCCGGCGCCACCGTCGGGATGGTTCATCGCCGTAACGGTGCCCCCGTGACGCTGTGCGATCTCCGCCACGATGGCGAGGCCGAGGCCTGACCCCGGCGTCGATCGGGCGGCATCCGATCGGTAGAACCGTTGGAACACGTGGGGGAGATCGGCCGGCTCGAAACCCGGGCCGCGATCACGAACGGCGAGCAGACCCGGTTGGACGACAACGTCGATCCCGGTCTCGGGTGGGGAGAACTTCGCGGCGTTCTCGAGCAGGTTGTCGGTCAACCGTGCGAGCTGACGTGGTCGGCCGAGGATGATCGTGGGCGTCGACTCAACCGTGACGGTTCGCCCCGTACGGCGCCGCACCCGCTCCACGGATCGGGCCACGACCGCGCTGAGATCGACCGTCTCCACCGCTTCGTCAGGACTCACGTCCACCGCGAGGTTGACGAGCTCGTTGGTCAACGTGGTCAGCTCACGAAGCTCCGAATCCAGATCGGCGAGCAGATCGTCACGACTGGCCCCGGCGAGGTCAGGGTGTCGGCGCAACGTGTCGACGTTCGCGCGAAGGCTCGTGAGCGGCGTCCGCAGCTCGTGGCCAGCGTCCTGGACGAGGCGTTGTTGCTGATCGCGCGAGCGGCGTAGCGCTGCGAGCATCCCTGCGAACGAGCGTGACAGTCGGCCGACTTCGTCGCCGTCCTCGTTCGGCGGGACGTCGAGGTCGAGTCGTGCGTCGGTTGCGATTCGCTCAGCGACGTCGGTCAACGCGAGCACGGGGCGCGTCACCCGTCTCGCGATCGCCCATCCGGCCCCGGCGGCGACAGCGGTGATCGTCGCGACGAGCAGGAGGTAGCGGATTCGCAGCCCTTGGAGGACCCGATCGGTCTCCGCCGTGCTCCTCGCGAGCTGCACCGCCCCTCCGTTGACCGGAATCGTGATCATCCTCGCCCGGGTTCCACCTGATGCGGTCACGGTGCGGATGTATGAGGTCGGGATCACCCCGGCCGCCGCGTTGCGGTCGAGCGCAGTAACCGGCAGCGCGCCGTCGATCGCCCGTGCGATGACGTCACCGGTCGGGCCGAGGCACTGGATCGTGGCGCCGGGGAGCGCGAGCAGTGGATTGCGATCCGGCGAACGCCATCGCCCGCTCACCTCACCCGCTGCGCTACAGAGTTCGCTGGCGAGGGTTGCGTCCGGTCCCTCGAGCCGACGGCCGTACTCCGAAAGTGACGAATCAACCTCGGCGCGAAGCCGGCTGGCGGTCGCCTGATAGCCGGCGATGGCAACCGCGATGGCGACCGCTGCCGCGAGCGCGCCGAGCCACAACGCGAGGCGGGCGCGCAGGCTCATGGCGCCCGCAACGTGTAGCCGACCCCGCGGACGGTGTGGATCAGCCTCGGCTCGCCGGCGTCTTCGGTCTTTCGGCGGAGGTAGCCGACATAGACCGCGAGCGACTTCGATTCGGGACCGAAGTCGTAGCCCCACACCAGGTCGTAGATGCGACTGTGGCTGAGCACGATGCCGGCGTTCCGAGCGAGGGCCTGCAGCAAGTCGAACTCGGTCTTGGTGAGATCCAGCTCGCGGTCCCCGCGCCACGCGCGCCGGGCGGCCTCATCGATGCGCAGGTCGGCGACGGTGAGTTCGGTCGGCTCGGCGTCGAAGTTGCCGCGGCGCAGGAGGGCGCGGAGCCGAGCGAGGAGTTCGTCGACAGCGAACGGCTTGGGGAGGTAGTCGTCGGCGCCGGCGTCGAGGCCCGACACCCGATCGGAGATCTCGACTCTGGCCGTCAGCATCAGCACCGGCGTGTGATCCCCGCGACTTCGCATCCGGCGACAGACGCTGAGTCCGTCGACGTTGGGCATCATGACGTCGAGGATTACGACGTCGGGACGGGTCGTCGCGAGCGCTTCGAGCGCCGCGGCGCCGTCGCTGGTCGCGATGACCGTGTAGCCCTCCAATTCGAGCGCCCGAACCAGCGCGCCGCGTACGGCTCGGTCGTCTTCGGCGATCAACACCGTGGAACTCACTGGACCAACCTAAGCCGACGGTCGGGGACTCCTGTCGGTTCTCACCGAAGTCTTACCGGATCTCAGAAGACGCCTTACCGA
>JAKOVA010000294.1 GCA_029782335.1 Actinomycetes bacterium | reverse complement strand
ATCGCGACCTCCGGTGCGCCCGGTACCTGCCGCGCTCCCCCCTCGCCCCACAACTGGACGCACGCCTCGTGGAGAAATCCGTACCCGTGAAGTCGCCCTGCGGACAGTTGACCGCCGTGGGTGTTGAGCGCCACCGTGCCCCCGACCCGAGCGATGTTCCGACCACCCTCGAGGAACGGCCCGGCCTCGCCGTGCCCACAGAACCCGAGCGCCTCGAGCCAGCTGAGTGCGATGAAGCTGAAGCCGTCGTAGAGCTCGGCGATCGGCACGTCCTCGGGGCGCAGATCGCTCCGAGCCCACATCATCGCCGCGGCATCACGCGACGCCATCGCCGTGAGGTCATCGAACTGATCCCACGACGGCCGTCCCCACAGCGCCGAGCCAACCGCTTCGATCCGCACCGGCGCGCGACGGAGATCGGGCGCCGAGTCGGCTCGGCTCACCACGACCGCCGTCGACCCGTCCGCGGGAACGTCGCAGTCGTACAGGCACAACGGGCTCGAGATCATTCGGACCCCGAGGTAGTCGTCGAGGGTCATTGGGTCGGTGTAGATGGCCTTGGGGTTCAGCGCCGCGTTGGCTCGTGCGGTCAATGCGATCTGGGCGAGCTGCTCCCGGGTAGTGCCGAACACGTGGAAATGGCGGTTCGCCATCATCGCGATCCAGTTGGCGGCCGAGGGGGCACCGAAGGGCAACGTCCACTGCATGAAGCCGCTCGCCCGGAACTCGCCGCCGCCACCACCGGGGGCGGTCGCCGCGGCCCGAGTCCGGTCGCCCTGCGCGGAGGCCTCCCACACGGTGCGGAAACAGAGCACGTGATTGCACAGCCCCGTCGCCACCGCGGCGATCGCGTTCACGACGGATCCGAGCTGACCAGGCAACTCGAGGCCACCCGCGAACCAGTTCAATCGCAAGCGGAGTGCGTCGTGGACCTCGGTGATCCCCACCCCGGAGAAGCCCGCCGGCACCGACATGTTCCCGGGGTAGGTCGACAGCCCGTCGATGTCGTCACGGGTGAGCCCGGCGTGCTCGATCGCCTCCAGACACGCGTCCAAGGTGAGATCGAGCGGGTCCCGGTAGATCCGCCGTCCGACCTGTGACTGGCCGACACCCGAGATCACCGCACGGCGTTCGTTGATCTCCATGGTCACTCCGGAGCGCTCCTCGTCGCTGACCGACCCCCGGAAGCTCCCTCTGCCACGGTCGGCTCCCCCGACGACGCCACCGGCGCGAAGAACGGCAGCCACACGTCGCCGTAGCGTTCGAAACACACTTCGACCGGCATGCCGATGAAGACGTCGTCGACGTCGCAGCCGACGATGTTGGTCGTCAGCCGCAGGTCGTCCTGCTCCTCGAGCACCACGATCGCGACGACATAGGGCGGGTCGAGCGTCGGATACCAGAGTTGGTGGTTCACCGTGAACGCGAAGACTTCGGCTCGACCGGACACTGCGCTCACCGTCAGGTCTTTGGAGAGACACCGCGGGCAGCGCGGCGATGGTGGATGGATCAGGTAGCCGCAGTGGTCACAACGCCAGAAGCGCAGTTCGTTCTCGGCCCCGCCGCGCCAGAACGGCTCGGTCTCGGGGAGGACGGCCGGCAGCACGCGAAACGGCTGAACGGGCGTGGCCGCCGCTTCGAGATCGCTCATCACGCCGACTGTAGGACCCAGTGGCGCTCCGGCGGGCGGTGATGCCGGCGTCGACTGCCAGCGGGCGCGCCACCGCACGGCAGGCCGGGAGGAGGCCCGACCGTGGGGGTTCCCGGCGGTGTTAGGGTCGGCGCCCCATGGCGCTCTTGGATGACGTCGAAACCGAGCTGCGAGCTGCCATCGCGTCGGCGGTGACGGACACGCTCACGGTCCCATCCGCCGATCAGTTCGATGACGACCCGCTGCTGCGGCGATCCGACTTCGCGGACCTCCAGGCGAACTTTGCGCTCGCGCTGGCACGGAGGGTCGGGGTCCCACCCCGAGACCTCGCGGCGGCGGTCGTCGATCGTCTCGCGGCCTCGACGACGATGCGCGATCTTGAGGTGTCCGGCCCCGGGTTCGTGAACCTGTCGCTGACCGACAGCGCGCTCGTCACCGAGGTGACGGCGCTCCTCGGCGGGCCCTCGCCCTTCACGCTCACCGCGGACGGCGCTCGCGACGTCGTGGTCATCGACTACTCGGCGCCGAACGTCGCCAAGCAGATGCACGTCGGCCACCTTCGTTCCACGATCATCGGGGACGTGCTCTGCCGGGTGCTCGACCACCTCGGCCACACGGTGATCCGCCGCAATCACATCGGCGACTGGGGAACCCCCTTCGGCATGCTCATCGCGCAGCTCGTCGACGAGGGAATCGACGGCGACGCGGACCTCGACATCGCTGCGCTCACCGACCTCTACCAGCGGGCCCGTGCCCACTTCGACGGTGACGCAGACTTCGCGGAGACGGCCCGCGGCTGGGTAGTGAAGCTCCAAGCAGGCGACCCGACCGCGCGCAGCCTGTGGCAGGCGCTGGTCCGCCAGTCGGCGCGCTACTTCAACGAGGTCTACGACCTGCTCGACGTCCTCCTCACCGACGACGACATCCGTGGGGAAAGCGCCTATGACGACGATCTCGATGACGTCGTCGAGGAGCTCCAACGACTCGGGCTCCTCGTGGAGCACGAGGGCGCCCTGTGCATGTTCCTCGACGGCTTCACCAACCGCGACGGCGAACCGCTCCCCCTGATCGTCCGCAAGAGTGACGGCGGGTACGGCTACGCGGCGACCGATCTGGCCGCGATCCGACGACGGGTCCGCGAGGAGGGGGCGACGCGAATCCTCTACGTCGTCGGCCTCCCCCAGCACCTGCACCTGAGCATGGTGTTCGCCGCCGCGACCGCTGCGGGATGGCTCGCCGAGGGGCAGCGGGCGGAACACGTTGCGTTCGGCTCCGTGCTCGGCGACGACGGCAAGATCCTCCGCACCCGGGCGGGCGCACCGGTACGGCTCATCGAGTTGCTCTCCTCGGCCGTAGAGCGCGCCGACCACGAGGTCGCGATCCGTCACGAGGACTGGGACGACGCGCAACGCGCGGAGATCGCGCGGGCGGTCGGCATCGGTGCGGTGAAGTTTGCGGATCTCGCGAACGACCGTCGCAACGACTACCGGTTCGATCTCGATCGGATGGTCGCGACGGTCGGAGCGACCGGCCCGTACCTCCAGTACGCCCGAGCTCGGATCTCGTCGATCCTCAACCGCGCGAACGACCACGGAATCGATCTCACGGCGGCCGTCCCCGATGGCGTCGGGTTCGAGACCGAGTCCGAGCGAGCGCTCGCCCTCGAGCTGAGCCACATCCGCCATGCGTTGCTCGATGTCGCCGACAACCTCGAGCCGCATCATCTCTGCCGCGGCCTGCTGGACGTCGCGGCGGCGTTCAGCGCCTTCTACGAGCACAGCCCGGTCGTGAAGGCCGACAGCGGAATCCGCGAGCTCCGGATCGCGCTGTGCCGTGCGACCGAACGCGTGCTGACCAGCGGGCTCGAGTTGCTGGGGATCCGCTCACCGGACGAAATCTGAACCCACGCCCCCGACGCGAGTCGCTCCGCGGGGCACGCCTCGGAGGCCGACCGAGCGCGTCGGGCGACGCTGGCGCTCAGGCGTCGGCCGGGTCGGCGGTGGGAGCGTCGGTCTCCTCGGCCAGGCCGTTGGTGAGGTGGGCCCGGTCCTCGGGGTCGCCCTCGATCTGGATCCTCGGGACGATGCGTTCGAGCCATCGGGGGAACCACCAGTTCGCGTCACCGAGCAGTTCCATCGTTGCGGGCACCAGCAGCATCCGCACGATGGTGGCGTCGATCAGGACGGCTGCGGCCAGGCCGAATCCGAACTCCTTGACGACTCGCACGTCACCGAAGACGAAGGAACCGAACACGCACACCATGATCGCCGCAGCGGCGGTGATCACCCTCGCCGTGTGGCTGAGCCCGTCTGCGACCGCCTCGGCGTTGTTGCCGCTGTGGTCGTACTCCTCCTTGATCCGTGACAGGAGGAACACCTCGTAGTCCATGCTCAGGCCGAACAGGATGGCGAACGCCATCATCGGGACGAACGCCTCGATCGGCCCGAGCCGGTCCATGCCGATGACTCCGGCGCCGTAGCCCTTCTGGAACACGAGTACCAACAGCCCGTACGCCGCGCCGATCGACAACAGGTTCACGATGACGGCCTTGAGCGGCACCAGGATCGACCGGAACACCGCCAACAGCAACAGGAACGACACGGCAAGCACGCCGAGGATGAAGAACGGCAGTCGTTGCCCGAGGATCGTGGCAAGGTCGTCGAAGAGCGCCGTGATCCCCCCGACATGCGCCTCGAGGCCCGATGTGCCCACCGCCGCGGGCAAGGTGTCGTCGCGGAGACGGTGGATCAGATCCACCGTCGCTCGATCCTGGGGGGAGGTCGTGGGGATGACCGCGATCGCGGCGACATCGGAGTCCGGAGTGCGGGGAAGCGGAACGGCGAGCTGCACCCCCTTCGTCTTCGAGATGGCCTCCTGCACGGCGGGGATCTGCTGCGCGGCGGACTCGTCGGGTACCCGCAGCGCGATCAGCATCTGTCCGTTGAAACCGGGGCCGAACCCCTCGGTCAACAGGTCATAGCTCCGCCGCAGGGTCGATCGCTCCGGCAGGTTTCCGTCATCGGCGGCGCCGAGCTGGATGTCCAACACCGGCACCGCGAGCCCGACGAGGACCGCGAGCCCCACGATCGCCATCACGATCGGATGGTGCTGCACGAAGCGACTCCAGCGGTACCAGACGGTGCGCTCGGAGCTGCCGGAACGCTTCGCCCACGGGAGCGCGAGGCTGTCGATCTTGTAGCCGACGAACCCCAGGATCGCCGGGAGCAGCGTGACCGACGCCGCCATCGTCACCAGCACCGCCAGCGACGCGCCGATCGCGAGGCCGGTCACGAACGAGAGCCGCATCAGAAACATGCCGAGCAGCGAGATGACCACGGTGCAGCCGGCGAAGAGCACCGCCTTGCCGGAGGTCTTGATCGCCACGACGATCGCCGCTTCGGGTTCGCGGCCCTCGTGGAGGAGTTGCCGATAGCGGGTGACGATGAACAGGGCGTAGTCGATCCCGACGCCGATGCCGATCATCGCCGCGAGTTGCGATGCGAAGTCGGGCACCGACACCCAGTTCGCCAGCAACTCGACGAGGCCGAGACCGATCCCGATCCCGAAGATCGCCGTGAGGATCGGCAACCCCATCGCGAGCACCGATCCGAACGCCAACAGCAGGATCACGACCGCGGCAACGATGCCGACCAGTTCGGACGCCCCGCCGATCTCCCGTTCCTGGAACATCGTCCCGGCGAACTCGATCCGCAGGCCGTCACCGCGGTAGGGCTTCGCGAGCTTCTCGATCCGGGTCCCGAGATCGAGCGGCAGCTTCTGGAACACGTCGTCGAACTGAATCCCGGCGAACGCAATGGTGTTGCTCGGGGAGATCTGGAACTTCCCGACCAGCTCGTTCGCGAAGGGGCTCGTCACCGAGGCGATGTGCGGGAACTTGGCGAGCCGGTCGAGAAACTCCACGGCGCGGGACCGCAGCGCAGGATCACTGAGGTCGCGGGCGGCGAACACCACCTTGCCGACCTCGTTCTGTTGGCCGGTCCCGGCGCGCTTGAACAACTCGAGCGCCTGTTGGGAATCGCTCTCAGGGAGCTTGAAGTCCATCGAGGTCTTCCCCCCGAAGGATGCGGCGAGCAGCGAAATGCCGATCAACACGATCAGCCAGATGGCCAACACGAGACGGCGCCGTTGCACCGAGAACCGAGCAGTACGTTCGAGCATGAGGGGGTGTGCTTTCGTCGTGGCTCGCGGGGACCGTAGCGGCCCTTCGACCCCCGAAGCACACCCGTCGCGAGCGTTTCGCTACCTCATGCGAGCAGCCTCAGGAGGCCGGAGGTTTTCGGGCCTCGTCTTGGGAGAGGCCCCTCGGCATGACCATCCCGACCGGCTGGAGATGACGGCCGAGCATCGTGTCGAACTGCTCGACCACCGACTCGACATCCCAGCCACCCTCACGGTGCATCCACGCGATCTGGTTGGGGTGCTGGAACAGCGTGTAGCTGAAGTCGGTCCGGCCGAAGATCTGACCGTTCACGTGCGCGGCGTGCGGCGATGCGAGGTACGCCACGAGCGGAGCGTTGAGCGACGGGTCCAGGGTCGGGGGAACGTCGGACCCGGCGGCGAGCGACCCGGTCATCCGCGTCACGCCCGCCGGAGCGAGGGCGTTGACCGTGATGCCGTAGCGGGCCAACTCCAGCGCCCACACGAAGGTCATGCCCATGATGCCGGCCTTCGCCGCGCCGTAGTTCGTCTGACCGAAGTTCCCGCGCAGCCCTGCGGACGACGTGATGTTGATGATCCGGCCGTAGCCGGCTGATCGCATGTGGGGTGCCGCGTGGCGGACGACGTTGAACGTGCCCTTGAGGTGGGTGGCGACCACCGAGTCGAAGTCGCTCTCGTCCATCTTGAGCAAGGTCCGGTCGCGAACGATGCCCGCGTTGTTGACCACGATGTCGAGCCTTCCCCAGCGTTCCAGCGCCGTGTGGACGATCCGTGCGGCCGAGTCGAACTCGGCAACCGACTCTCGGCTCGGCACCGCGTCGGCGCCGAGTGCGTTGATCTCGGCACAGACCGCCGCCGCCGGATCTTCGTCGGTGGCGTCGCCGGAGAGTGCGACGCCGAGATCGCACACGACGACGTTCGCCCCCTCACGTGCCAGACACAGCGCGAACTCCCGGCCGAGACCCCGGCCCGAACCGGTCACGATCGCCACACGGCCCTCGAGAATCCCCACGTCGCCGACCCCCTCCACACGAACCTGACACGTGCGTCAGTGACACTATGACGCATGGCCGAGATCCGAGGCGCCGACCCCTACGCCGAACGCGACGACCAACGCGAGCTGCGACGCCTTGCTCGTGACATCGCCCGAGCGGAGATCGCACCGCGAGCGGCGGCCCACGATGAGAGCGGTGACCCTCCCCTCGAGGCCGCGGCCGCACTCGCCGCCGCCGACCTGTTACGCGTCACGATCGGCGAAGCGTGGGGTGGTCTCGGCTACGGCGACGTCGAGGCGTCCATCGTGCTCGAAGAGGTCGCGCGGGCCGACGTGTCGAGCGCCATCTGGTGCCAGCTCACCTTCAACGGACCGCCGCGGGGAATCGAGCACCTCGGGCCTCCGCCGATGCGCGACCGTTGGCTGCCCGCTGTCGCCGCAGGCGACGCGCTGATCTCCATCGGGATCACCGAGCCCGACGCCGGCTCCGCGGTGCAGCACATGCGCACCCATCTCCGCGACGACCCCGGCGGCGGCTGGCGGCTCAACGGCTACAAGAACTACTCCACGCTCGGACACGTCGCGAACGGCGTGTTGGTCTGGTGCCGTTGGCCGGGCGGCGAGGGCGCACGCGGCATCGGGGCGGTGGTGATCGAGACCGACCGCCCCGGCGTCACGGTGACCGGCGTCCACCGCAGTATGGGCGTGCACGCGGCGACGGAGGCGGAACTCGCCTTCGACGACGTGCACATCAGCGCCGAGGACGTGCTGATCGCCGGCGACCCGTCGAACACCGACGCGTTCAAGGTGCTCCTCGCGCACCTCAACCATGAGCGCTGCGGCAACGCCTCGATGTGCGTCGGCGCAGCGAGCGGCGCACTCGAGTACGCAACCGCCTACCTGAACGACCGACGCCTCGACGGTCGTCCGCTCGCTTCCCTCCAGGGATTGCAGTGGAAACTCGCCGAGATGGCGCTCGCCCTCGACGGGGCACGGCTGCTGTTGCGACGTGCGGTGCATCTCGCCGGAGCAGGCGGTACGCCGCCCGCCCTGGAGACAGCGATGGCCAAGGTCGCCGCGAACCGGGCGGCGAAGACGGTCTGCGACGAGGCGATCCAACTGCTCGGCGGCTACGGGTATTCGCGGGAGTACCCCCTCGAGCGCGCCTATCGGGATATCCGCGGCCTGTGCATCGGCGCCGGGACGATCGAGGCGCAGTTGAACTACATCGGCGGAAGCATCGTCAAGGGGAACGTCACCACATCCCCGGGCTGGATCGGCACGCGTGTTGGCCCCGACCGCGACCCCGGCGCGACGCTGCGGTGATGCTCCGAGCAACCTGGGATCACCCGAGCGGCCACCCCTACCCCGAACTCGACGGGCTGAGCTCGATCGAGTCGCTCTTCGAAGCCGTCAGCGAGCGCACCGGCGGCGGCGACCGAGTGGCCGTGGTCGACGGCGCCTGCCGCCTCACCGGCGACGAACTCACCCAGCGCGTCCGCCGACTGGCCGGTGCGTTGAGCCGGCTCGGGGTGCGCCGCGGCGATGCCGTGTGCTTCCAGGTGCCCTCGTGGTGGGAGACCGCCGCGTTGTACCGGGCGTGTTGGCGGCTCGGCGCCGTCGCCGTTCCGATCCATCACCTCTCCGGAGAGACCGACGTCGCCACCGCGATCGAGGCGGTCGCCCCGGTGTTCACCTTCGCCGCCGCCGGCTCCGCCGCCGCCGAACGCGACGGGGTCATCGAGGTGCGCGGCTCCGGTGCCTTCGAGGACCTCCTCGACGGCCCGCCCAGCGACGAACTCGCCGCCGCGCCGAGCGACATCGCCGTGGTGCTGTTCACGTCAGGGTCGACCGGGGGCCCCAAGGGGGTGATGCACACCCACCGCGCGCTGGTCTACAAGGCATGCTCGCTGGCACGCATCCACGGCGTCGATCACCACGACGTGGTGTTGATGCCGGCGCCGATGGCACACATCTCGGGCCTCAGCAACGCCGTCATGCTGCCGGGGGCGGCCGGAATGCGATCGGTGCTCATGGCGAAGTGGTCGCCCGACGCGGCGCTCGATCTCATCGCCTCCGAAGGCGTGACGTTCATGACGGGCCCGCCCACCTTCTTCCAGATGATCATGACGGCCCCGGAGTTCTCCCCCGAACGGGTGGCCTCGCTGCGGCTCATCTCGTGCGGCGGCGCGGGCGTCACCCCGGCGTTCGTGCACGAGGCGTCGGCTCGGCTCGGGGCGGCGGTGAAACGGACCTACGGCTCGACGGAAGCCCCCGCCGTCACGACCTCCCACGTCGGCGACCCTCCCGAACGGGCAGCCGACGCGGACGGTCGCGCCGCAGGTGCCGTCGCGATCCGCATCGTCGATCCCGCGACCGGGCGTGACATGGCCGCCGGGGCGCCCGGCGAGGTGTGGCTTCGCGGCCCCGAACTGTTCGTCGGCTACACCGACCCCGCACGCAACGATGCCGCCATCACGCCGGACGACTGGTTCCGCACCGGCGACCTCGCGACGCTCGACGACGAGGGCTGGCTGCGGGTCGTCGGGCGCATCAAGGACATCATCATCCGTGGGGGCGAGAACATCTCCGCGGCGGAGCTCGAAGCGGTGCTCGAGGCCCATCCCCACATCAGCCAGGCGGTCGCCGTCGGCTTCCCCGACGAGCGACTCGGCGAGCGGGTCTGCGCGTTCGTGGTTCCACTCGAGGGTGAGTCGTTCGACCTGACGGCGTGCCGCAGCTGGTTCGAGCAGTCCGGTGTCACCAAGTTCAAGTGGCCGGAGCGGGTCGTGTGCGTCGAGGTGATGCCGGTGCTCGCATCGTCCGGCAAGCCAGACCGAGCGACGCTGCGACGCATGGCACACGAAACTTAGTTTGCCGAGCTAACCAATCCTCCTATCCTGGGGGTATGTCCAGTTCGCTCGACGTCGAGGCCCCCACCGACGACGAGGTCGTCGCGCTCGCCGGCTCGCTCCGATTCCTCATCGCCCGGCTCCACCGCCAGCTTCGCCAACAAGACCACAGCGGCCTCTCCCCCTCCCTCGGCGCAGCGTTGGCGACCATCGCACGCGACGGACCCATGCCGCTCGGAGCGCTGGCCGCGACCGAACAGATTTCCGCGCCGACGGTCACCAAGTTGGTGGACAAGCTCGAGGAGCACGGCCTCATCGCCCGCAAGGCCGACCCCGACGACCGTCGCGTGTGTCGCGTACAGATCACCGTGACCGGACGTCGCCAACTCGAGGCGATCCGCACCCGGCGCACGGCGTGGCTCGCCAGCCGCTTGAGCGAGTTGTCGAGCGACGACGTCCAGCGGGTCGCTGCTGCGCTCGAGGTTCTCGAGACCCTCGTCGCCCCGCCCGCCCACAGCAGCGACCACGTCGCCGAATCGGACGCGTCGACATGAACGCGCGAATGCGAGCGGCGACGCGCGACACCTTCTCGTCGTTCGCCGTCCGCAACTTCCGGCTGTTCTTCGCCGGCCAGACCGTCTCGCAGGTCGGAAACTGGCTGACCCTGATCGCACAGACCTTGCTCGTGCTGAAGCTCACTGGTTCCGGCGTCATGGTCGGTCTGCTGACCGCCTGCCAATTCGCCCCGGTCCTGCTGTTGGGGGCCTGGGGTGGACTCGTCGCCGACCGTTCCGACAAGCGGCGTCTGCTGATCGTCGTCCAGATCATCGCGATGGCCCAGTCGTTCGCCCTCGCGGCGCTGGCGTTCATGGATCGCCCGCCCGTCGCCGCGATCTTCGCGGTCGCTGCCGCAGGCGGCCTGACCACCGCGTTCGACAACCCGGCCCGCCGGGCAATCGTCGTCGAGATGGTGCCCGAGGAGATGGTGAACAACGCCGTCAGCCTCAACAGCGCGCTCATGACCGGCAGCCGGATCGTGGGGCCAGCGCTCGCCGGACTGTTGATCTCGAATGTCGGTTACGGCTGGTGCTTCCTCGTCGACGGGATCTCCTACCTCGCCGTGCTGGTCGGCTACGGGATGATGGACGGCAACGAGATCCGCGCTGCGGCGCCGGCCGTCAAGGGCAAAGGCCAGGTCCGAGCCGGGCTCCGTTACGTGCGCTCCACACGGGATCTGTGGATCCCGCTCACGATGATGGCGATCATCGGAACGCTGACGTTCAACTTCTCGGTCGTCATGCCGCTGCTGGTCGAACGGACCTTCCACGGCACCGAGAGCGATTTCACCTGGCTATTCTCCGTGCTCAGCGTCGGGTCACTCGTCGGTGCCCTGGCGACCGCTCGTCGCCAGCAGGTCGACGTGCGCCACGTCATCGGTTCGGCTGCCGCATTCGGTGCCTCGATGCTGGTGTTCGCGGCTTCCCCGAATCTGATCAGCGCGTTCCCGTTGGGTCTGCTGGTCGGAGTGAGCTCGATCGCCTTCATGACCTCCTCGACGGCGATCGTGCAGGTCCGCGCCGACCCCTCGATGCGTGGCCGGGTGCTCGCGCTCCAGGCGATGGTGTTCCTCGGATCGACACCGATCGGCGGGCCGATCCTTGGCTGGCTCTGCGACTGGTTGAATCCCCGCGCCGGCGTGATCGTCGGCGGAGCGGCCGCCCTGGTGGCCGCCGGGTGGGGGTACCTGGCGGCACACCGCGGCTCGACCAAGCCCATCGAGCCCGCACCGACTCCGACCTTGGCAGCCTGAAGCCGAGATTTCGGCTCCTCGCTGCCGAGAACGACGACGGCCTCACGAGCGGACCGGCAGCGTCGAGCGGGACGGGCCGTCCGTCGAACGCGACGGGCCGGCCCTCACGCGCGGAGGAAGAAGCCCTGCGGGTCCCACCGGCGAAGCAGTGCCACCTCGTCCGAGCGCACGGGTGGCAGCGTCTCCACCTGACGGGCGACCCGAAGGTCCCAGGCGACGAGCGATCGCACCTGCTCGATGTCCACGTCGTGAGGCAACGCACGCAGCACGAAGCGGCCATCGTCGAGTGCGAACGTGGCGAGGTCGGTGACGAGCCGGCTGACACGCCCACCGGGTGAGGTCACGTACGGAACCTCGGCGACGGTTCGACGCGGGGTGAGCGTGGTGACGATCACCACCTCTGCGGCGCTCGACGCAACGTCGTTCCCACCGCCGCTGCCCACGAGGAACGCCCTGCCGGGAACCACCGTCGAGTCGATGTTGCCGAACTCATCCACGATCGCCGCTCCCAGGCATCCGATGGTGGTGGTGCCCGGCCCGCCCACGATGGTTCCCAAGACGTCGGAGGAGTCCCCCAACATGACCGAACTCGGGAACGCCCGATGGTTGAACACGAATGGGTCCGCGGGGGTCGGCTCGTATCCCCAGAGGCCCAACTCCGCCGTCAACACGCATGCGGAACCGGATGCGCGAGCGGCACGAACCCCAGCCCACGCCGCCAGGTTCGCGACCCCGGCGCCGGCGAGCACCGCGTCCGCTCCCACCGCGGCGATCCGTTCCGCGACCTCACGGGCGCCGAAGACCGCGGCTCGTTCCCAGTCGTTCGGCGTTGCGGTGAGATCCGGCGGGTGAGCGGCTTCGTCCTGCCGCCACGAGTCGATCTCGGCCCTCGCACGGAGTCGGGCGAGCCGCTCCGGGCCGAGTTTCCGCAGGTATGCGTCGTGATCCCCGAGATCCAACACCCACTCGCGGATCCACTCGTTGAGGCGCTCGCCGCGACTCGCGGCGCGGGCCTCGGACCAGAACTGGATGTCCTCCCCGTAGGGAGCCGCAGGGGTGAACGTGCCGAAGAGCCCACCCGGATGCGCCCCCATCGGACATTCGCTGACCGACAACACGCGGTGCGCCGGCACCCGCACGAGATGTGACCATGGTCGGATGTCCTCGACGATGCGCTCGACCGTGGCGACGACACCCCGCCGCGCCGCGAGTGCACCCCAGAGGCCTTCGAGCACCGGCGGATGGAAGGCGAGGTTGCCGTCGCGATCGGCGATCGGTGCGTGCAGGAGGGCCACATCGGGTTGATACGCCGCGAGGAGCCCGACCGGGCCGAAGGGCGAATCGACGCGCTCGTAACCGGGGTTCGCCGCCATGGATGAACCCTCGATCGACGCCGTGGTGACGGCGGGCAGTCCGCGTGCTGCCGCCTCGAGACGCTGGGCGAACGCGAGGAACGACCAGTGCTCGACCTCCACCTCGCCACTGAGGTAGGCGGCCGAGAAGACCGGGTTCGGCGTGAAGTTCGGGAAGACGTCGCCGGAGTACCCGGTGACGACCTTCGCGACCAGCCCCCCTCGGAACCAGAGCACGCCGAGCGACGACAGGCTGAGCATCGACAACTCGAATCCCGGGTTGCGGCCCCACCACTGCCGCACCACCTCGTTGGCAGCGGCGGTCCAGCGGGTGTGGCCGCACACGACATGGAGCGCGTCACCCGCCCGGACGTGAGCGGCGACCGCGTGCGGCAGCGGCTGGATCTTTGACTGCGACGACGTCGCCGAGCCCCCTGGCATCGCTTCGGGAGGCTAGACGGCATCATCGTCGGCCACTCCGAGGAGACCGTCGGGCGGCTGGCTCCCACGGGCACACCACGACCGCTGCGGTTAGCCTCCCAACGGGGGCAGGGCTCGGCGTGTCCGACGCTCAAGATCAGCGGCCGACGGGGGATGCGGTGACGAACGGGTTTGCTGCCAACTGCGACACCCGGGCCAACCGCATCGCCGTGCGATTCGAGACCGAGTCGCTGACCTTCGGTGAGTTGGCGGAGCGGTCTGCGGCGCTCGCCCACGCGCTGGGAGCGGTTGGCCTGAGCACGGGCGAGCGGCTCGCGGTGATGTTGCCGAACTCGATCGAGTTCATCGAGTGCCTCGCTGCGAGCGCCCGCCTCGAGGTCGCCTGTCTCACCCTCAACTGGCATCTCCGAGCGGACGAGTTGGCGTGGGTGCTCGAGGATTCCGGCGCAACGGCGCTGGTCGCCCACACCGAGTTGGCACCCGTCGTCGACGCCGCCCTCGCAGGCCGCGGCCTTCCCGTGATCTGGGTCGGCGGTGACTACGAGGACCGCTTGGCCGGCGCTCAAGGCCCACCGCTGCCGTTCCCCTGGCCCACCGCGTGGCCCGTCATCTACACGTCGGGCACCTCCGGCCGCCCGAAAGGCGTCGTGCACGGGGCCGCACCAACACCCGCGCTGATGTCCATGGCCTACGACGCGCTGGCGGAGATGTGGACGTACCGCTCCGACGATGTCCACCTCGTCGCCGGGCCGCTCTACCACGCCGGCCCGCTGGGATACGCCAACCTGACCCTCTACGTCGGAGGGACCGTGGTGATCATGGACTCGTGGGATCCCTTGGAGTTCCTCCGGGCCGTGCAGAGCCTGCGGGTCTCCACGACGTTTCTCACCCCAGCACACCTCATCCGGATCCTCGAAGTGCCCGACGACGTCCGGAGCCGCCACGACCTCAGCTCCCTCCGCCACGTCATTCACGCCGGCGCGCCCTGCCCGATCCACGTGAAGCAGCGCATCATCGAGGCGCTCCCCCACGCGGCGATCTGGGAGTTCTACGGCATGAGCGAGGGCGGCGCGACCCGCGTCTCCTCGGAGGAGTGGCTGGCCCGGCCGGGGACGGTGGGTCGACCGTGGCCAGGCGTGGAGATCCGGATCATCGATCCCCACACGGGCGAACAACTCGGCGCCGGCGAGGACGGGCTGGTCTACGTCCGACCCGCCATGGGCCGCTTCCACTACCACAACAACGACGCTCAGACCGCTGCGGCGTGGATGGACGACGTCTTCACCGTCGGCGACATCGGCCATCTCGACTCGGACGGCTACTTGTTCCTCACCGATCGACAGAGTGACCTCATCATCCGCAACGCGGTGAACATCTCCCCCCGGGAGATCGAAGCGGTGCTCCACCGGCACCCCGCGGTGGTCGACTGTGCGGTCTTCGGCGTCCCCCACGACCGCGACGGCGAGCAGGTGGCAGCCGTGGTCGAGACCAGATTCGCGGTCACCGTCGACGTCCTGCAGGCATGGTGCCGAGAGCAACTCGACCCGTTCATGTGCCCCAGCAGGATCGAGGTGCTCGACGAGCTCCCCCGCGACCCGAACGGGAAGATCCTCAAGCGACTGCTGCGGGAACAGGCCTGGGCGGCGACGGGGCGAGCAATCTGAGAAGCTTCGTCGCCGATGCACGCACCCCCGATCGAACCTTCGTTGCTGCGGGTTGCACCCGACGGCTCGGTGACCCTGATCGGCGGATTCTCCCCGACGAGCGGACTGCGACACTTTCCGCGAGCGACGGTGTGTCCGTACTCGGGTGCAACAGATGTGGTCGCCGTCGACCTGCCCCGCCACGGTCGGCTGTGGTTGTGGACCGAAGTCCTCTCGGCACCTCCCGGCTACAGCGGCCCCCTGCCCTATGCGATGGGGGTCGTGGTGCTCGACGGCGAGCCCGAACTCCGTGTGATCTCCCGGCTCCTCGGCGGGCCCTTCACGCTCGGGGCACCGATGGAACTCATCGGCGAAGAGGTGCCTGACCACAGCGGAGGCCGTTGCACGGTGTGGGCGTTCCGCGTCGCGCACGACACCGAAACGGCGGAAGGTCCCAGCGGTGCGTGACGTCCGGATCGCCGGGGTTGGGATGCACCCGTTCGGACGCTTCGAGGGGCGGACCACGACCGAGTTGGGCGCGACCGCCGTGGCCGCGGCCCTCCGTGACGCGGGTTGCGGAGTCGGCGACGTGCAGGCGGCGTTCTGCGGGACAGCGTACGGCGGGGTCGCGGCCGGGCACCGGGTGCTCGGCGCGCTCGCCGGAACCGGCATGCCGATCATCGACGTCGAGGCAGGGTGCGCGTCGGGCGGAGCGGCACTGCAGTTGGCGGCGATGTCGATCGAGTCGGGCCGCTACGACCGCGTGGTCGCCTTCGGCGTGGAGAAGATGCCCCGCGGGGTGATCCGCTCCTCGTACTTCGCTCCATGGCAGGAGGCGGCGGGCCTGACCCCGGCGCCGGCCTACTTCGCGCTCCGTGCGCAGCGACTTCTCCGCGAGTGCGGCCTGGCCGAGCGCCACCTCGCCGAAGTCGTGGTCAAGAACCGTGCGCACGGCGTGGCCAATCCCGACGCCATGTTCCGCACCGCGGTCAGCGTCGAGGAGGTGCTGGCCTCACGTCCGGTCTGCCCGCCACTGCGTCTCTGGATGTTGTGCTCGCCCAACGAAGGGGCCGCGGCGGTGGTGCTCGAGCGCGGCGGTGCCCCCGGATCGATCGAGGTGTCCGCCGTGGCCTTGCGCTCCCATCAGCCCGGCAGCGTCCTCGGCGAGGACTCGCCACTCGCCGGGATCGACGACACAGATCTTCCGACCCCGACGACGATGGCGGCTCGCGACGCGTACGAGGAGGCGGCGCTCGGGCCCGACGAGCTCGACGTCGTGGAATGCCAGGACACCGATGCGGCGAGGGAGCTCGCGACGTGGGCCGAGTTGGGTCTGTGCGCTCCCGGCGACCAGCCACGACACCTCGCCGACGGCACGTTCCGCCTCGGCGGAGCGCTCCCGGTGAACCCTTCCGGCGGACTCCTCTCGAAGGGCGAGCCGTTGGGCGCGTCCGCGCTCGGACAGATCGTCGAGCTCGTGCGGCAACTCCGTGGCGATGCCGGCGAGCGTCAGGTGCCCGGCGCCTCGGTGGGCCTCGCACACGTGGTCGGCCGCGGCGCCAACGCGTGCGTCACGATCCTGCGGCGTTCGTCGCCGGCGGGATCAGCTCGCGATAGGTCGTGACGACTGCGACGAGCAGCACGATCAGCATCACCACGAGCGGCACGAGACCGACTCCGGTAACGATCCACGCCCATCCGGGCAGGGCGAGGTCGGTCTCGCCGAGCCGCACGGTGACGCCGCTGGCCTCGCGGACCGACCGTCCGGAGGACACCACGACGTAACCGACGACGCCGAGGGCGACGGCACTGGGCCACACGATGCCGCGCACCCACCGCCAGCGCGGGGTTGCGCGCAGCCCGAACTCGCTGGCCGTGGCCGTCCAGAGACAGACCACAGCGCCGAGCACCACGAACCCGAGGAGCAACTCGACGACGGCTCCCGTCGGGGTGGTGGGCGCGACGATCCCGGCGGCCACCAACCCCACGGCGGCCAACGCCGCGACGACGCCCCAGGTTCTGGCCGGCGACGAGGCGCACGCGGCGCGCGTCAGCATCGCCGCCCATGCGACCACGAGCGCGCCGAGCATCGCCGAGGAGAAGGCTCCGACGCGCACGCTCAGCACCGTCATCATCACGATGCCGACGATCGTCGCTCGGAGCGGGACTGCGAGCGGGTGGAGCGGCGACTGGCCGGACGGACGGTGAGCATCTCCCACGGGCCGCACCGTAGGCGCGGAAGATCGGTCTCGGAGCGCTCAGGTGGACGGCGCTGCGGTGCTCACCGGGCCGCGGCCGAGGAACCGGTGCAACGCGGCGGTCGCGGCGGTCGCGGCCGAGGCTGCCACCTCCCGCTGAGTGACCACCCCGTCGCGGGGTTGCGGTCACCAGCTCAGCGTGTAGTCCATCGTGCCGCTGAGGTCGCCCACGAACGAGCCACGCCCGATCACGGGCGTCCAGCAGGCGGTGGTGGTCGTCAGGGTCGCCTCGCCGTTGGCGTCGAAGGCGACGAAGTTGGACCCGAAGGGAACCGTCATGTCGGCAAACCCGACCACGGCATGGGAGGTCGCCCCCGAGATCGACACGTGCACCTCGGTGCCGACCGGCGAGCACACCGCGGGGAACGAACGGATCACCGAGTAGATCGAGGTGGTGGGGAGCGACCCGGTGATTGGGCTCGCGGGCATCGTCCAGGACAGTGACGCTGCCGTGCTCCTCGACGCCGTCGAACCACCCCGCTGCATCGTCACTTCCATCTCGACGGCGACGGTCGCCTCGGCACCCTCCACCGTCGCCGTGAACAGGCCGGGCTGGAGCTGAACGACGACGTGGCCGTCGGGGTTTCCCACCGCCGCGGGGTTCGACGCAACCACCGCGTGGGTCGCTGCGTCTCGCGCGACCCACGCCACGTCGTAGTTCGGGCTGATCGGATCGCTCCGGAAGCGAAAGGCCTGCGCGTCGAGTTGCACCAACCCCGGCATCGTGTCTCCGCCCGAGATGCTCAGCGATGCCGTGACCTTCGGTGGAGCAGGTGCAAGCGGCGCGCACGCCGCGCCGAGGAGGATCGAGCCCAGCGCCATCGCCGCGACGAAACGCCAGCGGCGCGAACCACCCGGGTGTCGATCCCCCATCGCCCTACCTCCTCGACTTGGCCTGCTGCCCATTCCACCCGAACCCGCCACCCTCGTCCAGTGTCTGGCGCCCGTGCGCCAAACGGACGCGCGGCGGCGGACGGCCGATGTCGGCTACGGTCGGCGGCGCCTGGTCTTTCGCCGCTGTCCCACCGTCACCATCGCCGGGAGGACCGCCCATGAACGTTTCGGAGCTCCTACGCCGGAAGGGCTCGGAGGTCACCGTCGTCGACCCCGACGCCACCATCGCGGCGGCCGCTGCGCTGCTCGTGTCCCAACGCATCGGTGCGCTCGTCGTGACCGATGACGCCGGCGGCATCGCCGGAATCATCTCCGAACGAGACATCGTGCGGTCGATTGTCGAACTCGGCGGCGCCGGGCTCGACGCACGGGTCTCGGAGGTGATGACCGCTCCGGTACAGACGTGTGACCGGGGCGATCTCGTCGAGGGCCTGATGTCGGTCATGACCGAACGCCGGATCCGCCACCTTCCCGTGGAACGTGACGGCCGCCTCGAGGGGATCATCAGCATCGGGGACGTGGTCAAGCACCGTGTCGAGGAACTCGAGGACGAACGGCGCCACCTCACCGATTACATCCAGACCGGTCGCTGAGGTCGAAGGCTCCGACGACTGCACCGAGCGCTCCCATAGGGTGATCCGATGCTGCGAGTCGAGCATTCCGACGGGATCGCGACCCTGACCCTGGACCGTCCCGATGCAGCGAACGCGCTCACGATCGAGATGCGCGACGACCTGGTTGCCGCCGTTCGGGACTGCCGAGACGACGATGACGTGCGGGCAGTGCTGCTCCGAGCGGAGGGGGACGCGTTCTGCTCCGGCATGGATCTCCGCGCCTCCACCGTCGTCCGAGCGGGAAGCGCCGAGTTCGACCCGAGATCGACATCACAGGCGCTGCGGATCGGCGTCCAGGCGCTGATTCGCGAACTGTGGGAGCTCGACAAACCGACCGTCGCCGCCGTTGGTGGCGCCGCGGTCGGCCCCGGGGCGCATCTCGCGCTCGCGTGCGACTTCGTCATCGTCGGCCCCGGCGCTGCGTTCATCTGGAGCTTTTCGCGCTGGGGCCTCGTCGTCGACGCCGGCGGCGCCTACCTGCTGCCGCGTCTCGTCGGCATGCCACGAGCGAAGGCGATGGTGATGCTCGGCGAGCGTGTCGTCGGCGCCGACTGCGTCGAGGCCGGCCTCGCTTACCGCTACGTCGAGTCGGCTACGGAACTCGACGGAACGGCCCTCGAGCTGGCGACTCGCCTCGCCGAAGGTCCCACTCGTGCGCTGGGTCTCTCCAAGCGCCTCCTCAATCGTTCCTTCGAAACCGACCTGACCGACGCGCTCGAGTTGGAGGGCCACTTCCAGGCGCTCGCGACCGCCTCCTCCGACATCCTCGAAGGAATGGCGGCGTTCCGTGAGAAGCGCCGCCCCCAGTTCAACGGCCACTGACCCCAGAACCCGAGGAACTCCCCTGCCACCGGACGAGACCGCAGCGGCCATCGAGGTGACGACCAGCACTGGTCTGGTCGTGAGGTTGCGGCGCGGCAACGCGTCAGACGCCGACGCGCTCGTCCTGGGTTTCGAGCGGCTCGGGAGCGAGTCGCGCTATCACCGCTTCTTCACCCCGATGCCGTCCCTGCCCGCCAGCATGGTCGCCCAGTTCACCGACCTCGACGGGCCCGGCCGGCTCGCGATCGCCGCCTTCGACCCCGCCAAGCCGTCCGAGGTCGGCTCCGCCGACGGACTCGGGATCGGCGTCGCACGCTGCGCGCCGGGCAACACCGACGTCCGGGCGGCGGAGCTCGCGGTCACGGTCGTCGACGACTATCAGGGTTGCGGCGTCGGACGGGTGCTGCTCGAAGTGCTCGTCGTCGGGGCCCTGCGCGGCGGGCTCACGACGCTGTATGGCCACGTGCTCACCGAGAACACCGGCATGATCCGGCTGTTCCAGCGCCTCGGTGGCCGTGACCAGCATCACGTACGCCCCGAGCCGGGCACTCGACGCATCGCGATCGACCTCGAGGCGGCGGTGACCACCATGGGCCCCCGACGCGCGCTCTACGCCTCCCTGTTCGGCTGAACCGCGTCTCCCGAAGCCCGCGGTCGGTGCGCCCGGCTCAGCGGCGCCGGAGCAGATAGAGCGACGGATCGCGCTGTCCGACCACCTCGAAGTCACCATCGTCGAGGATCGACGTGAACAGGGTCGCGTCCTCGCCGGTGAGCTGTGCCCGGTCGATGAACATCCACTGAACCCGGTCTGGGCTGCGGTGTGCGGGCTTGGAACCGGGGCCGAAGTTGCTCGAGCGCCACGGGTTCGGGAACGTGTAGATCTCCGGCCGGTGCGACATGTGGGGCACGAACACCGAGTTCGTCGACACGACCGCCGAATCGGGGATCCCCTCGATCAACTCGTCGATCGCGAGCACCCGCGGTGTCGTCACGGTCGGCCAGTACCCGGAACGACCGGGGAGGGTCCATGGCCCGACCCCCTGGTCCTGTGTGGCGGCGACACCCACCAACATCACGGCGATCAACGCCCACGAGACCACGACACGTCGACGGGTGATCACGCTCCGAACCGTCGCGAGCGTCACCGACGTGAAGGGCAGCATGAAGTAGTGCGTGCGCGGGTCCCACGTGAAGCTCTGGATCGACAGGAAGTTCACGATGTGTTGAGGCAGGCCCATCAGCATCACGAACGGTGATCCGAGCGGGACGTACCCGTAGGGCCGGATCATGCGCATCGCGCCGCCCTCGGCGCCGTGTTCGCCGAGGGTCCGCCCGACCATCGTCGGGTGCACGATCGCGGTCCGAACCACGTCGGTCGCGGAGGTCCCGAGTGCCCCGAACAGGCTGTCGAAGACCGCCCCCTCGGGTGAGAACAGCCGGATGATGACCTGCGTCGCGAAGAGAAACCACGCCACTCCGGCGGCGAAGGTCCACACGCCGACACGTCGTGCGCCGAAGAGGACGAACACGACCACGCCCATCATCGCCACGTAGAGGCCGATGTCCTCCTTCCAGATCAACGCGAACGCGACGCACCACCAGTACGGCCGCCACCGACCCACCGACGCGAACCAGAACGCCCCCATCAACGCCGGAGCGGCGATGTTCTCCACATGGAAGGTCTCCTGGATCATCCACTGCGGGATGAAATGGAACAGGTACGCGCCCGCCAGGAGCAGACCCGCCCACTCGGAGCGGAGGAACCGCCGCCCCAGCGCAAAGATCGGCAACGCGCACGCGACGACCGCCAGCGTGTTGATCGCATCGAGGAACTGCGGACCGGCGCCCAGCCAGTAGAACGGCACGAGGAGCAGGAAGCCCAGGTTGGCGTGGTGACCGAACACCTGCATCCCGCGGACGGTCATGAAGCCACGTCCACGCGACAACAACCAGACGGCCTGGTCGTACATCCCGAGGTCGTAGTCGAACGTGCCGTAGTTCGAGTGGCGCATCCACACGCGGTTCTCGAAGACCGCGAAGTACCACACGACCACGAGGACGAACAGCACCCGCGGAAGTCGGTGCCGCAACAGCGTGTTCTGCTCCCACTGCGCCCAGCGCTGCTCGGCCCGCAACCGAAGCGTCGCGGTGCTCGTGTCAACGAAGGCGCCGAGACGCACAGCGCCCGAGTCGTAGGCGGAGCGGACTCGTGACAGCGCCTCCAGCACGGCAGGAGGGTATCTGAGGTGACGCTTGACGCCGGGGAGCCGGGGCGGCCGAAGCCGTTCTGCTCGGACCTTCAGCCGCCCGTCGCCAACCCCGCGAGCAGGTCGAGGGTCGGGCCGTCGTCATTGAACGGCACACCGATGAACTCGGTCGCGCCGGCCGCCTCGATCGCGGCGATGCGGTCACGGACATACCGCTCGTCGCCGGCGATCACTACGTCCGCGGGACCCGCAGCACCCTCACGGTCGAGCATCGCCCGATACGACGGCAGATGGCCATAGATCTCGAAGACCTTTGCCGCCCGCTCCCGAGCGGAAGCTGCATCGTCGGTTACCGCCACCGGCAGCGCCACCACGACCCGAGGCTCGTTGCGGCCCGCGGATTCCGCGGCGGCCCGGATCGTCGGCACGATGTGGTCACGAACCGTGTCCACGCCGACCATCCAGGTCACCGTCCCGTCGGCTTGCCGACCGGCGAGTTGCAGCATCTTGGTGCCGAGGGCAGCGACCACGAGCGGCACCGGCTCGGAGGGGTGGTCAATCGTTCCGTGGAAGGTCAGGGTCGATCCCGAAACCGACACGGCGTCGCCGTGCAGGAGCGGCATGAGGATGTCGAGGTACTCCCGCATGTGCCGCAGCGGATGATCGAAGGACATGCCGAGCATCCCTTCGATGACGAGCTGATGGCTGAGCCCGATGCCGAGCGTGAGGCGACCCCCGGAGACCTCCTGCACCACCCGCGCCTGGGCGGCCATGACCATGGGATGGCGCGGATAGGTGGGAACGACCGCGGTACCCAGGCCGATCTCGGGGACCTCACGAGCGATCACCGCCAACGTGGTCAGGGTGTCGCCCCGGAAGATCTGGGGGCACCACAGCGACGCGATGCCACGATCAGCCATCGCGGACGCCGCGGCGACGGCACTGTCGACGTCGAGGGGCTCGAAGAACACACCGATGCGCATGCAGCGACGATACCGGCGCACTCCGAAGTGGCCCGTCGCAATGGGCGCCGGGTCTTCAGCGAGCGACGAGTCGCATCGGCAGGTGTCGCACCCCGGTGTGCTTGTTCGAACGGACCCACTCGATGGGCCCCATCTGTTCAAGGCGCGCGACCCGGTCGGCCAACTCGTCGAACACCAGGCGGATCTCCATGCGGGCGAGGTGCGATCCGAGACAGAAATGGCTGCCGTGACCGAACGCGAGGTGATGGTTCGGACTTCGGTGGATGTCGAATCGATGCGGATCCGCGACCGCCCGTGGGTCGTAGTTCGCCGAGCCCCACCACAGCGTGACCTTGTCACCCGCCGAGATCCGTTGTCCGCCGACCTCAGTGTTGACGGTTGCGGTCCGCCGGTTGTAGGTCGTCGAGGAAGCCCAGCGCAGAATCTCCTCCGAAGCGCTGCCCAGCAACGACCGATCCGCGCTCAGCTCATCCCACAACGCCGGTCGCTCGGCGAACGCTGCGGCGCCGACGGCGATGGTGTTGCGAGTCGTCTCGGAGCCCGCGGCGATGAGCAAGGAGAAGAACATCTGGAGCTCGTCGGGGTTCGCCTCCACGTCAGAGTGAATGAGGTCCGACAGCAGGTCGTCGCTGGGGGTCTGGCGCTTCGCGGCGATCAACGCCTGGCCGTACTCGTACATCTCGGCGGCAGCGCGGGCCGATGTCTCGCTCGTTTCGCCGAGTTCTCGATCCTCGTAGTCAAGCGTTGCGTTCGCCCATGCGAAGAGCCGGTGGCGATCCTCCTGGGGGACGCCGAGCATCGCAGCGACCGCCTGGAGTGGGAGTTCCGCCGCGACGTCACGAAGAAGGTCGACCTCCCCTCGCTCGAGCGCTTCGTCGACGATTCGGGTGGTGCGTTCCCGAAGCTCCGCCTGCACGCGCCGGAGGGCCGCGGCGGAGAACCACGGAAGGCACTGTCGCCGGATCTGTTGGTGGCGCGGCTCGTCCATCATGTTGAGCAGCACCCCCGCCGCGAATCCGCTCGGGAGATCCTCGATCAGGGTTCCACCGTCGAGTCGAGCGCCACCCCGGTGCGAACTGAACGTCTCCGAATCCGAGGCGACCGCCGCAATGTCCTCGTAGCGGCTCAGCACCCAGAATCCTTCGCCTCCGGGCGCGTTCGGCGTCGGCGGGTGGAACCACACCGGGGCGTGGTCGCGCAACAGCTCGAAGGTCGCGTGCGGGAAACCCTCACAGAAGCGGTCGAGGTCGCACAGGTCGACCTCCGCGAGCCGCTCGGCGAGCTCAACGGGCATGGCGCCATTCAAGCCGAATCGAGGATGCTGTGGCGGTGCCCGACGCCTCGCTGCCGATCATCGACGTCTCGGGTCGACCCAGCACCTTTGCGTCTGCGATCGACGCCGCCTGCCGGGACCACGGCTTCTTCGCGGTGACGGGCCACGGAATCGATCCCACCGTCACGAGCGGGCTCCGTGAGGCCGCCCGGGCGTTCTTCGCGTTGCCCCTCGACGCCAAGCAACAGGTGGCGATGCCGGCGGCCGGCGCTGCTTGGCGGGGCTGGTTCCCGTTCCGGGGTGAGCTCACCTCCGGCGAGCCCGACGACAAGGAAGGGTTCTACGTCGGTGAGGAGGGATCGGCTGACGGGCGCCCGCTGCACGGCTCGAACCTCTGGCCCGACGCGTTGCCGGCGCTCCGCCCGATCGTCGAGCGCTACGTCGCGGCGGCGATCGACGTCGGCCATCACGTGCTCGCGGGAATGGCGGTGGGCCTGGGTCTCGACGAGTCGTGGTTCCGTCGCAACCTCACCGCAACGCCGACCGTGTTGTTCCGCATGTTCCGCTACCCACCGACCCAATGCGCCTGGGGTGTTGGCGAACACACTGACTACGGGTTGTTGACCCTGCTCTTGGCGGACGACGTCGGGGGGTTGGAGGTGCGCGGCGCCGACGGCTGGCGACAGGTCCCGCCGCTGGGTGATGCGCTCGTCTGCAACCTCGGCGACATGCTGGATCGCATGACCGGTGGGCGATACCGCTCGACGCCCCACCGCGTCGCCAACCGCACCGACCGCGAGCGCTATTCGTTCCCGCTGTTCCTCGATCCGGGCTGGGACGTCGAGGTGACGGCACTCCCCCTCGAAGGTCCTGCGCCCGCCGATGACGCCGACTCGCGATGGGACGGCACGAGCCTGCAGCATCTGTCCGGCACCTACGGCGACTATCTCACCGCGAAGGTGGCCCGGGTGTTCCCCGAACTGTTCGACGCGGTGATCTGAGCGGACCTCGGCGGCGGCCCGGGTGCTCAGGAGTGCCGGTAGGTCACCGCGACCGGCAGGTGGTCGACCACCCCGACGCCGAGACCTACCGGCTCGGCATCCAGACCGAGTCGCCAGCGAAGCTCCGCCGTCAGGAAATGTGCGACCACCGCCGCCTGCTCGGCACGGTGCGGGTCTCGGCAGCCGTCGTCCGCAACCACCGACAGCTGCGACGGCAAGAAGACGCCGAAGCGGCCGAGGAGCGGAATGACACCGATCCCGCCCGCCTCGCACAGCGCCGGTGCGAAGGGCCCGACGTGGCCACCCCCTCGGATCGACACCGCGGCGCGAGGTCCGGCTGCCGCCCGTTCCGCCAATGGCAGCAGGGCGTCGACGTGGGTGGCGTCGGTCGTCGCCCGGATCCACATCGCCGGCTTGCGCGACGCCGCAGCGTCGGGGAGCACGAACGCGGACGCGAGCGGCACATAGGCGCGGATGAAGGGGCGCGCCGCGTACAGCGTCGACAGCGCCCCGCCGAGGGAGTGGCCGGTGATCGCGATCCGCTCCACGTCGAGGGCGCCACCCAACAGTCCGTCTCCGGATGCCTCGGTACGCATTCGTGCGACGACCCGATCGAGGGCCGCCGTCGTGTCCCCGGCGAAGGGCACACCACCGAAGCCCAGCGCCGACAACCCGTACTCGGGCATGTCGGGCGATGCCACCACCATCCCCCAGGAGGCAAGGTGGGCGGTGAGGCTCGCCGACTGGTCACGCCACGAGAAGATTCCGTGAGCGAACAGCACCAGGGGGTGGTGTCCCGGAGCGACCGGCGCGTCACGGTGTCCATACAGGTCGACCGCGAAGGAGAGGCCAACAGGAAGCAGGCTGCGGAGCGACGGCGCGAACAGGTCCTCGACGCGATCGGTCGCGGTCGGCGTGTCGGTCGGCAGCGCGGGGTACCAGACGTCGAGCTTGCGGTCACCGAGTTCGAGGGTGGTGACGCCGACGTCGTAGGGGCCGGGTCCCAGGAATCGCGGCTCGTTGGCTGCGGGAGCCGCATCGAGCAGGGCGGCCTCGGCGCTGGGGGCGTGTTCGGGCGTTGGCGTACAGGCGGCGCCCACGGTCACCATCACCGATGCGGCGACGATCGCCCGAAACACCCTCCCTCGAACCGAACGTCGACCCGTCACCGCTTCCCCCAGCATCGCTGTCGCCCCATCCGGGGTCGACCCCTCGCCGGAGTGTGGCCGGGCCTCACGCCGGGTGCAAACGCAGGATCGCCCGGCTGACCCCGGCGATCACCGTCGAGGGTGACGTCACGATCTCCCCGGCGACCTCGAGGTGCGAGATGCGACGCCTCAACAACTCGAGGATCACCCGCGCTTCGAGTCGGGCGAGCGCTGCCCCGAGACAGAAGTGGGTTCCGAACCCGAACGCGACGTGGTGATTGGGATCCCGGGTGATGTCGAGCTGGGCGGCGCTCGGTCCGAACGTGGCCTCGTCGCGGTTGGCGGAGGCGTAGAGCATCAGCACGGGGTCGCCCGCCGAGATCGCCTGCCCGCCGAGCACCGTGTCGCGGGTTGCGGTGCGCATGAAGGAGATGACCGGCGAGGTCCAGCGCAGGAGTTCCTCGACCGCGATCCCCACCCCGTCCTTCGATTTCCGCAGGCGCTCCCACTGCTCGGGATGTCGGGCGAACGCGACGAGCGATCCCGAGATGAGGTTCCTCGTCGTCTCGTTTCCGGCCACGAGCAGCTGGATGAGAAACATCGCGACTTCGACGTCGTCGAGTCTCCGGCCGTCGAGGGCCGCGAGGGCGATCATCGAGATGAGATCCTCACCGGGGTCACGACGGCGGCGGGCGGCCTGGTCCATCAGGTACGCCGTCACCTCGGCCGACACCTCGAGTGCCTGATCGGGTGTGAAGTCCTCCGAACCCGGGATCAGGGCTTCCGACCAGCGGTAGAGACGATCGAGATCGACGTCGACGAGGCCGAGCAGGTCGCTGATCACCTGTAACGGGAACGGCACCGCCAACGACTCGACTACGTCGACGGGCTCCCCGAGCGCCAGCGCCGCAACGAGTTCGCCGGCGCGGGCTCGGACCGCCGCATCCATCTGCTCGACGACACGCTTGCGGAACGGCGGGGACACGAGCGCCCGATAGGCGGTGTGTTCGGGCGGGTCGGTGTGCATCATCGTCGGCGGCGAGTCGTAGGTCGTGCCGATCTCCATCACCAACACGCCCTGCGACGAGCAGAACGTTGCCGGATCGGTCGCAACCGTCAGCACGTCTTCCATCCGGCTGACGGCCCAGAAGCCCGGCTCCTCGCACCACGCGACCGGCGCCTCGGCACGCAAGCGTGCGTAGAGCGGCCAGGGGTTCGCGGCTGGGAACGCCCCTTCGAGCAGGCCTTCGGTGAGCGGCTCGTGCCGGCCTGGCATCAGCGATCCTCGACCTTGACCCGGAGGCGCTTGTTTCCTTTGCCCTTCGACTCGGTCTTGACCACCCGGAATCGCCCGATCTCCCCGGTTGCCGCGACGTGGGTTCCTCCGTCGGCCTGCTTGTCGAGCCCGACGATGTCGACGACCCGGATCTCGGTGACCGACTCGGGGATCATGTTGACCTTCGTGCGAATGAGATCGGCGTCGCCGACCGCCACCCCGCGAGGAAGGAAGCTCACCTCGATCGGGCGGTTCGCGTCGATCTCGGCGTTCACGAGCTCCTCGACCCGTTCCGCGAACCCCGGCGGCAGCGGATCGAACTCGAAGTCCATACGGGCCGACAGCGGTTCCATGTTCCCGCCGGTGACGGGAACCTTCCACTCGTTCCAGATCACGCCGCACAACACGTGCAATGCCGAGTGGGTGCGCATCAGCGCGTGCCGGCGGGTCCAATCGAGGTCGCCCTCGATTGCATCACCGACTGAGGGCAGCGGGCCGTCGAGGGTGTGCCAGACCACGGATCCCTCCTTCCGCACATCGGTCACCGCAGCGGCGCCGCCGGGACCGGTGACCACGCCGATGTCGTGGGGCTGGCCGCCGCCGGTCGCGTAGAAGGCGGTCTGATCGAGCGCGATCCGCCGCG